>JBDHSO010000016.1:0-41243 GCA_039808125.1 Rhodobacter sp. | reverse complement strand
GAAGCGGCTGATGCCGCTGTCCTCGTCCTCATAGCAGGACCCGCCGAGTTCGTTCTGGTTGTTGTAGGTCAGTTGCAGCACCCGCACGCCCAGATCGCCGAAAAGCTCGACATAGCGGATGCGCCCCTCCAGCAGATTGGTGTTCTGGAACCCGAACAGCAGGCCAAGCTTGCCGTCCCTCTCGCAGGCGCGGATATCGTCGGCGCGATGGACGATGCGGACCAGATCGGCGTTCTCACGCACAAGGTCGCGCCATGTGCCGATGGAATCGAGCGATTCCAGCGTGCCCTCCCAGAACCCCAGCGTGGGGGTGACGCAGGTATAGCCGCCGTCCACCAGCCGTTGGAAAACCTGGCGGTCGAAGGTGCCGCATTGCAGGGCGTCGATCAGCATTCTTTGGTCCTCGTATCGGTTGCAAGGGTCAGGGGCGGGCCAGAAAGGCCAGAACCTGCGGCCAGAGGGCCGCACGGGCGCGGGCGATGCCCTCGGGGGTGCCGCCCACCGGAAAGCTGCGCGGCGATCCGGCCGCATAGGCGAAAAGTTCCGTCGCGGGGCTGCCCGGCGGGCCGATGGTATGGCCGGCGTTCTCGTAACTGAGGTGGAGCACCTCATGCACGAAACCGCAGGCCCGCAGATGCCCGACCATCCAGTCGCAATAGGTCGCGCCCGGCCACATCACGTCATCGCGCCCCGACAGCAGCAGGATCGGCCCGCCGATCCGCTCCACCGGGATGCGGGCCGCCTCGAATTCGGGATGGCTGGCGATCCAGTTGACATCCTCGACATGCGGCACCGGCACGCCGTGCTCCAGATCGGCATCGCGCGAACCGCGCAGCCGGCGGATCGGCGGGACAAAGGGCAGATCCTCGCCCCTCCAGGTCCATGCGGCCACCGTCATGCCATCGGGCGGGGGCCCGAACGCACGGTGCAGATGGCTGCTCGGAACCCAGGCGATGACCGAACCGATCTGCGAAAACATCGAGCCGAGGAGGAGCGCCAGCTCTCCCCCGCGCGAGGTGCCGTCGAAGGTCAGCGCCCGCCCCGCCACTTCGGGCAGGCCGGTGAACCAGCCGATGGCATTCTCGAAATATTCCAGCGGAATGCGCATCAGGCTTTCGGGCAGCCCGCCCATTCCGCGCGTGCCGAAATAGCCAAGCGCCAGCGCCGGATATCCGTGCGAGGCGTAGAGTGCCGCCAGTTGCTCCGGTATCCCGCCGTTCGAACCGGGCACCACGATGATGGCGCGCGGCCGCCGCCGGCCCTCGGGCGGCAGGAACAGCGTGCCGGCCACGCCCGCCTCGTCCACCGGCCGGCGCAGGACATCGGCGGCAACCGGCAGCCGGGTCAGGGTGGCACCGGCCAGATCCCCGCCGTCGATGTCCTGCAGCGACAGGTGAAAGCCATAAGGTTTCAACCCGCTTTCCACATAGCGCCCGCCGGTGGGCAGGCGCTGACCGGACCCATGCGCCGCCAGCGACCACAGCAGCCCATCGGCATCGGCGATGCGGTAGGTTCCGGCCAGCGGCACGTCGCGCGACAGATCCAGCCCGCCGGCCGCATCGGCGACGAAGGTGGCCCAGGACAGCCATGTCACCCCGTCCGGGATCGTTACCCGCCCGCGCATCGTCACCACCTGCCGCGGCGCCAGGCCCGTCACCCGGACCGTCAGCGGCGTGTCGATCAGCGCCTCGGCCGGCGCCGCCAGAATCTGCGGGGCGCCGGCGGTCATGGCGCGGCCGGCGCCGCGGTGGCGTCCGCGCCCATCCGCGGAATCGCGGCGATCAGTTCGCGGGTATAGGGATGGCGGACGTTCGAGAAGATGTCCTCCGCCGTTCCCTCCTCGACGATCTCGCCTTTGTGCATCACCATCACCCGGCCGCAGAGATGGCGCACCACCGACAGGTCGTGCGAGATGAACAGGATCGACAGCCCGGTCTCGCGATGGATAAGCGACAGCAGGTCGAGGATCTGCGCCTGCACCGAGACATCCAGCGCCGAGACCGGCTCGTCGCAGACCAGCACCTCGGGCCGGGTGGCCAGCGCCCGGGCGATGGCGACGCGCTGGCGCTGCCCGCCCGACATGTTGCGCGGCAGCCGGTCGATCAGCTCGTCGCGCAGGCCGACGGCGGCCAGCAGGCGCCGGGTCTCGGCATCATGCTCGCCCGCCGGGACGCCGCCGATCGCCAGCACCTCGGCCAGCAGCCGCCGCACGGTGAAGCGCGGGTCGAAGGCGCCGAGCGGATCCTGTGCGATCAGCTGGATGCGCGGCCGGCGCGCGGTGCGTTGCTTTTCGGGCAGGCTGGTCCAGGGCTGGCCGAACAGCGCGATCTCGCCCTCGTCGGGTTCGACCAGCGCCATGCAAAGCTTGACGATGGTCGACTTGCCCGAGCCGGAGCCGCCGACCAGCCCCAGGATCTCTCCCCGTTGCAGATCGAAGGACACGTCCAGCACCGCCCCCACCCGCGACCCGTCGGGCAGGATGTAGCTCTTGTGCAGCCCGCGGGCCGACAGCGCCGGGGCATCGCCCGCCGAGCGCACCCGCGACGACTGGAAGACCGAGCCGGGCGGCAGCGCCACCGACGAGAGCCGCGCGCCGACCGGGGCCCGGCTGGGCATCGCGGCGATCAGCATCCGCGTATAGTCGTGCGCCGGGTTCTCCAGCACCTGCGCGGTCGGCCCCTGTTCGACCGCCCGGCCCTCGTTCATCACCACGACATGATCGGCCACGGTCGAGACCACCGCCAGATCGTGGCTGACGAAGAGCAGCCCCATGCCGGCCTGTTTCAGCTCCTGCAACAGGTCGATGATCCGGGCCTGGATGTTCACGTCCAGCGCCGTCGTCGGTTCGTCGGCGATCAGGAGACGCGGCGAGGCGACGATGGCCGAGGCGATCAGCGCCCGCTGCCGCAGCCCGCCCGACAACTGCCAGGAATGCTGCCGCGCCCGCACTTCCGGTTCGGGAAAGCCCACCCGCTCCAGCGCCTGCACCACCTTGCCGCGCCGGCCCGAGGCCGGGCCGATCCGGTGCGCGTCCAGCGTCTCGCGCAGTTCCGAGAAGATGCTGCGCAGGGGATCGAAGGCGCCGAGCGCGTCCTGCAGCACATAGCCGATGGCGGTGCCGCGCAGCGCCTGCCAGCGCGACTCGGACACGGCGCGGAAATCGTGGCCGAGGATGTCGAAGCGCCGCGCCGATTGCCGCAGCACCGGCGCATTCAGCCCGATCAGCGCCCGGCTGGTCAGCGACTTACCAGAGCCGGATTCCCCCACCAGACCCAGGCATTCGCCCGGCCGGATCGAGAACGACAGATCCTGCACCAGCCGGACCGGCTTGCGCCCGCCCAGTTCGATGGTCAGCCCCTCGACCCGGACCAGCGGCTCCACCGGCAGGGCGGAAGAAAGGACAGTCGTCATTCTGCAGTCCTCCGGATCGAGCGGGCGAACAGAACCGATCCGGCGGCCGCCAGGGTGATCGCCAGGCCGGGAAAGAGCGCAAGGCCCGGCGCCATGCTCAGGTAAAGCTGGGCATCGGCCAGCATCAGGCCCCATTCCGGCGTCGGCCGCGCCGGCCCGAGGCCGAGAAAGCTGAGCGAGGCGCCGTAGGTGATGGCCCGCCCGACGAAAAGCGAGGCCAGCACCGCCACCGGGCCAAGGGCATTGGGGATGATGTGGCGCCAGATGTTGGTGAAGCGCGGCACGCCCAGGGCGACCGAGGACTGCACGAATTCGCTGTTGCGGATGCGCCGGATCTCGCCCCGCATCAGCCGCGCGAAAGAGGGGATGCCGGCGATGCCGATCGCGACCAGCGCATTCAGGCTGCCCGCACCCAGCATGGTGATCATCAGCAGGGCGAGCAGAAGGTCGGGAAAGGAGAACAGGATGTCGAACAGCCCGTTCAGCAGGTTGTCGAGCCACTTGCCGCCGAGCCCCGCCAGCAGCCCCAGCAGCACGCCTACCGTCGCGGCAATGGCCATCGCGCCAAGCCCCATGCCGATGGCAGAGCGCGCGCCATAGACCAGCCGCGCCCAGACGTCGCGGCCGAGGTAGTCGGTGCCGAGCAGATGCCCCTCGGTCCCGATCGGCTTCAGCGCTGCAATCGGGTTCGATTGCAGCGGATCATAGCCGGTGAACAGCGCCGGAAACAGGGCGGCAAGGACAAGCGCGCCCCAGATCAGGCCGCTGATTGCCAGTTGGTTTCGAGACATCCCAATTCTCCTGAACGCCGGTCCCGGCTGCCGCTGCCCCTTGCGGGGTCAGTGTCTTTCGATGCGCGGGTCGATCCAGAGGATCAGCCGGTCCACGCTCTGGTTGATGACGACGAAGGTGACGGCCGACAGGATCACGATGCCCGAGACCAGCGGCACATCCTTGACCAGCACCGCATTCAGCATCAGCCGCCCGATCCCGGGCCGGCCGAACAGGTTCTCGACGATGACCGAGCCGCTGATCAGGATGGCGAAGTAGGAGGCCGAGAGCGTCAGCACCGGCAGGATCGCATGCAGCAGCGCATGGCGCAGCACGACGGCATGAAAGCCGCGGCCCCGTGCGCGCGCTGTGATGAAATAGGGCGCGTTGATCTCTTTCTGCAACTCGGGCCGCAGGATCTGAACGAAGGTGCCCGCCATCGGGATGCCCAGCGTCAGCGCCGGCAGCACCAGCGAGGCGAAGCTGCCCGCCCCCGAGGCCGGGAACCATCCGAGGCGAAAGGACAGCCAGGTCAGCAGGATCAGGCCCAGCCAGAAATTCGGGATCGAGACCACCACCACCTCGCAGATGCTCGACAGCATCCGGCCGAAGCGGCCGGCCCGCAGGGTGGCGATGGCCACCAGGATGGCGATGCCCAGCGACAGCACGATGGCGCTGCCGGCAAGGTAAAGCGTGGGCGTCAACTGGGCCAGGATCAGATCCAGCACCGGCTGCGCCAGCGCATAGCTCATCCCCAGATCGCCGTGGAACACCTTCGACAGATACAGCAGGTATTGCTGCCAGAGCGGCTTGTCGAAACCGTAGACGGCAATGATCTCGGCCCGCCGTTCGGCGGTCAGGCCGTATTGCGCCAGATCGCTGAGCAGCAGGTCGGCATAGGTGCCGGGGGTCGCATGCATCACCGCAAAGGTGATGCTGGCCGCCACCCAGGTGACAAGGACCACCTTGATCAGCAGGGAGGCCAGGAAGGATGTCCTGATGGAATGCAGCACGGCAGTCGGCTCCTCGGCGCGGGGCGCAGGCCCGCCCGACCCGAAGGTCGGGCGGGTCGGGAAGGGATCAGGGCACCAGCCAGGCGGACTGGAACGAACCGAGCCAGCCCGAATTGTCAAAGCTCAGCCCCTGCACCTTGTCGCTCGACCCGAAGAAGTTGCTGCGGACATAGAGCGGGATTTCCCAGACATTCTCGAAATCCATCTCCTGCAGCTTGCGGGCCATCTCGGCGCGCAGCGCATTGTCGCTGCTGCTGATCAGCGGATCAACGACCGCATCCACCTCGGGCAGCGTGACGCGGGAATAGTTCACCCCGTTGTCCGGCAGCATGTCCGAAGCAAAGGACCGCCGCAGGATATAGACATCCGGCGTGGTCATCGTGCGGTCGGTGACGTGATAGTCGCCGCTCTGCATCTGCTGTTCGTAGACGCCGCTGTCGACCGGCGCCCGCTTCAGCTCGATCCCCGCGTCGCGGGCCATCGAGATCAGCGCCTCGGCCAGAACGTCGCGCTGGTCCTCGACCAGCGAGGCGCGCACGGTCCAGTTCAGCGTCAGCCGCTGGCCGTCCTTGACGCGATAGCCATCGGCATCGCGCTCGGTCCAGCCGGCCTCGTCCAGCAGCCGGGCGGCCTCGGCCGGGTCGAAGGACCACTTGCCTTCCAGCGTCTCGTTATAGGCGCCCGCCAGCGGCGTGGCCGGCGACAGCGCGGTCCAGGCCTGCTCGCGCTTGCCGAAATAGATCGACTGCAGCGCCGAGGGCAGATCGAACGAGGCCCGCAGCGCGGTCCGCACCCGCGCATCGTCCAGCGGCGGCTTCTGCACGTTCAGGTCCAGGTGGTAGGGCAGGCCGGGGGATTTCTGTTCCCAGACCGAGATATTCTGCGCGGCTTCAAGCTGCGGCACGAACAGCGCAGGCACGTTGGCGATCAGATCGGCCTCGCCGCTGTTCAGCACGCCAAGACGCACGGTCGGATCGGGGGCGAAGCTGACCTTGATCCCGTCCAGATGGGCCGGACCCTGGTTCGGCACCTCTGCCGGCGCCCAGGCGTAATCCGGGTTGCGCTCCATGATCAGGTTCTGGCCGCGGGTATAGCCGGTGATCTTGAACGGGCCGGTGCCGATCATCTTGGTCGGGTCGGCGCTCAGGTCGTTGTAATAGGTGGTGACGGATTCCGGCGCGAGAAAGCCGAAGGCCGGCACGCTGATCACCCACATCCCCTGCGCGCTGACCCGCGAGAAGATCAGCTTGATCGTATAGTCGTCGATCACCTCATAGCCGGAAACCCCGGCAACGATCAGGGTCGAGGTGTTGGGGTCGTTCTTCCAGGCGTCCAGGTTGGCGGCCACGGCATGGGCGTCGAACTTCTCGCCGTTCTGGAAGGTCACGTCGTCGCGCAGGTGGAAGGTATATTCCTTGCCATCCGCGCTGATGTCCCAGGACTTGGCCAGCCAGGGATGATAGGCGCCGTCATCGCCGAAATAGACCAGCCGGTCTACCACGTTGCCGGCCAGCACCAGCAGCGGCGTCGGCCAGAGATGGGTCAGGTTCCAGTCATCGGGTTCAAGGTCCTGATAATAGGACAGCGTACCGCCCTGAACCGGCGTTTCCGTCTGGGCCGTCACCGGCTGCAGACCGAGCAGCGAGACACAGCACAAGGCTGCGGCCAGCTTTCCCAGAGATCGAATGAAGACAGTCATTCCAGAGCCCTTCCTGTTGAGGTTACTTGGCGCCGCCCCCCTGCGGGCGGCCGCGGCCCGTTGCCTTGCCGCCCCCGGCCGCATGCCGGGCGCAGGTCGTCCGAGCGCGGGCCAGGCACTCGATTTACTTTTCCGGATCGGATAGTTACCGTTCCGTTCGGGATCAGGAGACCGGGGCCGACGATGCAGGGAATGCCCGCATGACGACCGTTGTCGATGTTGCAAGGCTTGCCGGCGTTTCGATCGCCACGGTCTCGCGCGTTCTGAACGGCACGGCCAATGTCCTGCCCGAAACCCGGGAAAGGGTGATGGAGGCGATCGCCCGGCTTGATTTCACGCCGAATAAGGCGGCGCAGACCCTGCGGTTTCGCAAGTCCAGCACGGTCGCCTTCGCCGTCAGTGATATCGAGCAGAGCGAGGAGGCCTCGATGACGAAGCACCTGCAAAAGGCGCTTCACACCATCGGACTGGATTTCTTCCTCTACAATCTTTCCCACAACACCGACCGGGTGTCGGCCCTGTTCCAGGAGGCCGAAAGGTTCGGCATCTCCGCCCTGATCGTTTCCACGTCCGAACAACTCAACCACGACGAGATGCGCGAACAGGCCGCAAGGCTGGCCCAGCAGGACATCGCCACGATCATGATCGACTACGATCTCAGCCATCTCGATATCGCCTCGGTTCTGCATGACGACGCGGCGGCCACCGAAACCTCGGTGCGCTTCCTGATCGAGTCCGGCCGCACGCCGGTTGCCTATCTTGGCCGCCACGCCACCTCGCGCATCGGGCAGGAGCGGCGGGCCGGCTATCTCCGCGCCCATGAAAATGCCGGGCTGGCGGTCGACCCCGACCTGACCTGGGACTTCTACTACCGCTCGCCCGCCGGCTATGCCGCGGTCGACCAGGCCATCCGCCGCGGGCTGAAGTTCCGCGCCATCCAGTGCGGCAGCGACGAACTGGCGATGGGGGCGATGGCGGCGCTTTACGACCATGGCGTCGCGGTGCCCCAGGAGGTTGCGGTGATCGGCTTCGGCAACAGCCCCTGGGCCGCGCATCTGCGGCCAGCGCTGACCACGCTCAGTTCCAGCCCGCTCGAGGTGTCGCTGGTGGTGCGCGACCTGCTGTCCGGCCAGCAGGGCGTGCCCCGCCGCACGGTGGTGCGCCGCAGCTTCGTACGCCGCGCGTCGGCGTAGGGGGAAGGGGTCACGTTCCGGCATTCCAGGACGCGATGCCCTGGTTGAGGTCTTCGAGCAGGTCGTCCACCTGTTCCAGCCCGACATGGATGCGCATGGTCTGCCCGCCCGGCTCCCACTGGCGGATCTTGCGGTTCTTCTCGGGCCAGGTCGGGATCAGCAGACTTTCATAGCCGCCCCAGCTTCCCCCCATGCCATAAAGCCGCAAACCGTTGAAAAAGCGGCGCATCACATCCTCATCGCGGGACTCGAGGACAAAGCCGAACAGCCCCGAGGCGCCGGTGAAATCGCGCTGCCACAGCGCATGTCCGGGATCGCCCGGCAGCGCGGGATGCATGACGCGGCGCACGCCGGCCAGATCGGCCAGCGCCCGGGCAACCAGGATGGAACTGGTATAATGCCTGTCCATCCGCAGCGGCAGGGTGCGCAGCCCGCGCAGCGCCAGATAGGCATCGTCGCCCGAGACGCAGTAGCCATAGCGGTCGGAAAAATCGCTCAGCCGCTCCAGCACCTTGCCCGAGGCGCTGACCGCGCCCATCATCAGGTCGGAATGGCCGCCGATGTATTTCGTTGCCGCCATCACCGAGATGTCGACGCCAAGCGCCAGCGGCTTGCAGAAATAGCCGGTCGCCCAGGTATTGTCGGTGGCGCTGACGATGCCGTGGCGGCGGGCAATGTCGGCGGCGGCGCGCAGATCCTGCATCTCGAAGGTCTGCGAGGCCGGGCTTTCCAGCCAGATCAGCGCGGTACGCGGGGTGATCAGCGCCTCCAGCCCCACCGGATCCTGCGGGTCGTAGAACCGCACCGTGGTGCCGTACTGTGCCAGCGGCCCGGCCGCGAACTTGCGCACGGGTTCATAAACCGCATCGGTTACAAGGATCTCGCGATCAGGCCCGGCAAAGGCCGACAGGACCAGCGCGATGGCCGCCACGCCCGACGGCGCCAGCAGCGTGTCCTCGGACCCTTCCAGCGCCGAAAGCGCACGGGCCAGCGCCATGGTGGTCGGGCTGCCGCTGCGGCCGTAGACCACCGGGGCCGACAGCCGGTTGCACCAGGCGTCGTAATCCGGCGAAAGGATCGTCGACATGTGGTAGACCGGCGGATTGACCGCGCCATGGCTGTCGCGCGGATCGTGGCCGGAATGCAGGATGCGCGTCGTCGGGCGCAGGTTCACGGCGTTCATTCCTGTTCTCCCTCGCTGCCGCCCCAAGGCTGCGCGCCGCGGGCCACCGGGCGCAGCGGATCGCTCTGCCAGGCCGACCAGGATCCCGGGAACAGCGCCGCCGGAATGCCCAGAGAGGCCAACACCGCGATCTGATGCGCCGCCGAGACGCCGCCGCCGCAATAGACGCCGATGGGCTGGTTGCCCGTGGCGCCAAGCGCCTCGAACCGGGCCTGCAATTCGCCGGCCGGGCGCAGCATCCCCTCGGCATCCAGGTTCTCGAATGTGGGGGCGTGGGTGGCCCCCGGGATATGGCCGCGGCGCGGCGCGTCAGGAGCGGTCGGACCGCCGCGATAATTGTCGGGGCCGCGCGAATCCAGCAAGACGCCGTTGCGGACATACCAGGGCGCGCGCCCGGCGCCGAACTGCGGCAGGTTCCCCTCCGTCAGCGTGACATTGCCCGGCGCGGGCGCCGGAATTTCCTGCGTCACCGGCAGGCCGTCCCTGAGCCAGGCATCATAGCCGCCATCGAGCATCCGCACGGATTTCATCCCGCCCCAGCGCAGTACCCACCAGGCGCGA
This sequence comes from Rhodobacter sp., assembly GCA_039808125.1. Classification (GTDB taxonomy): domain Bacteria; phylum Pseudomonadota; class Alphaproteobacteria; order Rhodobacterales; family Rhodobacteraceae; genus Pseudogemmobacter. Next base: position 31,412 of record JBDHSO010000016.1, on the reverse strand, counting down.
CCGGCCTGAAGGCCGGTGTCGTCATCATAGACCACCACGTCGCTGTCGTCGTTCAGCCCCCAGCCGCGCGCGGCGCTTTGCAGATCCTCGATCCGCGGCAGCGGCCGGTAGCCGCGAAACCCGCCCGGATCGCCCGCCAGTTCGCGCTGCAGGTCGACATAGACCGCGCCGGGGATATGGCCCGCCAGATAGGAATGCCGCCGGTCATGGTCGTCGGTGCGAAAGCGCAGGTCCAGAAGCACCGGCGGCCGCGACCCGGCCAGTTCGGCGGACAGGTCGCCGGCGGAAACGAAGACGCTCTGGCGCAGGGCGGTAGCGGTATCGGTCATCTCAGGTCGCCCCCGCCCCGGCGCGCAGGGCGCGCGTCGCCTCGGCATCGACCGCGCCCTCGGCGGTCAGGGCCACGCCATAGGCCGCCCGCGCCTGCTCGGCCGAGACCAGGCCGTTGCGCACGTCGCGCGCCACCAGCGCGGGGTCGCGGGTTCGCGGGTCGTGATAGCCGCCGCCGCCCGGGATCTCGATCACGATGCTCTCGCCGGCGTCGATCTGGTGATAGCCCTTGCCCGGCAGCACCTCGCCGGTCGACTTGCCCAGATAGCCGCGAGCCCCCGCATGGCCGCCGGCCCTGCCCCGCGCCGGAAACTGGATCCGGTCGAAAGAGGTGGAGACGGCGAAGGGCAGCGCGCTGGTGCCCGCGATCTCGACGCTCTGGCCAAGGCCGCCGCGGCTGCGGCCGGGGCCGCCCGAATCCTGCCGGTATTCCTTGCGGCGGAACACCACCGGGGCATAGGTCTCGGTCAGCTCCACCGAGATGTTGCGCACGCCGCTGGGAAAGGCCGTCGCGGACAGCCCGTCCTGGGCAAAACGCGCGCCCATGCCGCCGCTCTGGAAGACCGAAACCTCGAAGCGCCGGCTGCCGGCCAGCAGGGCCGGATCCGCCTTCACCCGGCCAAGCCCGCCGGCGATGCCGACGCTCCACAGCCTGGCGGAGCCCTCGGCCATCACCTTCTCGGGCACGATCTGCGCCAGGCAGCCCAGCATCAGGTCGGGCAGCAACTGCCCCATCAGCGCCCGCGACGTGACCGGCAGGGGATCGGGCGCGTTCAGCATGGTGTTCTCGGGCACATGCACCCGGATCGCCGACAGCGAGCCCGCATTGTTCGGCACATCGGCCGCCACCACGCAGTGCAGCCCGAAGCAGGTATAGGCATCGGTATAGCAATAGGGCACGTTGAACCCCAGTTCGACCACCGGCGGGCAGTCGAAATATTCGACATCCAGCCCGTCCTCGCCCACCGTGACCCGCGCCTTCAGCGTGATCGGCCCGGTGATGCCGTCGGTCGTCATCCAGTTCTCGAACGTGCCGCGCGGCAGGGCGCGGATGCGCGTCAGGATCGCCTGTTTCGAACGGGTGAGGATGTAGTCCGACAGCGCCTCCAGATCGGCCAGGCCGAATTCGCGCATCATCCGCGCCAGCCGGCGGCAGGCGACCGCATTCGCCGCCACTTCGGAACGGATGTCGCCCAGCACCTCCACCGGCTCGCGCACATTGGCGCGGATCGTGTCCAGCAGCGTCTCGCTGAAGGTCCCGGCCTCGACCAGGCGGACGATGGGGATGCGGATACCCTCCTCGTAGACCTGAAAGGACCGGCTGCTGCCCGCCCCACCGATATCCACCACATGCAGGGTGCAGGCAAAGAAGCCGATCAGCCGCCCTTCCAGATGGGCGGGGGTGACGACCACGATGTCATTCAGATGGCCGGTGCCCATCCAGGGATCGTTGGTGATGAAGACATCGCCTTCCTTCATCGTCTCGGCGGGGAATTTCGCCAGCACATGACCCACCGTGCGGGCCATGGAATTGACATGGCCCGGCGTTCCGGTGACGGCCTGGGCGATCATCTGCCCCCGCCGGTCGTAGACCCCGGCCGACAGGTCGCCCGCCTCGCGGGTCGAGGTGCCGAAGGCGGTGCGGATCAGGGTCTGCGCCTGTTCCTCCACTACCGAGATCAGGCGGTTCCACATGATCTGGAAGTCGATGTCGGTGATCATCGCCCGTGCTCCCTACGCCGGTTTCCTGCGCAACCGGATCGCCCCGGTCGGATCTATCGCCGCGCGGAATCCGGCGGTGACGACAGTGGTGGTCTCGGCCTCGTACAGGATCGCCGGGCCGTCGATCTCTGCCCCGGGGGCAAGCTCCGCCCGGTCATAGGCGCGCGTTTCGGCCATCCGGCGGCTGCCGTGGTCCATCACCTGCCGCAGCGCCTGCGGTTCGGGCCGGAAGGCGGCAGGCGCTGCGGCCACGGCGGCGGCACCCGCCACCACCGGCGGCGCCTCTGCCCGGCAGGCGATATCGACGATCTCCAGATCCTGCCGCGGCACCTCGGCGCCGAACAGCTGGACATAGCGCTCGGTGAAGGACCGGCGCAGCGCATCGCGCGCGGCCGCGTCGAAGGGGCGCGGCGGCAGAGGCACCTCGAATTCGTGGCCCTGGCCGACATATCGCATGCTGACCGTACCGCTGCCGGTGATCCGCGCGGCATCGGCCGCCAGTTCCACCACCGCGCGGGCGGCGGCATCCATCCCCGCCAGCATCGCCTCGAAGGCGGCGCAATCCATCGTCGACAGTTGCACGACGAAAGAGCGCACCACCTGATAGCTGATCGGCGCACGCAGGAAGCCCACGGCCGAGCCGACCCCGGCATGGGGCGGGACGATCACCTCGTCGATGCCCAGCTTCTCGGCCAGCCGCGCGGCATGCAGCGGGGCCGAGCCGCCGAAGGCGATCAGGCTGCGCCCCTCCAGCGACTTGCCGCTTTCGGCAGCATGGCGGCGCGCGGCATTGGCCATGTTTTCCTCGACCATCTCGGCGATGCCGTGGCTGGCGTCCTCGATCTCCAGCGCCAGCGGCACGCCGACATGGCTGGCCACCGCGGCGCGGGCGGCGGCGGCGTCCAGCGGCAGCGTTCCGGCGGCAAAACCCGCGGGGTCGATCTTGCCCAAGAGCAGGTTGGCATCCGTCACAGTGGGCCGGTCGCCGCCGCGGCCATAGCTGGCCGGTCCCGGCGTGGACCCCGCGCTTTCCGGCCCGACCGCCAGCCGCCCCAGATCGTCGATCCCGGCGATGGAGCCGCCGCCGGCGCCGATCTCGACCATCTCGATCACCGGGATGCGGATCGGCAGGCCGCTGCCCTTCATGTAATTGTATTGCCGATCCACCTCGAAGGCGCGCGAGGATTGCGGCTGAAGGCCATCGATCAGGCAGATCTTGGCGGTGGTGCCGCCCATGTCGAACGAGAGGATATCCCCCAGCCCCATGTCGCGCGCCGTGCCCACGGCAAGGATCGCCCCGCCGGCAGGGCCGGATTCCACCAGCCGGATCGGATAGTCGCAGGCGGTGGCGATGGTGGTCAGCCCGCCGCCCGAGGTCATCAGCAGCACCGGGCAATGATATCCGCGCTGGTCGAGGCTGCGTTCCAGCCCGCGCAGATACCGCCGCATCAGCGGCTGGACATAGGCATTGGCGGTCGCGGTCGTGAAGCGTTCGTATTCGCGCACCTCCGGGCAGACCTCGGACGAAAGCGTCACCGAAATATCGGGGCAGCGCGACAGGATCAGGTCGCGCGCCTGCTCCTCATGCGCGGGATTGGCATAGCTGTGCAGAAAGCCGACCGCTACGCTTTCCACCCCCAGCCCGGGCAGGGCATCGGCAAAGGCCAGCACGCCCGCCTCGTCCAGCGGCGTGTCGATCCGGCCGCCGACGAGCATCCTTTCCCGCACGGTGTGGCGCAGGGTGCGCGGCACCAGAGGCCGGGCCTTCTCGATGAAGATGTCGTACTGGTCGAAGCGGTCCTCGTAGCCGATCTCGATGCTGTCGCGAAAGCCCTCGGTGGTCAGCAGCGCCGTCACCGCGCCCTTGCGCTCGATCAGCGCATTGGTGGCCAGCGTGGTGCCGTGCAGGAACAGCGTCACCTCGGCCGGCGCCACGCCCTGCCGTTCCAGCAGCATCTCCACCCCGGCCAGAATGCCGCGGTCGGGATGGGCGGCATCGGTCAGCACCTTGCCGGTCACGCGGTCGCGGCCGCGTTGCAGCACGACATCGGTGAAGGTCCCGCCCACATCGACGGAAACGATTACATCCTGGGTCTTCTGGCCAGCCATCCGGGCACCTGTCATGGAAATCGCGCTATTCGGTCGAGATCGGCGCTTCGATCTCGACGGGGACGAGGGTCAGGAAGGCCGTGTCGCGCAGGGTCTCCAGCGCCTTCAGCGAGACCCGCAGGCCGCCGCGATAGGCCGCCGCGATCCGCGCGCCGGTGGGGATGCGTTCCCCGCCCGTCAGGTGCCGGGCGGCGGCGGTGGCGATGGTGGCGCTGCCGTCCCGCCGCCAGCACAGCACCATCAGATCCGCGGTCTCCGCCTCTGCGGGCAGCCCGTCCAGAACCTCGGCGGCCGCCCGGGCCATGGCGGTGTGCAGCACCAGCCCCTCGCCCTCGCCCTGCCCGACGACGACATGCCAGCCGGTCTCCTGCCGCCGCAGCACCGCACAGTCGCAGCCGCGCCGGTCGGCCCAGAGCGGCAGCACATCGGCCAGCACGGCATGGCTGACACCCCGGGCGAAGGCCAGCCCGCGACCAGCCTCCGCAGCGCCCTTGCAGGCGAAGTCCAGCAGCGAAGGCGCCAGCAGCGCGGCCGATTCGCCCGGCACGGGGTCCAGCGCAAAGCCGCCCTCGCCTGCCGCGCGCACCGAAACCGGGCCGATCCCGATCGTTCCCTTCGCCGAACAATCCAGGGCAAGCCGGATGCCGCCGCCGAAGCAGATTTCGTAAAGATGCAGCAGGTCGCCGCAGCGGATCGCATGGCCCAGCTCTGCGCCGCCAACCTGCAATGCCCGCTGGTTCCAGCGCAGCAGTTCCACCGGCGCGATCATCACCTCGTCGCCGAAATCGGTTTCCTTCCAGACCTCCAGCTTGCGCAGCGCGGTCGCGCGCTGGTCGATGGGCGCCCGGTAGGGCTCTACCGTCGAGGGGCCCTCGGCCGCGCCCGGCGCCAGCGGGAAGGGCCAGTCGCCACGGTTGCGCGCCTCCAGATCCTCGGCGATCGGCGCGCCCTGCATCAGAACGCCCCGCACCCCGCGGGGCGAGGCATCGAGCTTGTCCATGCCGTAATGCGACAGCATGAAGCGCGTGGCCGGCGCCGGGTTGTAGTCGGCCCGCAGCGTGTTGTCGCGGATATCGGCATAGGCGCAATCGCGCAGGCTCCACAGCCGGTTGACGATATTGCGCAGGTCGGGCCGGGCCAGCAGGAAGGCCGCAAGGCTGTCGCCGTCGCCGGCCCCTTCCAGCGCCTGCCGCAGCATCCCGAAGCGGCGGGGCGCGTCCATGTTGCTTTCGAATTCGTAATCCGGCAGCGGCCCGCGCTGGCCGATCCGCGGCTCGTAGGGGGCCTCGGTCGACATGTACCAGAAGCGCGGCGACCGATCGAGGATATCGGCGTAGTCCGCCGCCATCCAGCCATAGGATCCGTCGATCAGGCGCCGCAGGTCGCCGACGCTGGCCGCGGGATCGAAATCGAGCGCCTCGTCCACCGTCAGGTCGCGGGTGAAGGCCGCCATCTTGCCGGGGTAAAGCTCCAGCAGGATGACATTGACCGCCTCGATGGTCTCGAACTGCAGGTTGTCCTCGGCCCATTGCGCCACGCGGCACCACAGGTCCGGCGGCAGGTCGGGCAGCGCCTCGAACCAGGCAAGAAGCAGCCCCATCTCGCGCGAGATCACCTCATAGGGCAGGAAGATCTGGTTGCCGTCGCGCGGATCCTCCAGAAAGAAGCGCTGCGCCTTGCGCACCAGTCCGGCAAAGCGGGCGACGGCGGCATCCCCTGCCGCCACCGGCGTCGCCCTAGCCTCGGCCAGCGCCAGTTCGCGCTGTCGCGTCCAGTGGTGGATCATCATCGGGTGGTTGTAGACGAACGGCGTCAGCCCCAGACCGGCCGAATTGCCGATCCCGAGATAGCGCCGCATCTCGGGCGACAGCTTCGCCGCCGCGGGATTGCGCGCCTTTGCCATCGCATCGACCAGATCGGCCACATATTCCCGCATCAGGAAGGCGCTGCACATCTGGGCGTGATAGGGGCCGGCCAGGATGTGGTTCTCCTCCATCCCCAGGTAGGAGCGCATGCTGATGAAGCCGTTGGCGGTGAAGCCGGTCGTGCGGAAGATATAGCCGATCGCCGCCAGCCGGCTGCCGTCGGGCTGCTGCCCCTCGGCCAGGCTTTCCACCACATGGTCGAAGATGCGCCCGCTGCGGTTGCCGCGGGTATAGGCCAGCGTCTGATGATCCAGCCGGCCGAAACGCTGCTTCGGAATCTCGCGGCGCAGGAAATCCTCGCGCGCGGGGGACCATTGGCCCTCGCACAGGGCGGCGGTGCCGTCCCAGTTCATGTTGTAGCTGCGGTCTGCCTTGTCCCCGGCGGAATAGAAGTTCGAGATGACGAAGAAATGCAGGTCGTGGCGCCCGTCCGTCAGCCGGTAGAGCAGTTCGCCCTTGCCATCGGCATCGAAATCGATCCGCACCTTTTCAAGCTTCCACTGCGTTTCCGCGAAACGGTCGAACAGCGTCCGCGCGAAGCTGAGCGCCCCGGGGAAGCACGCCGCCAGCCGTTCCGGGCGCATGATGGTCCCGGCCGGGCGGGGCTTGCGCCAGTCGAAATCCTTCAATCGCGGCCCCTCGGTCAGAAGGGTGGAGGCTTTCGCCTTGCGGTCCTGAAGTTCGATGGTCATTGCCGTGCCGCCCTTTTTCCCGATCCATCGGGCGCAACCCGACCACGCCGCCGTCAGCGGGGGATCCATCGGCCACAGGGCCGAAGTCCGGCCGGGCCAGACAGGACGGTGATCTACGTTCGCGCCGATGTCCTTCTCGCCGGGAGAGTCAGCATGAAAACGTTTACACGTCAAGACGGAACTTTCCGGCTCCCCCGTCCCGGCAGGATTCCGGCACCTGTTCCGCGAGCGGGCGCATGCAACAGCGCGCACGGGAAATGGCCTTGTCCGTTCAATGCAAAGGCATTTCCGGCCACCCCCCCCGCCGGACAGCAGACGCGAACCTGTCCGCGCGGTCTGTGGCGGCCCCATGACCCGGCGCCATCCGCTTGACGGAAAACCGCACCGCCCCGCGGGAATCAGGCAATGGCCGGCACCCGCGCTCCGAAGCGGTCAGAGATGAGCGGTGACATAGGGCGCCGCCCCTTGGGTGAAATGATTGCGCACGATCGGATCCAGTGCCCGGCTGTCGGGCGCATAAAGGCCGCATTGCGCCACGGCCTCCTGCAACGACTGGTTGGGGCGCAGCCGGCGCAGGATCAGATGCGAGGCGAAGGGGCTGCGATGCGGGTGCCAGCCGATGCCGAAGGCCATGCCGGTGATGTAATTCGCCGAATGGCGATGGGTCAGAAACAGGATCGTCTGGGCGAAACTGTCGACGACGCCGCGGGAATATTCCATCAGGAAAATCCGGTCGCCGCGCAGCACCGCCTGCCCGTCGAACCGCGACCGCGTGACCGTACCATAGATCGGATCGCGCACGCGGCCGAGATAGCGGGTCAGGATCCGGCGCTCCTGCTCGTAGATCTGCAACACGCTGACCTGAATGCGCCCCGGCCAGGAGGGCGTCAGGAAGTGATACTGATAGCTGCCGCAGTAATTGCGCAGCAGCGGCAACTCCCCGGGCTGGCTGCGCAGCGCCTGCGCGAAGGGAGAGGCGGCATCCAGACTGTCGCGGTTGATCGGCCGGCCGCCGGACGGGCGCGGCCCGGCCAGAAGCTGCGCCTCCTCCACCGAGAAATAGGCGCAGATCCGGCGCAGATTATGGGCCGAGGGCATCGCCGCGCCGGTCAGATAGCGCTCGAACTGCTGCCGGTTGATGCCGATATCGCGGCAGATCGCGGAAACGGAGGGCTGCATCGCACAGAGCCGCCGCAGGTTGTCCGAGAAATATTCGGGAGTGCGGGACGTTCTCCGGGTCAATTTACGCTCTTTTGAGTGGATTGACGGAAACACGCTCAAACTCGCAGAAAACCGTGAAATTGGCAAGCCGCCGCCGTCCGCCGATGATTCCCGGATATCCCGGTCGGAGGCACGGCGACGATGACGGACGAGCTTGTTGAAATCCCGCATATGGGCATTCCGATGTCCGACGGGGTTTGCCTGTCGGCCCGCATCTGGATGCCCAAGGCGGCAGAGGCGACGCCGCTGCCGGCCATCCTTGAATACATTCCCTATCGCAAGCGCGACGGAACCGCGAACCGCGACCAGATCGGCTATCCCTGGATGGCCCGGCAGGGCTATGTCTGCGTCCGGGTCGACCAGCGCGGCCACGGCGAATCCGAAGGGCTGTTCGACGACGAATATTCGCCGCAGGAGATGAAGGACGCCCAGGAGGTCATCGCCTGGCTTGCCCGGCAGCCCTGGTGTTCGGGCGCGGTCGGGATGATGGGCATCTCCTGGGGCGGCTTCAACAGCCTGCAGGCGGCGGCCAACGGCGCACCGGCGCTGAAGGCGGTGATCACGCTCTGCTCCACGGTGGACCGCTATGCCGACGACATCCATTTCAAGGGCGGCTGCGCGATGGGCGAGGGCATCGCCTGGGCGGCGACGGCCGCCTCGTGGTTCTCGACACCGCCGGATCCGGCCCTCGTCGGGGACAGGTGGCGCGAGATCTGGCTTGAACGGCTGGAGAAGGCGCCCTTCCTCGTCCGCACCTGGCACGAACATCCGCGACGCGACGCCTATTGGAAACACGGCTCGGTCTGCGAGGACTACGATGCGATCGGGGCCGCCGTCTTCGCCATCGGTGGCTGGCACGACGGCTATCGCAACACGCCCACGCATCTGGCCGCCAATCTGAAGGCGCCGGTACGGGCGCTGGTCGGGCCGTGGAACCACAAATATCCGCATATGGCGGTGCCGGGGCCGCGCATCGGCTTTCTGCAAGAGGCGCTGCGCTGGTGGGATCGCTGGCTGAAGGGCATCGACAACGGTGTCGAGCGCGAGCCCGTCTATACCGCCTGGCTGATGGACAGCCTGCGCCCCGCGACCAGCATCGAACATCGGCCCGGCCGCTGGATCGCCGAGGCGGAATGGCCCTCGCCCCGGATCGCGGCCCGCCGGCTGCATCTGGGCTTCGGTCGGCTGGGCGGAGCACCCGAAACCTTCAGCCAGCAGGCCGTGCCCTCGACGGCGGTCGGCATGGGCGCGGGCGAATATTTTCCCTTCGGCTTCGGCCCGGGGGAACTGCCGGACGACCAGCGCCTCGATGACGCGCTGTCGGCCTGTTTCGATTCCGGACCGATGCGCGAGACGACCGATATCGTCGGCGCGCCGCGGCTGGCGCTGCGCATCGCGGCGGACCGGCCACGGGCGCAGATCACCGTCCGCCTGAACGACCTGCGCCCCGACGGCACCTCGGCGCTGATCACCCTCGGCATGCTGAACCTGCGGCACCGCACCTCGCATGAGGTGACGGAGCCGCTGGTGCCCGGGCAGTTCTACGACATCGCGCTCGATCTCGACCAGATCGCCTATCGCCTGCCCGCCGGCCACCGCCTGCGGGTCGCGGTCTCGACCAGCTACTGGCCCTTCCTCTGGCCCGAGCCCGAACCGGTGACGGCCACGATCATCGGCGGCCATCTCGACCTGCCGGTGCGCCCGACCGCCGCCGGAGACGAGGTTGAATTCCCCCCGCCGGCAGGCGCGCCGCCGCTGCCGCTGAAGCGGCATGGCGAGGGCCAGGAAAGCAAGCGGATCGAGACCGACATGACCACGGGCGAGACGCGGATCATCATCTCGGGCACAGTGCCGCCGACCGAAAACCTCGACCACGGTCTGGTCACGGGCAGCCATCTGGAGGAGATCTGGTCGATCCGCCGCGACGATCCGGCCAGCGCCCGCGTCGACCTGACCTGGGAGCGGACCTGCGGCCGCGGCGGCTGGCAGACCCGGACCCGCGTCGTCACCCGCATGTGGGGCGATGCCGCGTCATGGCACATCGTCCAGGACACCGACGCCTGGGAGGGTGAACGCCCCGTCTTCCACCGCAGCCATCGCGACCGCGTGGCCCGGGAATAGGCCGGACAGGACAGGGATCAAGATCACAAGATGCGCCAGCGCGCACAGCCAACAGGACAGGACAGACCATGACCAAGCGACCGACGACCACCGGAACCTCAGGAACTTCCCCCACACACGGCTTCACCCGGCGGGGCTTTCTCGGCGCCGGCCTCACTGCGGGGGCCATGGGGCTGTCGCTCGGCGGCCGGCCCGTCCTGGCCCAGGCCTCGGCCGCGGGCGGCACCCTGCGCGCCCGGCTCTATGCCGATATCTCGAACCTCGATCCGGCCTACTGGACCTCGGCCTCGGATGCGCTGGTGATGGAGGCGCTCTATGCCTTCTCGATGCAGTTCGAAACCGGCACCGGCGCCTTCGAGGCAAAGCCGCTCGCGCTGAAAAGCGTGACGGTGCGCGACGACACCCATATCGACTTCGAACTGAACCCCGGCATCCGCTACTCGGGCGACTATGGCGAGATGACCGCCGAGGATGCCCGGTTCTCCTGGGAACGCATCGCCGATCCGGCCAATGACTCGCCCTATGCCGCCGACTGGGCGCAACTCGATCATGTGGACGTGACCGGCAGCCATACCGGCACCATCGTCCTGAAACAGCCCTTCGCGCCGCTTTTCACCTCGACCCTGCCGGCCACCAGCGGGATCATCCTGCCCCGCGCCGCGATCGAGGCCGCCGGCGGCCGGTTCACCACTACGCCGCCCGTCACCTCCGGTCCCTACCGCATCCGCGACTGGCAGCCGCGCACCCGGCTGGTGCTGGAGCGCAACCCCGACTTCACGCTGTTCGATGTCGATTTCGAGATCATCGAGCTGCTGCCCATCGAGGATCCGAAGACGGCCGAACTCGGCTTCGAGGCCGGCGATCTGGATCATGCGCAGATTTCGATCTCGTCGATCCCGCGCTATGCCGCCACCCCGCCGCGCGGCGCCACCTTCGACGAATTCACCGCGCTGAACTACTACTGGATGGGCATGAACGAGGCCAACGAGTCCCTGGCCGACCAGCGGGTGCGCCGGGCGATCCAGCACGGCATCTCGCGCGAGGCCGTGGTCGAGGCCGCCTATCTGGGGGCCGCACAGCCCGCGGCGGGGATCATTGCCCCGGGCCTTGTCGGCAACCGGACCGAGAACAGCTTCAACTACGATCCCGAAGCCGCCCGCGCCCTGCTGGCCGAGGCGGGCGTGACCGGCCTTCAGGTCTCGCTTGCCATCCAGCAGACGGCCGAGGATCTGGCCGCGGCGCAGATCATCCAGGCGATGCTCGCCGATATCGACATCACCGTCCGCATCGACCAGCACGAAAGCGGCAGCTTCTGGAGCCTCGGCATCGAGGCCGACGGCGACAGCTGGAAGGATCTGCAACTGTTCCTGTTCAGCTTCGCCATGCAGCCGGATCCAAGCTGGGCCACGATGTGGTTCACCACCGACCAGGTGGGCGTCTGGAACTGGCAGCGCTTCAGCAATGCCGAATTCGACCGGCTGAACGCCGATGCCGTGGTCGAGATGGATCCGGCAAAGCGGCAGGACATGTATGTCCGGATGCAGGAACTGCTCGAAGACTCCGGCGATGTGGTCTACCTGACCTACGAGCCGGTCGGCACCCTGACGGGGGCGGGTATTTCCGCGGCGATGCGCCCGGACGGCTGGCCGATCCTGTCCCGTTTCAAGCGCGTCTGATCTTCCGGGATGTTCGGTTATATCGTCAGGCGCGCAACCCTCGCGATTGTCGTGATCCTCACGGTGATCGCCGCCATGTTCGTGATGATGCACGCGGTACCGGGCGATCCGGTCCGCGCTGCCCTCGGCCCCCGCGCCAGCGAGGCCATGGTCGAGGCCTATCGCGTCAACCTCGGCCTCGACCAGCCTGTCTGGGTGCAGATCCTGCGCTATTTCGGGGCGGTCCTGCGCGGCGACCTCGGGCAGGACGCGATCTCGGGCACGCCGGTCCTGCGCGTCATCCTGTCGCAACTGCCCGACACATTGTATCTGATCGCCGGCGCGATGCTGGTCGCGGTGGTGCCGGGCATCCATCTCGGCGTGGTCTCCGCCACCCATCGCGGCGGGCTGTTCGACCGGATCGGCTCGGTCCTGTCGGTCTCGGTCATGGCGGTGCCATCCTTCGTCATCGCAATCTACCTGCTGCTGATCTTCTCGATCCGGCTCGGCTGGTTCCCGGCCATCGGCGCGGGCGAGGGCCTGGTGGACAAGCTGCACCGGCTGGTCCTGCCCTCCATCGCGCTCGGCCTGGCCTGGATCGGCTATCTGGCGCGTATCCTGCGCGCCTCGATGCTGGAGGTCATGGCCGAAAACCATGTGCGGACGGCGCGTGCCTTCGGCATCTCGCAGCGGCGCATCATGTATGACTACGTGCTGCGCATCGCCATCCTGCCGACGATCACCGTGCTTGGCATGGGCATCGGCCAGATGATCTCGGGCGCGGTCTTCGCCGAGATCGTCTTCGGCCGGCCCGGCGTGGGCAAGCTGGTCTATGACGCCATCGCCAACCGCAACTATCCCATCGTCACCGGGACGGTGCTGCTGACCACCGGCTTCTTCGTGCTGGTCAGCCTGGCAGCCGACCTGCTCATCGCCTTCCTCGACCCAAGGGTGCGCAATGTCATCAGCCGCTGAATCCGTCCCCCCGTCGCGCCGCAAACGCCCGCAGGGCGCGCTGTCGCGGCTGGTGTCGGATCCGCTGGGCCTTGCCGGTCTCATCCTCATCGTGCTGACCGTCGGCGCGGCGCTGCTGGCTGATTTCGCCCCCTTCGACCCGACGAAACTGAACCCGATGGACCGCTTCATGGCGCCCTCCGCGCTGCACTGGCTCGGCACCGACAACCTCGGCCGCGACCTGTTCAGCCGCGTCCTGCACGGCGCGCGCATCGCGCTCGCGATTTCCATCGGCGCCACGATCCTGTCGCTGGCGATCGGGCTGGTGCTGGGGATTGTCGCCGGCTTCGGGCCGCGCTGGCTCGATTCGCTTCTGCTGCTGGTCATGGACACGATGAACAGCATCCCCACGGTGATGCTGGCGCTGCTGCTGATCACCTATACCGGGCCCAGCCTCTGGGCCGTGGTTCTGGTCGTGGTGCTGGTCAACGGGCCCGGCTATGCCCGGATCGCCCGCACCCATGTCCTGGCGCTGCGCAGCGCCGAGTTCATCGAGGCCGAGCGGGCGCTTGGCGCCACGTTCCCCCGCATCGTCCTGTTCCACATCCTGCCGAACATCCTCGGCCCGCTCCTGATTCTCGCCGCGATGGACATCCCCATCGTCGTCGGCATCGAGGCGGGGCTGAGCTTTCTCGGCATGGGGGTGCGGCCGCCAACGCCATCCTGGGGCACCATCCTCTTCGACGGCTTCTCCTATATCCGCGACAGCATCTGGATGGTGGTGGCCGGCGGGTTGCCCATCGTGATCACCGCGCTTGGCTTCACCTTCCTGGGCGAGGCGCTGCGCGACACCTTCGACCCCAAACTGGCGAAACGATGACACAATCTTGCGAACCCATCCTCAGCGTCGAGGGGCTGAGCCTGTCCTACGACACGCCGAACGGCGAATTGCTGGCGCTGCGCGACGTGAACCTGACCATCGGCCGGGGCGAGATCGTCGGCCTGGTCGGCGAAAGCGGCTCGGGCAAGTCCAGCCTGATGCAGGCGATCCTGCAACTGATGGCCGGCTCGGCCCGGGTGACGGCGGGCCGCATCCTGTTCGAGGGCCGCGACCTCCTGCCGCTTGGCCCGGGCGGCATGTCCCGCCTCCTCGGCGACCGCATCACCGTGGTGTTCCAGGATCCGATGACCGCGCTCAACCCGGTGCTGACCATCGGGCGGCAGATGATCGACATCCAGCACCGCCGCCGCGAAAGCCGCACCGTCAAGCGCCAGCGGGCGGTCGAGATGCTGCGCCGCGTGCGCATCCCCGATGTGGAAAGCCGGCTCGACCGCTATCCCCACGAATTTTCGGGCGGAATGCGCCAGCGCATCGCCATCGCCATGGCACTGATGGCCGAACCCGCCCTGCTGGTCGCGGACGAGCCGACGACGGCGCTGGACGCCACGCTCGAGATCGCCACCATCGACCTTTTGCGCGAATTGCAGCAGGACATCGGCTGCGCCATCCTGTTCATCACCCATCACCTTGGCGTGGTGGCCGAACTCTGCGACCGGATCGACATCATGTATGCCGGCGAACTGGTTGAAAGCGGGCCTACGATGCCGGTGTTCCGCGATCCCCGGCATCCCTATACCCAGCTTCTCTTCGCCTGCGATCCCGCCCAGATCCGCCACGCGACGCGGCATCTGCCCGCCATCGGCGGCAACCTGCCCGACCTGATCGACCTGCCGCAGGGCTGCATCTTCGCACCCCGCTGCCCGCGCGCCGACGGGACCTGCCGCCGGCAGCATCCGGCCGACCACCGCGCCGGCCGCTCCGATCTCGTGCGCTGCCACTATCCCGACGCCCCCCGGCTGGAGATGGCGCAATGACGGCGCTGCTTCAGGTCCGCGACCTTTCCGTCGCCTTCCGCACCGGCGGCCTTGCGGCGCGGCTCATGGGCCGGCCCGACCGGCTGGAGGTGGTGGCCGGCGTCGATTTCGACCTCGCCCCCGGCGAAACCATGGCGCTGGTCGGCGAAAGCGGCTCGGGCAAGACCACGCTGGCGCGCGCGGTGGCCGGCCTCGGCGGCGAGGTCGGCGGCGAGATCGGCTTTGCCGGCAAGCGGCTGGACATGCGCCGCGACGGCCACCGGCTGCGCCGCGACATCGCCTTCATCTTCCAGGATGCCATCAGTTCGCTCAGCCCGCGCTTCACCGTCCGTGCCCTGATCCGGGAGCCGTTCCGCATCCACGGCCTGCCCTGCCCCGAGGGCGAGGTGGAACGCCTGCTCACCCTCGTCGGCCTCTCCGCCGATGTGGCGGACCGGCATCCGCACCAGTTGTCGGGCGGCCAGGCCCGGCGCGTGGGCGTGGCGCGGGCGCTGACGCTGAAGCCTCGCCTCGTCATCGCCGACGAACCCACCGCGGGCCTCGACGTCTCGGTGCAGAGCGAGGTGCTGAACCTGCTGAACGCGCTGCGCGAAGAGCTGGGCCTGTCCCTCCTGATCATCACCCACAACCTGAACGTGGTCCGCCATGTCGCCGACCGGATGGCAATCATGTATCTCGGCCGCTTCGTCGAGGTGGGAGAGACCGCCGGCATCTTCGCCGCCCCGCGCCATCCCTATACCGCGGCGCTGCTCTCTGCCAATCCGATCATCGACCCCGACGCCCGTCGCGCCCGGATCGACCTGGAGGGAGAGGTGCCAAGCCTGGCCCAACGTCCGCCGGGCTGCGAATTTCACGGCCGCTGCCCCTTCGTGCAAGAGGATTGCCGCCTGCGCCCGCCCGATCTCCGCACCGAGGCCGACCGCCGCTTCACCTGCCATCATCCGCTGCGCGGCGACCTGACATGACCGGCCCGGTCCTGCCCCCCGCGGTCGAGGCCCGCCTGCCCGTGGCCTTTTCCCGCGCCTGCCGCAATCTGGCCGTCACGCCGCACTGGCTGGACGCCGGACGGTTCTGGTATCGCCGCGACGGCGACGACGGGGCGGACTACATGCTGGTCGATGCGGCGACGGGGCAGAAGGCGGCGGCCTTCGATCCCCTGGCGCTGCGGGCGGCGCTGCGCGACGACGACGCCTTCGCCGCGCTGGAGATCACCGCCGCCGACCGGCATGGCGTGACGCTGGCCCATGGCCGCCGGCACTGGCGCTGGCATGCCGCCGCGGCACGGCTGGAGGCCCTGCCCCGCCGCCGCCCCCATGCCGATGACGAAAGCCTCTCGCCCGATGGCCGGTGGATTCTCTTTCGCCGCGCCGGCGACCTCTGGCTCCGGCCCGCGGCCGGCGGGGCAGAGCGGCGGCTGACCGCAACGGCAGAGCCGCATTTCGA
Source organism: Rhodobacter sp. (assembly GCA_039808125.1). Classification (GTDB taxonomy): domain Bacteria; phylum Pseudomonadota; class Alphaproteobacteria; order Rhodobacterales; family Rhodobacteraceae; genus Pseudogemmobacter. The sequence continues at coordinate 15,365 of JBDHSO010000016.1, read as the reverse complement.
ATGGGCGAAATCCCCAGACCAGAGCCTTGAAACCATCCTGATCGCCCGCCGGGGCCTGCGGCTGCCGCCCATCGCGCTCTGGTCGCCGGATTCGCGGCGGATCTTCACCTATCAACTGGACGAGCGCGCGGTCCGCCCCGTGCCCATCGTCCAGAACCTGCCCGAGGACGGCAGCTTCGCCCCCCGGCTTTACGAGATGCGCAACGCCTTTGCCGGCGACACCCATCTGCCTGTCGCCCATCAGGCGGTGATCGAGGTCGGCTCCGGCCGCATCACCCCCTGCGGCCCGACCCATGTGACCGAAACCTCGGGCCTTGAAAAGCGCGAGGCCTGGTGGAGCGCCGACAGCACCCGCGTGTTCTGGCTGGACCACGACCGCCATGAACGCGCCATCGCCCTGGTCGAGACCGATGCAGCCACCGGCACCGCGCGCCAGGTGATCGCCGAGACCGCCGCAACCTTCGTCGACGTGAACATGACCTATGGCGCGATGCCGAACATCCGGGTGCTGGACCGCTCGGGCGAACTGGTCTGGTTCTCGCAGCGCGACGGCTTTGCCCATCTCTATCTCTGCGATCTGGCGACAGGGGCGGTAAAGGCGCAGATCACCGCGGGCGACTGGCCGGTGCTTGACCTGATCGGGGTCGACGAAAGAGCCCGGCAAGCCGTCTTTCTGGCCGGCAGCAGCGAGACTTCGGCCGATCCCTATCGCCGCCGGGTCTGCGTCGCAACGCTGGACGGCGGCGGAATGCGGGTGCTGACCCCCGGCGCCGGCGACCACGCTCCCGTCCTGCGCAGTCTGGGCTGGGCCGAGGTTCTGGAAACCAACACGGCCAACGGACCGCTGCCCTCGGCCCTGTCGCCGGACTGCGGCCATATCGTCCTGTCCACGGCAGACCCCGGCGGGCTGGCGCAAAGCTGGCTCTGCCGGGTGGAAGACGGCGCCTGTCTGGCGCTGCTGGAGCAGGCAAGCTGCGATCTGCCGCTGGTCCGGCCCGAACGGGTAGAGCTTCTGGCCGCCGATGGCCGCACGCGGCTGTTCGGCATGCTGTGGAAACCGCGTGATTTCGACCCGGCACGAAGATATCCGTTGCTCGACATGGTGTATCCCGGGCCGCAATGCATCCAGTCTCCGCGCACGGCCCTGCCGCATGACGATGTGGCCAAGATCGGCTGGGCGCAGGCCGCCGCCGAGATGGGCATGGCGGTCCTGATGATGGACGGGCGCGGCACGCCCTGTCGCTCCCGCGCCTTTCATGAATTGTGCCATGGCAATCTGGCCGATCCCGGCTTTCTCAGCGATCACGTCGCCGCCTTTCCGCAACTGGCGGCCTCGCGCGCCTGGCTCGACCTGTCCCGGATCGGGATCATGGGCCATTCCGCCGGCGGGCATGCCGCCGCCCGCGGCATCCTGGCCTGGCCCGAGGTCTACAGGGTCGCCGTCTCCACCGCCGGCAGCCATGAATTGCGCAGCTACAACCGGTGTTGGCCCGAGAAATGGCAGGGCGAGCTGATCCGCCATCCCGACGGCAGCACCTCCTACGACAGCGTGGCCAATGCGCCGCTGGCGAACCGGCTGCAAGGCGATCTGCTGCTCGTTCATGGCGACATGGACGAAAACGTGCTGCCCTCGCTCACCCTGCAACTCGCCAAGGCGCTGGAGCGCGAGGGCAAGTCCTTCGACCTGATGCTTGTCCCCAACGACGATCACGCCAGCCTGAAGAAAAACCCCTGGGTGGCGCGACGCATCCTGTCCTTCCTGGCCGGGCGGCTGGGCTGCGCGCCGCTGCGCTGAAACATCGCGCGCGGTGGCGCCTGCCCTTTCTCCGCTCGGGTGCGACCCTTGCGCCGCGCAAACGTCCCGCCCGCACGAGGCCCCGATCTGCGCCCGGCGCAGATGACAGGGTAATGGCTGCGCCGCACATGTCGCCCGCGCCGCCCTTCCCACGCCCGCCGGGGTCGCCGGTCATGGATGCCCCATGCCGGCCACCGAAGGCGTCCCGCAGGCTTCGGACGCATTTTCGTCGCAAGGCGGCACCTGCCGTGCCTCGCCCGATATGCGCATAAAACATGCTATATGCGCAGCACCCGAGCCGCCCTCGCTCCGCACCGTTACCCGCGATAAGACCGCCTTATCGCGGGGCTTGATCCAGCCGTCACAATCGGCCACACTCGCCGCCATGCGCCCCCCCCTCCCCGCCTCCCTGCCCGCCTATGCCCAGATCTCCCCCGCCGACGAAGAGGCGTTGGGCGAGCTGTTCCGCAAGGGCACCCCGCCGAACACCCTGCGCGCCTGGGAACGCGACCTGACCTATATCGCCGCCTGGAAGATGGCCGCCTTCGGCCAGCCGCTGGCCTGGCCCGAGGAGGAGCGGGTCGCGCTGCGCTTCGTCCTCGACCACGCCGTCGACCTGACCGACCGGCCCGGCGCGGCGCAGGACACCGCGATGGAACTGATCGCGCTGGGGCTGCGCCTTGCCCTTGCCTGTCCGGCGCCGGCCACGCTCGACCGCCGCATCGCCTCGTGGCGCGCCTTCCACCGCATGCGCAACCTGCCCAGCCCCTTCACCGCGCCGCTGGTGGCCCAGACCCGCCAGAAGGCGCGCCGCGCCGCCGCCGGGCCGCACCGCCCGAAATCGCCCCGGCCGGTGACGCGCGACATCCTGCGCCAGCTTCTTGCCACCTGCGATGCCAGCATCCGCGGCCTGCGCGACCGGGCGATGCTGAGCCTGGCCTTCGCCAGCGGCGGCCGGCGGCGCAGCGAGGTTTCGGCGCTGAACGTCGAGGATATCGGGCTGGACGACTTCGCCGCCTCGGGGCTGGTCTGGATCCGGCTGGTCGAGACCAAGACCACGCGCAAGGGCCAGGCCCCCCGGCTGCCGCTGAAGGGGCCGGCGGCCCGCGCCGTCGTCCACTGGCTGGAGGTGACGAAGCTGACCGCGGGGCCACTGTTCCGCCCGGTGTCCAAGGCCGACCGCGCCCTGCCCCGCCGGCTGGCCCCCGATGCGCTGCGCACAATCCTGCGCCACCGCCTGCGGCTGGCCGGCCTGCCCGAGGATTTCGCCAGCCCGCACGGGCTGCGCTCGGGCTTTCTGACCCAGGCGGCGCTGGACGGGGCGCCGCTTGCCGCGGCGATGCAACTGTCGCTGCACCGCTCGGCCGTTCAGGCACAGAAATACTATGCCGATGTGGAGATCATCGAGAACCCGGCGACGGACCTGCTGGGGGACTGACCGCCAGCCCCCCTGCCCTTGCGGCCGCCCCCTTGCCGCATCAGCCCGTCCGTGAGGTGAGGTCGTCCAGAAGCCGCACCAGCGCCGCCTCCACCTGCCGGCGGTCAAGCGCGGCGAAGTCCTGGCCGAGGCGGATCTCCAGCCGGCCGTTGGTGGCGGTGCATTTCGCCAGGCCCAGCCGTGTCGGCAGTTGCAGCATGGTTTTTGCCCGCGAGGGCGTTTCCGCCACGGTCTCGCGCGGTTTGCGGGCATTGTCGTCCTCGCCCTCCGGCAGGTTCGCCAGCCGGCGCAGCACGTCAAGCTCATCGGCGGCGGAGCGGGTCTCCCAGCCCTTCAACTCGGCACGGATGCGCTGGACGATCTCGGGCCGATCCTCCAGCACCGTCGCGAGCTTCAGCCCCAGCGCGCGCGGGATATGGCTCGCGTAGCGCAGGTCCTCTCCCAGCCGGCTCATCAGCCGGATGAACTGCCGGATGTAGCTGCGCTTCTGATAGGAGGCGGAGCGGAACAGTTCCGCCACGGCGCGGTCGGGATCGACCTCGCGCGTGCCGGGATCGTCGGCATAGGCCAGCGCCATCTGCGCCATCTCGGCAAAGGAGATGTCCTTGCGCACCAGGTTTTCGTCCACCATCCGGCGGTAGAGCCCCTCCATACCTTCCCCGCGGGGAAGGATCCCGGCCGCAATGGCGCCCCAGCGCTCAGCATCGCCCGTCTCGGCCAGAAGCTCGCGATAGGCGGCCAGCCGGCGATAGCCCTGCACCAGTTCGTAACGGCCATCGGCCCGCGGCTCGACCCGGATCGGATTCGACAGGCCCACGTCGCGGAGCGAGGTCTTCAGCTCCTCCAACTCCTGATCGTCGCCGGTCGCCCGGTCGCGGACCAGCTTGAAGGTCTCCACCTGGTCGAGCGGGATCAGGTCGACGATCAGGCCAAGCTGCTTCATCCGCACATATTCGGCGGCAAGCGCGTCGTTCTCGGCCCGGATCGCCTCTTCCACCACCCGGCGCTCGCGCAGGGATTCGGCATTCTCGCTGATCGCCGCCGCCATGGGCGAGCGCCGGGTTTCCGCCCGGGGTTCAGCCGCCGCGGCGGCCGCGCTGCCCGGCTCCTCGGGCAGGTCGATGTCAAAGGTGCGGCGCTTCTTCATGCCTCGTCCTCCACCTGTGCCCAGGCACGCAGCACGCAGGCCCGGAACTCTTCATAGGCCCGGTCGAACGAGGCCCGCGCCCGCCGCCAGGTTTCCCGCGTCATGGTGCGGTAGTCGATCTCGTAGACCGACGACAGGAAGCGGCCGGATTGCTCGACCGCCCGCGTCATCTCGATCGGCTCGTTGCAGACGGTATCGCCAAACACCTTGCGAAAGGCTTCCAGCATGGCGCGGTGCAATTCGTTGCCCGGCTCGAACCGGGTCATCAGGAAGCGGATGTCGAGGAAGGCCTTCGGCAGCCGCATCTTCCCCGCGGGGAAGGTTCCGTCGAAGCCGACCGACAGATCGGCCAGCGCCTCGGACAACTGGCCGATGAAAGAGGTGGTCGAATCATATTCCCAATAGCCGGGGCCCGAGGGGATATAGAGCACGTCGGCCGCGAAGACCGCGTTCATCGACTGGTAGCCGATCGCGGGCGGGCAGTCGAAGATGATGACGTCATAGGTTTCCGCCGCCAGCCCGTCGAGCCAGCGCGAGACCGCGGCAAAGAAGGACCAGTCGGGATTGAGGTGGCGGTACTGGGCGCTGGCGAATTCGACAAAGGCGGCATTGGCGCAGGAGGGCACGATGTCGATCGTCGGCCAGGCCGTGGGCTTGACGAAATCGGCCACCCGCAGGTCGCCCAGGCCCAGATCGCGGACCGAGGCCGGCAGCCGGCGCTGGGGCAGGGCGGTGCCGGATTCGGCCGCACGCGGGGCGGCGTTCATCCGGTCCGTCTCGCGCACCAGATCGCGGGCGATGATGCCCCAGACGGTATGCTCCTCGCTGACATCGTGCAGGCCCATGGAATGGGTCAGCGTCGCCTGCGGGTCGAAATCGACGACCAGAACGCGGTAGCCGTCCAGCGCCGCCGCATGCGCCATGTGCAGCGCCACGGTCGACTTGCCGGCCCCGCCCTTGAAATTCGAGATCGCCACCCGCACCGCGCGCTTGCCCGGTGGCCGCGGCGGCAGGAGCGAGGCGCGGTTGACCTTCAGCTTGCGGCGCAGTTCGTTGATCTCGGTCAGGCTGAACCAGCGCTGCCGGCCGTCCTCCTCGACTTCCCCGCCGGGAAGGTCCGGCTCGGCGGCAAGCCGGCCGCGGAAGGTCGACTGGTTGATGCGGAAGATCAGTTCCGACACCTCCCAGGACGAGAAGCGGCGCAGCGTCTTCTCATGCTCGGGCGAGAAGGTCTGGCGCCGGATATAGCCCTGCATCTTCAGCGACTGCGCCTGAAGGGCGGCGAGGTCGTGGTGGTCAAACATGCCTGCTCCGTTTATTGAACGTTGATTGCTGCTCTTTCCCGATTTACGCCGGATTTGCCTTCGGCGCAAAGGCGAAGTTATCCTGAGACGGAAAACGCCGTGTGTGGGGATTTTACAGCCACAGCAAGGCCCTGACCGATTCGGCGCAAGCGGCGGCAACTCTGGCGCCGACCGCGGATAGCGGGGCAAGAACTACCGCCGATGGGGGGACAGGAGCGGCGCGATACCAGAGTTTGACAGGACATCAGCGCGAATTGGGGGGACAGACTGCATGTCCCGCTATACCATTTGAACCGGATTCGAGAGCGCTTGGCGAAGGGGGATCCGATCATCGGCCGCGGCGCCTCTTGACAGAATCGTCCGACACAACGCTAATGACGAGGGATCGACGAAAAGCGTTGGCGGATCGGCCGGACGGACGGTCGTGGACGCAAATCGGCGGACCGGCGCCAGAAACACCGGCGCCCGAGGCAGAGCACGAGGCGGATCAACCGCCCGGAGGGCAGAGCGATGTTGCTGAAGAAATCCGTGGGTCGCGGCAGCGCCACGCGCAAATACGACCTGCTGACCATTCTCGGCGCCCATGCCCTTGCACAGGACCGCGGGTTGCAGCGCCAGACGCTGCGGCTGATCTGCCTGATCACCGCGCGCTACAACTGGCAGTACGACCAGCTTTCCGTCGGGCAGGAGGAGATCGCGCGGTTGTGGTCCGTCGATCCGCGCACGGTCAAGCGCGAGATGGCGGCGCTGCGGCAGCGCGGCTGGCTGGTCGAGCGGCGGGCGGCCGCGCGGGGCCGGGTCACGCTTTACGGCCTCGGGATCCAGCGTATTCTCGACGACACCCGCGCGGTCTGGGAGCGGGTCGGTCCCGATCTGGTCGCGCGTCTGGCCGAGGCGGGTACCGCGCCGGACGGGGAGGGCGGGGCGGAGGCGCCGGGCGCCCGGGTCATTCCCTTTCCGCAGGCCGCCGTTCCGGCGGGCGCGGGGCTCTGGGCCGAGGTGGCGCGAGTGCTGCAGCGCGACGATCCTGCGATCTTCCGCGTCTGGTTCGCGGGGCTGAGCGCCACGGAGGAAGCGCCCGATCTGGTGTTGCAGGCGCCGAGCGGGTTTCATGCGAGCTATATCAAGACCCATCTCGCGGCACGGATCGAGGCGGCGCTGCAGCGACTGGCGCCGGGGATGCGGATGAGGATCGGTTGAGATGGACGGCTGGGGCGGGTTCATTCTGGCGCTTGGCGTCTTCTATGCGGTGCATGCGCTGCCGGTGCGGCCCGGCGTGCGGGCGGCGGGGCAGGCCCGGCTCGGGCGCCGGGGCTATGCCGCCGTCACCGGGCTTCTTCAGCTTGCCACGCTGGCCTGGGTGATCGTGGCGGCCGGCCAGGCGCCCTGGATCGGGCTGTGGGACCAGATGCCGTGGATGCGCTGGACGGTGAACCTGGCGATGCCGGTCGCGGTGGCGCTGGTGGTGCTGGCGATCGGCACGCCCAATCCGCTGAGCTTTGGCGGCCCCGCCGCGGGGTTCGATCCGGCGCGGCCGGGGCTGGCCGGGCTGGTGCGGCATCCGGTGCTCTGGGCGCTGCTGCTGTGGTCATCGGCGCATATGCTGGTCAACGGCGATCTGGCGCATGTGCTGCTGTTCGGCGGCTTTGCCCTGTTTTCGGCGCTGGGGATGGTGCTGCTGGACCGGCGGCGGCAGCGCGACCTTGGCGCCGACTGGGCGCGTCTGGCGGCCCATACCTCGAACCTGCCCTTTGCCGGCCGGCTGGCCGGCTGGCGCCCGTCGCCCGCACGGCTGGCGGTGGCAGCAGCGGTCTGGCTGGCGCTGCTGTGGCTGCACCCCGAGGTGATCGGCGTCTCGCCGCTGCCCTGACCGCCGCCGCGAAAGGCCGCGGCAGGTCAGGGCGTCCTGTCGGTCAGAAGCGGCTCATAGCGCGCGTCGGTCAGGGTTTCGAGAAAGGCCACCAGCGCGTCGATCTTGCGGTCGGTCAGCGGCTGGCCCTTCAGATCCTCTCGCGCGACGGTCGAGGCCACTTCGGGCGGTGCCCAGGGGGCGCCGGTCTCGGGGTTCAGCGCCCGGTCGGGGTTGTTGAAATGGTCGTAGAAGGCGATCACCGTGCGCAGGTCATGGAAGACGCCGTTGTGCATGTAGGGGCCGGTGACAGCGACATTGCGCAGCGTGGGCGTGCGGAACCGGCCTTCGGCGCCGGGACCGGCCACGCCGGGGTTCTCGGCCAGGCCGCGGTCGACATGATCGGCCGGCAGCCCGGCCAGCGCCAGCAGCGCGGGGTTCCCCGGCACGCCGATGTTGCGGTACTGATGGTTCGAGAACGGCTCTTTCGCCGCATCTTCGGGATAGAGGCTGTGGCAGGTCGCACAGTTCACGTTGTTGTTGGAAAAGAACAGGGTGCGGCCCAGATCCTCCAGCGGCGTCAGGTCGTATTCGCCGCGCAGGTAGCGGTCGTAGCGGCTGTCGTAGCTTGCCAGCGCATCGGTCGCCTCATAGGCGGCGAGGGCATGGCCGAAGGCGGCAAAGGCGGCATCGGTATCGTCGAAGATCGCCGGGCCGTAAAGCGCGCGGAACGCCTGTTCGTAATCGGGGTTCTCGCGCAGCCGGGCGATCACGGCCGCGGCCGAAGGCATCGCCATCTCGGCGGGGTTGAGAGGCGGACCCACGGCCTGGTCGGCCAGGGTTCCGGCGCGGCCGTCGAGGAACAGGCCGCCGACATATTCCTTCAGCTTCGGGTCGTAGTGGAAGGCCGGCACGGCGGCGGCATAGGCGGCGGTGGGGGCGTTGCGGGCGCCGAAGGACCGGCCGTCGTCGCCCAGCGAGGCCATGCCGGCGGCGGCCGTTTCGCGGGCATCGGCGAAGGCGGTGTCGGGCGCGTGGCAGGTGGCGCAGGACATGCTGCGCCCGGCCGAGAAGCTCTGGTCGAAGAACAGCATCGCGCCCAGATCGGCCTCGGCCGGGGTTTCGCCGGCCGGCGCGACAGAGGCGGCCGCGATGGCCGTGGCGGCGGCCAGCAGCGCAAGCGGCAGGGCAGGGCGGACAGGGGTCATGGTCGTTTCCTCCGAACCCGGTCCCGCAGGTCGAGGACGGGGTTCATCAACAGCGCGGCGATGCTGTCCCAGGCGCGCGGCCCGCGCGAGCCGAGACCGTAGACGGGGGTCTGCCCGACCAGATCCTGCGGCAGGCGGAGCGTGCCGAACATCCAGTCCCAGATCGCCAGCGTGCTGCCGAAATTGGTCTGCAAGTGCCGGCGGTCGTGGTGAATCTGGTGTTGGGCGGGCGAGACCAGAACATGCTCCAGCCAGCGGCCATAGGTCAGGCGGACCGGGCTGTGCCGCAGATTGGACGAAAGCGAGAACAGCACGACAATGAAGAGGTTGTCGCCGAAGATGGTATAAAGGTCGAGCCGGCCGCCGAAGGCGAACAGGAACGCCCCGGTGATCGCCCCGGCCACCACCGCATGGCGCAGCGCGAAAAGCGCGGTTTCGACCGGGTGAAGACGGTAGAACAGCAGCGGCGTCAGCACCTCGGCGCTGTGATGGACGCGATGGAACAGCCAGAGCCAGCGGTTGCGGTGCATCAGGCGGTGCAGCCAGTAGCGGCTGAGGTCGCCGGCCAGGAACAGGGCCAGCGTATAGGCCAGCACGATGTCGCGGTACCGCCAGGCCAGGAAGGGCGGGTCGAGGACGGCGGACAGGCCGCGGATCGTCCAGAGCGCGACGCCCTGGGCCGACAGCAGCAGCGGCGCGATCAGCAGCGTCCTGACCGCCCAGTTCACGAAGAAATAGCCCAGATCCAGCCGGGCGTCGGGTGCCGTGGCCCAGGCGCGCAGCGCGGCGAGCCGCCAGGTTCCGCCGGAACCGAGCGTCAGGGCCAGCGCGATCAGCGCGCTGGACAGCAGATAGGGCCAGAAGATCCGCTCGCTGCCGTCGAACAGGTCGTGAAGCGGGGTCGGCAGGCCGGCCAGCCCCGAAAGGGCGGCATCCATGGCTCAGTCTCCGTCTGCGTCGATCAGCACGGCCGAGATGCCGAGCGCCAGGACAAGATGGTCGTAGAACGCCTTCTGCATGTCCTTCAGCCCGGCGAAGATCGGCACGGTTTCCTTCAGGGCGAAGGCCGCCCCGGGCGGGGTGGCGGCATAGGCGGCGCGGGTTTCGGCCAGCGCGGCCTGAATCTCGGCCAGCCCGTCGTCCGCCTGGCGGTCGCGGGCCAGCGTGGCGAGGTTGGGCTGGCTGTCGTCGTCCAGCAGCCGGGCATAGGTGTCGAGAATGGCGCCGATCACCGTCCAGGAGGCCTGGCTATAGGGATATTGCTGGTTCTGCGGCAGATACTGGCCCACCGTCGCGCGCGTCAGCCCCGCCACCATGGCGATGCGCCATTCGCGGGTCTTGTACAGGTTCTCGATCAGGGCGTTGACGGTCAGCCCCAGCGCCTTGTCGGGATCGGCGAGAAAGTCGTCGCGATGGGCGGCATAGCCGTCGCGCAGCACGGCAAGGCGGGTGCAGACGGTTTCGGCGATGGCCGTCGAGATCTCGGCCCGGCGCGGTGTCCAGTCGCCGGCGAACATCGCGGCATCGAGCGCGGTCATCGTCCGGTAGGAGTTCTTGTAGAGCGCGGTTTCCGGCGTGCCGGTGCCGGCGACGATGCGGGCGATGGATTTGGGGATGTCTTCCTTGCCGCTGTGGAAATAGTCGATCAGCAGCGGGTAATCCATCGCATCCATGTCGTAGCCGCCCAGCACATAGGCGGTCTGGACCCGCGCCCAGGCGGTGGCGAGGCCGGTGAACGCCGCAAGCCGGGCCGGGGCGTCGCCACTGGCGATGGCCGCCTGCACGCCGGCGCAGGCGGTGACGGCGCCTTCGGCATCGGCCTGGAGCACATCGTCGTAGATCGCGGCGAAGGCCGGATCGGTTTCGGCCGTTGCGGACAGCGGCAGCACCGCCAGCAGGCCGGTCAGGGCGCCGGCGAGAAGAAGGGGGCGGGTCATAGGCTCTCCAGATAGGCGAGGAGCGCGGCGCGATCGGCGGCGTCGAGCGTGACAAAGCGGGTGCGGGCGGCGGCGGCCTCGCCACCATGCCAGAGGATCGCCGCCTCGGGCGTGGCGGCGCGGGCGTCGTGCAGGAAGCGGTGGCCGGCCCGCAGCCGGGCGCCAAGGCCCCAGAGCGGCGCGGTGCGGAATTCCGCCGGGCCGGCGGCGGCCTCGCGGATGCCATCGGCCAGACTGTCGCCCATGTCGTGCAGCAGATAGTCGCTGAGCGGGTAAATGGTCACGCCCGCGGCGGTGGTCAGCGCGGGGCGGTGGCAGGCGGTGCAGCCGGACCCGGCGAACAGCGCCGCGCCGCGGGTGTCCGACGCGCGGGGCAGGGGGGCGCGAAAGCCGGCAAGATAGGCGGCGATCGCCTCGAGCCGGGCGGCCGGCAGGTCGAGCGCGCCCTGCCGCGTCTCGCCCCCCCGGGGGGCGGCCAGGCAATCGGCCTGGGCCGGCGGGCAGAGTTCCTGCGGATAGACCGGGTTGGTCAGCCCCATGTCGAAGGCGGCGGCATGGGCGGTCTGGGCGATCAGCCCGGCAGTGGCGGCCTTCCAGCCGAACCGGCCGAGGGCGGGGCCGTCCGGCCCCAGCACCCGGTTGGCCCGGCCGCTGATCCCGTCGCCATCGCGATCCCCGGCATCTTCCAGCGCCAGGATCTCGGCATCCGGCACGGCGGCGACCAGCCCCAGCCCGGCCAGCGCCGGCGGCTGGCGCAGGAAGATCACCGTATCGGGCGCAAGCGGGCCATAGGCCAGGGACGAGAGTTCGGGATGCAGCCGTTCCAGCATGACGGCGGTACCGTCGGGATAGCTGTAGGGCAGGCGTTCGATCACGAGACGGGGCACGGCTTCGGGGGCGACGTCGGAGGTGCCGTTGACGGCGATCTGCGCGCCATAGACCGGATCGGGCACGCGGTCGGCAAAAGGCGCCTCCGGCACGGGGGCGCGGGCATCGTGGCGGCCGGGCTGCGCCAGCTTGAAGACCAGCGGCCGCAGCGGCTGGCCCGCGGGATCGAGCGTGGCGGCGCTGCCCATCGCAGGGTGGCAACTGGCGCAGGTATTGGCGTTGAAATGCGGGCCGAGTCCGTCGCGCGCGGTGGTGGCCGAGGGCGCCTGCACCCAGGGCACCGAGAAGAACGAGCGGCCGAGGATGAAGCGGTCGAGCGCCGCGCCGTCGAGCGGCAGGCCTTGCGCGAAGGGCCGGGGGCCGGCGGCATCGGTGAAGACATCCGCCGCCGTGGTGGCAAGCGCCGCGCCGAGCCCGAGGGTGGCGGCGAGTCCGATGGCGGCGGCGAGCAGCCTGCCTGCCCCGATCCTGCCCGCATCCCTCTGGCTGCCTTGCATCATCTCTTGCCAGGGCAGGCCCAAGCGGGCCTGTCCTGCCTCTGTCCGGCGGATCACTCCACCTGGGTTTCCTCGGGATCGGTCACGTCGTCGGTGGTCAGCGACAGGCCGTAGGCGGGGGCAAGCACGGTCATCTGGTCGCCCAGCCGGCGCAGGTTGTTCTTCAGCGTGACGATGGTCTGCACGCTGTCGGCGTTTTCGGGGTGGATCTGATAGTCGAAATGCATGCTGGTGCGGGCCAGTTCGTCCACCTGCGCGACGCCGCCGTCAATCCTGGCCAGAAGGTCGTCGAGCGTGCCGCGCTCTGCGCCGGGCATGGCATCGGCGAGGCCGGCGCCCAGTTTCTCGCCGCGGTATTCGCCCAGCAGCACGTTGCGGATGCCCTGGTAGTTCATCGCGATGTCGCGATGGGTGTTGTCGGAAAAGCAGGAATGCTCGTCCTCTTCCGAGGGGGTCAGCACGGCGACCGCGATGCGTTCATTGGCCAGTTCGGATTTCGCGAACACGCCCACGCCGGCGAGGATGGTCTTCATCGCATCGGCGGGGGCGATGCTTTTGTCGCCGGCCTGGCCCAGCAGGGCGGCGCGGTACAGCCCGGCGTTGCCGTCGACGGTGGCATCCCAGGCGGCGGCGATGGGGGTCAGATCGGCCACCAGCTTGTCGGCGGCAGCGGTCAGATAGGCGAGCCGCCGCGCCGCGCCGGGATCGCTGGTGAAATCGGCCAGCGGCCGCTGGCCCGCGACCATGGCGCCATGGGTGATCGTGTCCTCGATCATGTTGGCATAGTCCTGGTCCTGACCCCAGAGCAGGAATTCGATGGCATGATAGCCCGATGCGACATTGGCCTCGCCGCCGTTCTCGTTCAGGGCGGCCAGCGTGTCGGGCGTCAGCGTGGTGATGTCGACGGCGGCGGCTTCCTCGCCCGCGGGGGTGAAGCTGCCGGTGCCGTCGATGATGTTGCCAGAGGTGCGGTTGCCGTCGGCGTCGATGGTATAGTCGATCATCGCCTCGTCCAGCGGCCAGGCGTTGATCTGGCCTTCGGGGCCGCCATAGGCTTCGGCGACCCAGCCGCCCTCGGCGTCGATCGGGCCGCCGGACAGCCGGAAGATCTCGGTCGGGCCATAGCTTTCGCGGGCGGCAAGCCAGGCGTCCTTGGCGGCCTGCAACGTCGCATCGCCGGGCGCGGCGGCAAAGGCGTGGATCGCGGTCTGCAAGGATATGGCATCGGCCAGCGCATCGTCATAGGCGCGGTCGGCGATGGTGGCATAGGTCGCCAGCGCATCCGCGGCGGCATCGGCCTGCACGACCGCGGGGGCGGTCAGCGCCAGCCCCGCCAGGACGGCGGCGAAGAGGGGGGAAGGAAGGATGGTCATCGGTAACGCTCCCGGTTGGTCGGGTGGTGCCACGGGGTGGCTTTTGCGGCCTCAGTGGCCCTTGGTGGCTAGACCCCGGGCAAGTTCTACGCGGCGGTTCTGGCTATGCTTCTGCCAGCGGAACAGCGCCCAGACGACGGCCCAGAACAGGACGAACATCAGGAGGTTCCACACGATGGGTTGCGAACGGTAGCCGAACAGCGCGGAGAGCAGGCTGCCCAGGCCCGAACTGTCGGACAGGAGGGCGGAGGTGTCCCAGACCGTGGCATAGATCCAGCCCGGCAGATCCCAGGCGGAAAGCACCTTGTTCAGCACCTTGTCGGTCGCGGTCAGGAACAGCGAGGCGGCGAGTAGCAGGAGCATCACCTCGGTCACGCGAAAGAACCATTTCCACGAGATGAAGCGGCTGCCCATCTGCAAGGCCACGAAGAGCACCATGGCCAGCGCGAAACCGACCAGCCCCGAGACGAGGAAGTTGAGATAGGAGCCGAAACTGTCGAGTTGCAGGAAGGTGCCGTAGAGGAACATCACCGTCTCGGCGCCCTCGCGGCCGACGGCGATGGCGGTCAGCAGGAACACCCCCCACCAGTTGGCGGCATCGGCATGTTCGGACAGGTCGTTCTCCATGTCGCGCCGCAATGTCCGGCCATGGGCGCGCATCCACATCACCATCTGGACGATCAGCGCGGCGGCGGCGGCCAGCATGCCGATCTCGAACCAGGTGCGGGCGGTGCCGCCGAGGAAGGTCGTGACGCCCATCAGCGTCAGCGCCAGCAGCGTGGCCAGGCCGAGACCGGCGACGACCCCTCCGAAAATCCAGCGCCGGCCCTGCGCGGCATCCGGCCGGCGGCCCAGCCAGGCATAGAGGATGCCGATGATCAGCAGCGCCTCGATGCTTTCGCGGGCAACGACAAAGATGACCTGTCCCAGCATCAGCCGCCTTCCTTCGCGACGATCCGGCCCATGATGCGCATGTCGAATTCGTCGAAATAATCGTAGGTTCCGGGGTCGAGCGGCGTGATCGTCACCACGACCTCGGCGCCCATGAACAGCACTTCTTCCTGGCGGAGCTGATTGCTCTCGAACTCGGCCGGCTTGGTGCCGGTGTTGCGCACCAGCATGCGGAACCGGGTCTTGGCGGGCACCACGATCTCGGGCGGCAAAAGCTCGCCGTCGTTCAGCTCCAGCAGATAGGTCGGCGGATCGGCATAGGCCGGATCGTCCATCGGTGCGGTAAGGGCGGCATCCTGTGCCGGCGCGGGCGTCCCGCCAAGGCCGATGGCCAGCGCGACGGCCGCCGCAAGCGATGGCAGATGACGGATGCCCTTGCAGCGGGGGCGGCGGATCATGGGCGGGACCTCGGGTCAGAGCGACGTGCCGGTGGCAGCGCGCTGATAAGGTGATTAAATCAGTCGGATAAGCAAGTCAAGCTGCGGCGGGACCGGGGGCGGCAGTTGGTCACAGCCTCCGCGGTTGCGAGGCCCCCGGGGGCTAGAGACGCGCGGCCCAGAGCCGGAAGCGGCCCTGGCCGGTGATCTCTCGGACGAGATCGCGCTGGTGCAGCCGGTCGAGGTTGCGCTGCACGGCGGCGCGGCTGGCGCCGGTCTCGGTTTCGGCCAGCGGCGCGGCCACCAGCGGGTGACGGGCAAGGCAGGCGATCAGCAGCGCCGGGGTGCGGCCGGACAGGTCGGCGGTTTCGGCCGTGGCGCGCGCCTGCCACTGGCGCAGCCGGTCGAGCGTCATCAGCGCGGAGAGGACCGCCTGATGCGCCCCCGAGATCCAGCCGGCCAGCCGCCGCTCGACGCCGCCCGCGGCGGCCAGCGCGGCAAAGCCGGTCAGCGACAGCGGCAGGAAAGGCAGGGCGCGGCCCGGGCCGGGGCCGGCTGCGAGGCGGCTGCCAAGGACGGCGGCCTCGATGCCGCGAAGCTG
>JBDHSO010000015.1:0-41339 GCA_039808125.1 Rhodobacter sp. | reverse complement strand
CCGCGAACCGCAGCACCGCGCAGGCGCCGGGGTCGCGCATCTTCATCAGGATCGCCAGCGCAAGGTTCACCTGCCGGTGCCTGCCCGGCCCCGCCGGCGCATCCCCCGCCGGCGCATCCCCCGCCGCCGCAAGCTCCGGCCGCCTCAGCGCCGCGACCCCGTTCATGGCGCACCGCCGCTCGCCGGCACCGAGGCCGGGATCAGCCGCCGGCCCCTCGCGCTCAGGGGTGCGATCGACGCGGCTTCTGCCGCGCGAAGGCGGGCCTCCAGCTTGTGCCGTTCCGGCCGGAACCCCGCCGCCGCGCTCCTGCCGCCACCCGCAGCCTGGCGGCGCCGGCCTCCATGCCGATGCGCCAGGCGGCCAGCACCACCTCGCGCCCGGCATCCCCGATCATTCGGCCGGGCACCTCGCGCGGGCGCGGCCCGGCCGGCATGCCGAAGGTCACCTTCTTCGCCGCCGTGATCGACAGGTCGTTCCTCCTGCACCAGGACCGGAAGGTTTCCCCGCAGCACCCGCAGCGCCCCCGCGATCCCCTCGTGCAGGATCGCCCCGGGGCGGAACACATTATTCTGGAATGACATCGCCTTTGCCTCTACCGTTGCGCCAAACCGCCGTGGTGGGGCAACCGCGCAATACAACCCAAACGGTGTCAGCAGGGCGGACCCGGAAATTTGGCGCCGTCGCGGACCGCGTCAGGAGGCCAGCCGCCGGCAAGGGGCCAGGCATCGGGAATTTCGGCACGCTCCGTGGCGTGAACGAGCGGAGGATACGGCACCATCCGGGGGATATGAGCCGTCCAGACGGGCGGTTCACGGTCGATCCCGCCCCGAAAGCCGGTGCCTCTCCGGTGCGGATCTTGGTGACCTGTGCCGGAATACCTGCCCCGCGAACACCGGAGATTCCGCCGGCAGGAGACGCGGACCTCGTTCCGATCCCGGGATACGGCCGGGAAAGCCTCGGCCGGGGCGGCGGCCTGCGATGGGGAAACAACGGGTTTCCATGCCCTCGACAAAAGGTGGCTGGCGCGGCGCCACCCGGCGCCACAGCATCTGACCGTGACCGTGACCGCGCTGCGCGGCGACAGCAGGGAGCCCAGGCCGGTCGATGGCGACCTGATCCTGGTCGACCGCTCACGGGGATGAAATCATCGAGGGCAAGACCCGCGTCATCCGCGTCGGCGACGATCTTCCGGTCAAGTTCCTCCAGCGCGTGTCGAAGTCTTCCGTCGCCCCGAGCAGCACCAACAGCTTCTGCCCGCCGCTCCAGATCGAGCTTGCGGCCCTCGGCCCCGACGACCGAAAGCCGCCTTCGCCCTCATCGGCCGCGTCGTTGCGTCGTTGCACGAATGGTGATTACTTCACGGAATGGAACGAAACGGAACAGAACGGACGCAAGTCCAGCCGACCGGCGCCCGCGCCAGGGCCTCGCCCGGCGCCAGAACCCCCGGCTCCAGCCCTGCCTGACCCCTCGTCCCACCACATCGGGATCCAAACATCCCAATCTAATTCCAACACCCCCTGCGCACGCAGGGACCCCCCCAGGGTATTTCGGTCAAGAGGAAGCGGTGGTGTAGTTCCGGCCGCGTCCCGGGCGCGGGGTCTTTTGGCGGGAGAACCGGCTGGGGGTTTTGGCCGCCGCGGGAATGGTGGTGCTTGACCGCGCGCGGCGGCGGCCCTATACGCGCCCGGTCCGGGGTGCGAGCCTGCGGGCCCGATTCTCCTTTCCGGTCGAACCGTCTTCTTCGGCGGGGACGGACGGGGGCGGCGAAAACAGGAGCCGATCCTCCGGCGGGCCGGCCGCGCCAGACGCGGTGCAGGGACCCGGGCGAAGACCAGGAGTTCTTCGGTTTCAGCACAAACGCCGCGGCGATACCGCGGGCAAACGGAGACATGCGCATGAACCTGATCGCGCAGATCGAGGCGGAACAGATCGCCGCCCTCGGCAAGACCATTCCCGACTTCAAGGCCGGCGATACCCTGCGTGTCGGCTATCGCGTGAAAGAGGGCAACCGCACCCGCGTGCAGGCCTATGAAGGCGTCTGCATCAGCCGCCGCGGCGGCGGCACGCTGGCGGCGAGCTTCACCGTCCGCAAGATCTCCTTCGGCGAGGGCGTCGAACGGGTCTTCCCGCTTTATTCGACCAATATCGAGACGATCGAGGTCGTCCGTCGCGGCCGTGTCCGCCGCGCCAAGCTCTACTATCTGCGCGAGCGTCGCGGCAAATCGGCGCGGATCGCCGAAATGACCAATTACAAAGAAAAGTCGGAATAAGGATCCCGGACGATGAAACAGGGCATTCACCCCGAATATCACTTCATCGAAGTGAAGATGACCGACGGAACCACCTATCGCACCCGGTCGACCTGGGGCAGCGAAGGCGAGACGCTGTCGCTCGACATCGACCCGCTGTCGCATCCGGCCTGGACCGGCCAGTCGGCCAAGCTGCTGGACACCGGCGGCCGCGTGTCGAAGTTCAAGAACAAATACGCCGGCCTCGGGTTCTGAACCCGGTCGGAACGAAACGGAAGGGCGCCCGGTGGGCGCCCTTTTGCGTCATGGGCCGGTGTCTCTGCCGGGGCCCGGTGCCCGCAGGTTCGCGCGGGCGATCAGGTCGTAGAGCGCGGCCATGTCCTCGCGCGTCTTCAATCCGGCAACCCTGTCGCGCCAGTAGCGCAGGGCGCGGCGGCGCAGCGTCATCAGGCGGCCGCCGGTCAGGGCATCCAGGCGCTGCATCTCGGCCAGGAGCATGTCGCGGCGGGCGAGGATCGCGGTCTCGCGCTGTTCGTTGCGGTTCCACTTGCGCCAGTATTCCGCGCGGACCTCGCGTTCGGGATGCGAGGAGGAGCCACGGGCGGATTTGATCAGGAAACTGTCGCAGTCGCGCACCATGTAGTGGTTGACCTGGGCCAGCGCATAGTCGCCGGGATCGGTGCAGTTGAACCCGCGCACCTTTACCTCCTCCAGCGGCAGGCCCGACCCGGTGACGACCTTCGGCACGTCCCGCTGCGGAAGATGCGGCAGATGGATGCCGATCCGGCCATAGCTTGCGGTGCGAAACAGCGTCTTCACCGGGATGGGCCAGCGCTGGACGGCCTGCCGGAGCATGGCCCGGGTGAAGCGTTCGGTCTGCAGCCGGGCATCCAGCGCCGTCAGCCCGGAATTGCCGAAGACGCGCCAGTTGATCCGCATCGCATCGGCATCGCCGCAGGCGGCCGTCAGATCGGCCAGCGTGCCGTTGCCGGCATGGATCAGCAGGAATTCATCGGCGTCAAGGGCCATGCACCAGCGGGCGGCGGCATATTCCGGCTCGTGCCCGGCACGACGATAGGCGCGGTTCTGGAAAGGTGGCGCGGGGTGATCGGGCGGGAAATCGTTCGGGAACGCGCGCACCAACCCTGCCGCCTGCATGACGCGCAGGGTGCGGGCCGTCGAATCCTCGCAATTGTTGTAATAGATCAGGATGTCGGTAAAGCCGATCATCCGATGCCAGGCCACCCATTCCAGGAGATTGAGCGCCTCGTTCTTGACCGTGGCCACCAGAAGGTAGCGCATATCCGTCCCGGGGGCGATGGCCGCCGCGGACCCGCCGTCCTGTGCGATCTCCCGCCCGTCTGACACCTGCACTTTGTTATGCCCGCCCCAAGCCTCTGCCTGTCCCGGAGTCCGGCCGGTGCCGTCCCTTTCGCGGGAAAGTCTGGCCGCAGAAGGACGGTGCGGCAAGGGCAAAGATTGGCTGGGGCAAGGCCAGCCCCGGGCGCGGTCAGCCCATGCGGCGGAACCTGTTGACCGGCACCTTCAGGAAGGGCTGGCCGCCCGCTTCGGGCAGGTGGCCGCCGCGGATGTTCACCTGAAGCGCGTAGAGCATCTGGTCGGGCAGGGGCAGCGTGGCGTCGCGTTCTTCACGCCGTGCGATGAACTCCTCGCGGCTGATCCCGTCCTTGACGTGGATGTTGGTCAGCCGCTGTTCGGCCACGGTGGCCATGTAGTTCGGCTGCTTGCCCGCCGGCGGATATTCGTGGCCGACGAAAAGCCGGGTCGTGGCCGGCAGGTCGAGGATGGCGCGGATCGATACCCAGAGTTCGGCCGCACTGCCGCCGGGAAAATCGGCGCGGCTGGTGCCCGAGGGCGGCATCATCAGCGTATCGTGGACAAAGGCCGCATCGCCCACAACATAGGTGATCGAGGCCAGCGTGTGCCCGGTCGACAGCATCACCCGCACATCGAGCGAGCCGACCCTGAAGACCTCGCCATCACCGAACAGATGGTCCCACTGGCGGCCATCCTGCGGCAGGTCGGGATCGTTGTAGATCTCGGCCCAGATCTTCTGGACCTGGGTCACGCGCTCGCCGATGCCGCGCTTGGCGCCGGGCAGTTTCGCGGCCAGATAGCTGGCGGCGGTGAAATGGTCGGCATGCGGATGGGTATCCAGCACCCATTCGACGGTGATCCCCATCCGGGTCACATAGTCCAGGATCTCGTCGGCGCTGGCCGTCCAGACCTGGCCCGAGGCGCGGTCGAAGTTCCAGACCGGATCGACGATGGCGCCCTTCATCGTGGCGGGGTCGTGAAACACATATTGCAGGCTGCCGGAGGGCCGGTCGAAGAAGGCGCGAACATGCGGAGAGGGATCGGGCACGGAGAACCTCGCTTTCGGATACATCGCATTTTCGAGATATGAGTATCGCATGGGAATGCCGGCCTTCGCCAGCCCCCGCGACGGCCTGCGTCGAAGGATCGCCCCGTCGCCCGGCGGTTGCGGAATGGGGCTTTCCCTTTCGCTGCGGCCTTGCCAAGAGGGGGGCGCAAGAATCCGGGCAAAGGCATGGCGCATATCATCGTCTTCGGCAATGAAAAGGGCGGGTCCGGCAAATCGACCACCTGCATGCATGTGGCCACCGCGCTGGTGCGGATGGGCCATCGGGTGGGGGCGCTGGATCTTGACCTGCGCCAGCGCAGTTTCGGCCGCTATATCGAGAATCGCCGGGCCTGGACGGAGCGGTCGGGAATCGACCTTCCCACCCCGGACTATCGCCTGCTGCCCGAGGCCGATCCGGCCGCCGAGGCGCGGCGGACCAATGCGCAGGACGAACGGCTGACCACGGCGCTGGCCGAACTGGATTCCGCGGTGGATTTCGTGGTGATCGACTGCCCCGGCAGCCATACCCGGCTGAGCCAGGTCGCCCATACGCTGGCCGACACGCTGGTCACGCCGATGAACGACAGTTTCGTCGACTTCGACCTTCTGGCGCGGCTTGACCCGGAGACCGGCAAGGCGAAGGGGCCGTCGATCTATTCTGAAATGGTCTGGGGCGCGCGGCAGACGCGGGCGCAGGCCGGGATGAAGCCGATCGACTGGGTGGTGCTGCGCAACCGCCTGGGTGTGCAGGCGATGCACAACAAGAAGAAGGTTGGCTCGGCGCTGGAGGATCTGTCGCGCCGGATCGGCTTTCGCGTGGCGCCCGGTTTTGCCGAGCGGGTGATCTTTCGCGAGCTGTTCCCGCGGGGAATGACGCTTCTCGACCTGCGCGACACCGGCGTCGACCAGCTGAATCTGTCCAACATCGCGGCCCGGCAGGAATTGCGCGATCTGGTCGCGACGCTCAGGCTTCCCGGGGTGCAGGTCGCGTTCTGAACAGCACCGTGCGCGAGGCGGTGAGGCGGCCCGTGCCAACCAGCTTTCCAAGCCGCTGGTCGAAGGACAAGCCCGCGGGCAGGCCGGTGGCCGGCGCCGTCGCGGGCCTTGCGGGTCTTCGGCCCGGCAGGCCAAGTCCGCGCAGAAAATTCAGGGCGTCTCGCATCTGCTTCTCCATCTGCCCCGACCCGCTACCCCCTGACCGGAGCATCGCCCCGAAGTCGGGCATGTTTGTGGTATAGCGGGGCGGGACAGGGCGGTCCGGGGATACATCTTGCGAACAGATCGTTTCCGGGACTTGGCCGATGCCGCGCGCCGTGGCACAAGCCCGATGCGGCGGGATGCGGAGGATATCATGGCCAACACCCTTCACGATGCGCTGTTCCTGCCGCTGGCGGGGCGCGACCGGGCGCTGCTGATCCTGCCGGACGGGCGGGAGTTCTCGGGCGCGGCCTTTCTGGACATGGTTTACGCAGCGGCCGGGGCGCTGATTGCGGCCGGGGTGCGGCCGGGCGACCGGGTGGCGGCGCAGGTGGCGAAATCGCCCGAGGCGCTGGCGCTTTACGGCGGCACGGTCGTGGCCGGCGCGGTGTTCCTTCCGCTGAACACCGCCTATACGCCGGCCGAACTGGATTATTTCCTGGGCAATGCGACCCCGGCCGTCTTCGTCTGCGATCCTGCGCGGGCGGCGGCGCTGGCGCCGGTTGCCGCCCGCCACGCGGCGCGGTTGCTGACGCTCGATGGTGCGGGCAGCGGCAGCCTTGCCGCGGCGATGGCCGCCGCCCCGACCGCCCCGGCCGCGCGCGTATTCCCCGTGCCGCGCAGCCCGGACGATCTGGCGGCGATCCTTTACACCTCGGGCACCACCGGGCGCTCGAAGGGCGCGATGCTGACGCATGGCAACCTGCTGTCCAATGCCGAGGTTCTGGCTGACCTCTGGCAGTTCACCGCCGAAGACGTGCTGCTGCATGCCTTGCCGATCTTTCACACCCACGGGCTGTTTGTCGCCTCGAACGTCAGCCTGCTGGCCGGCGGGGCGATGATCTTCCTTCCGGGGTTCGAGACCGACACCATCCTGCGGCTGATGCCGCGGGCCACGGCGATGATGGGGGTTCCGACCTTCTACACCCGGCTTCTGGACGACGACCGCCTCACCCGTGACCTGGCCGCGCCGATGCGGCTGTTCGTCTCGGGTTCGGCGCCCCTTCTGGCCGAGACCCACCGCGAATTCGAGGCGCGCACCGGGCAACGCATCCTGGAACGCTACGGCATGACCGAGACCAACATGAACACCTCCAACCCCTATGTCGGAGAGCGGCGGGCCGGCACGGTGGGGATGCCGCTGCCGGGGGTGGAACTGCGGATCATGTCCGAGGGGCGCGAGGTGGCGCCGGGCGAGGTGGGAGTGATCGAGGTGCGCGGGCCGAACGTGTTCCGCGGCTACTGGCAGATGCCCGAGAAGACCCGCGAGGAGCTGCGCGAGGACGGCTGGTTCATCACCGGCGACCTTGGGCTGCGGGATGCCGACGGCTATGTCGCCATCGTCGGGCGGGCGAAGGATCTGGTGATCACCGGCGGCTACAACGTCTATCCGAAAGAGGTGGAGATGGTGCTGGACGAGGCGCCGGGCGTGCTGGAAAGTGCTGTGATCGGCGTCCCGCATCCCGATTTCGGCGAGGCGGTCCTTGCCGTTCTGGCCCGCGAAAAGGGCGCCGAGCCGGATGTGACGGCGATCCTGGCCGGGCTGGGCGAGCGGCTGGCGCGGTTCAAGCAGCCAAAGGCGGCCGTCGTGGTGGACGAATTGCCGCGCAACACGATGGGCAAGGTCCAGAAGGCGATCCTGCGCGAAACCTATCGCGACTGGTTCAGGGCGACCGCGTAGTGCCGGTGCGGCACGGCATCAGGACCGCCAGCCGCTGCCCGCGCGGCAACCGCCGGTCGCGCCAGTGCAGTGTGAAGCCCGCGTCGGCGGCATCGGCCTCTGCCGCCGACGCGCTGCGGTGCCAGGGCGGCCGCGTCGCATGGGTGACGACACCATCGGGCTGGCGCAGCGCGCCCTCGTGACCTTCGGGCGCGAGAAACAGGGTCAGCAGCAGTTTGCGCAGCCGCGGCGCCCGCTGCCGCAGCGCGGCAAGCGCCGGGCGCAGCCTGTCGGCCGGCAGATGGGTGAAGACGGCGAATGCGATTGCCATGTCGATATCGGCGGGCAGGCCGGGGAAGGCGAAATCTGCATCCTCGATCAACTGCGCCTGCGGCAGGCGGGCACGATCGGCATCCGTCAGTTCCGTCTCCCAGCCGCGGCGCATCAGCGCGAGGCTCGCGTCGGTGCCCCAGTAATGCCCGGGGTCGAGCCAGGGCACCACGCGGTGGCCGAGCCGCAGGCAGCCGCAGCCGATGTCGAGAAGCCGGTCGGCGGGGGTCAGCCCCTCGTCGCGCAGCGCCGCCATCTGGGCGCCCGCAGTCTCGTCCCAGCGGCCGCCGACGATGTCGCGATGGCGGCCACGGGCGAGCGCGGTCTCGTAGAAGCCGGGGGCGAGATAGGGGGAGCGGGGAGGTGTCATGCAACGCGGACCGGGGGCCAGCCCCCGGACCCCCGGGGTATTTGCGTCAAGAGGAAGCAGGCGGTGCGGGCCGGGCGGCGCGGCGGGCGATGCCGAGCATCAGGTCGCTGGCGCGCTCCATGTCCTGCAGGCTGATCCATTCGAGCGGGCCGTGGATTTCCTGCATGCCGGTGAAGAGGTTGGGGCAGGGCACGCCCATCTCGGTCAGGCGCGAGCCGTCGGTGCCGCCGCGGATCGGGACCGACACCGGCTCGATCCCGAGGTCACGGGCCGCATCGCGGGCGAGGTCGACCGGGGTCATGTCCTTTTCCAGCCAGTAGCGCAGGTTGCGATATTGCGGGCGGATGGTGCAGGTGATCTCTGCCCTGGGCTCGCCGGCCTGGATCGCGGCGCAGATGCTGCGCAGGAGATCGCCCTTGGCGGCGAGACCGTCGAGTTCGAAATCGCGCAGGATGAATTTCAGCACCATCTCCGAAGAGCCGCCCGTCATTTCGGTGGCATGCAGGAAACCCTCGCGCCCGTCCGTCACCTCGGGCTGCATCGTGGCCTGCGGGAGGGCGGCGATGATCCTTGCCGCCAGATGAATGGCGTTCACCATCTTGCCCCGGGCGAGTCCGGGGTGGATCGAGACGCCGCGGATCCGGACCACGGCGCCATCGGCCGAGAAGCTTTCATATTCGATCTCGCCGACGGCGCCGCCGTCGAACGTATAGGCGAAATCGACATCGAGATCGGCGGGCAGACGCGAATCGACGCCGCGGCCGATTTCTTCGTCAGGGGTGAAGGCCAGGCGAATCCGGCCATGTGCGGGTTTTTCCCGCAGGAGGCGGCGGGCGGCGGCCATGATCACCGCGACGCCGGCCTTGTCGTCGGCGCCGAGCAGCGTGGTCCCCGAGGCCGTCACGATGTCATGGCCGAGCTTTTCGGCGAGACGGGGCGAGACCTCGGGCGAGAGGGTCAGGGCCGGATCGTCGGGATAGCTGATCGCGCCGCCGTTGTAGCCGCGGATCACCCGCGGCTTCACCCCCGTCGCGTTGAATTGCGGGGCCGTGTCGACATGGGCGAGAAAGCCGATGGTCGGGCCGGGGGCCGTGGCCGGAATCGTGGCGAGGACGGCGCCGTATTCGGTCAGCCGGATGTCGGCGGCGCCGATTTCGGCCAGTTCGCGCACAAGAAGTTCCGCCATGGCGAGCTGGATCGCGGTCGAGGGCTGGCTCGGGCTGTCCTCGTCGGACTGGCTGTCGATGGCGCAGTAGCGCAGGAGCCGCGCCTCGAGTTCGGCACGCAGGTCGGACACCGGCTCAGCCCTTCTTCCGGGCTTCCGCCGCCGCCTTCATCCGGGCCAGCAGCGCCTCTTTCCTGGCGGTCTCGGCCGCCTTGGCCTTGGGGGCGCCATGGCGGGGCAGATCCTGTGCGTGATGGCTGTCCCTGGCCGATTTCGGATTGCCGGATTTCGAATAGTCCATCGCCGCCTCGCGCGTCTGGGAGATGGCTCTGGCATGCCCGAAACCCCGCCCGGGGGCAAGGGCGGGGTGGCGGGATTTTGCCGCGACCGCCGCCCCGCCCATGCGCGGCGTTTCCGGATTGGGGCCGGGATGTTTCGGATTTTCCATAATTTCGACGCATTGCGCGGCGATGCCTTTGGCAACCGCAAAAAGATGAGGCAGAGCTATGAGCGATATCTCCGGCACGACCAAACCCGTTCGCGAGGTCCTGTGGGGTTTGACCGGCCCGGATGTGCTGACGGGATCGACCGCGCCGGTCGATCTGTATGGCGATCTGGGCAATGACACCCTGACCGGCGCGCTTTACGACGACGGGCTTTATGGCGGCGACGGCGACGATCAGGCCTTTGGCCTTGGCGGCGACGACCGTGCCTATGGCGGGCTGGGCAACGATCTGCTCGACGGGGGCGACGGCGACGACCGGCTCTGGGGCGAGGCGGGGAATGATTCGCTTCTGGGCGGCGGGGGCGACGACGTGCTCTTCGGCGGCGTTGGGAACGATGCGCTTTCGGGCGGCGCGGGCGAGGACAAGCTGTTCGGCGAGGACGGGCGCGACAACCTTCAGGGCGGCGAGGGCGACGACGCGCTTTATGGCGGCGCGGCGAACGACACGCTTTCGGGCGGATCGGGCGATGACAAGCTGTTCGGCGATACCGGACGGGACGAACTTTACGGCGATGGTGGCAACGACCGGCTTTATGGCGGGACCGATCACGACCAGTTGTCGGGATCCTCGGGCGACGATTCGCTGTTTGGCGACACCGGCAACGATACTGTCGACGGCGGATCGGGCGATGACCGGGCCTATGGCGGCGCGGGGGCGGATTCGCTGATTGGCGGTGCGGGCACCGACAGCCTCTATGGCGGGACCGGGGCCGATGTGCTGGATGGCGGGTCGGGCAACGATGCGCTTTACGGCGAAAGCGGCGACGACATCATCTATGGCGCCGCGGGTGCGGACCGGATTTACGGCGGCACCAACAACGACATGCTTTATGGCGGCGACCAGTCGGACAGTCTGTTCGGAGGCGGCAGCGACGACACTTTGTCGGGCGGCGCGGGCTACGACCAGCTTTACGGCGGCACCGGGGCGGATCATTTCCTGTTCGCCGAGGGCAGCCAGACCGATGTCGTGCGCGATTTCAACGGCTATGCCGGCGACCGCATCGTGCTTGACCATTCGCTCTGGTCGGGCAAGCTGACCGCGGCCGAGGTTCTCGCCACCTACGGCGAGATGTCCGGCACGACGCTGACGCTGGACTTCGGCGACGGCGACAGGATGCTGGTGCAGCACATCTCGAAATTCTCGCCGGTCGAGGACTGGATCCTGATCGTCTGACGACGGCAGTGGTTCGAAACAAAGAAGGCGTGCCCGCGGGGGCACGCCTTTTTCATGGCACTGGCTGCCGCGTGGCCGGCGGGTGGAACCGTCCGCCGGCCACGGGTGACTGTCAGGCGAGCGAGGGGTCGATGGCCTTGCAGGCCGCGACCAGACCGCGCACGGCCTCGACCGACTTGTCGAACATGACCTTTTCGGCCGGGTTCAGATTGATCTCGACCACGCGCTCGACACCGCCGGCGCCGAGGATCGTCGGCACGCCGACATAAAGCCCGTCGAGGCCGTAGGCGCCCTTCACATAGGCCGCGCAGGGCAGCAGGCGCTTCTGATCCTTCAGATAGGCTTCGGCCATTTCGATGGCCGAGGTCGCGGGCGCATAGAAGGCCGAGCCGGTCTTCAGGAGGCCCACGATTTCGGCGCCGCCATCGCGGGTGCGCTGGACGATGGCGTCAAGCTTCTCCTGCGTGGTCCAGCCCATTTCCACCAGATCGGGCAACGGGATGCCGGCCACGGTGGAATAGCGGGTCAGCGGCACCATGGTGTCGCCGTGGCCGCCGAGAACGAAGGCGGTGACATCGCGCATCGAGACATCGAATTCCAGCGACAGGAAGTGCCGGAAGCGGCCGGCGTCGAGAACGCCCGCCATGCCGACCACCTTGTCATGCGGCAGGCCGGAGAATTCGCGCAGCGCCCAGACCATCGCGTCAAGCGGGTTGGTGATGCAGATCACAAAGGCGTTGGGGGCGTGCTGGCGGATGCCCTCGCCGACCGATTTCATTACCTTGAGGTTGATGCCCAGAAGATCGTCGCGGCTCATGCCCGGCTTGCGCGGAACGCCGGCGGTCACGATGCAGACATCGGCGCCGGCAATGTCGGCATAGGAATTCGTGCCCTTCAGGCTGGCGTCGAAGCCTTCGACCGGGCCACATTGCGCCAGATCCAGCGCCTTGCCCTGTGGCGTGCCTTCGGAAATGTCGAACAGGACGACATCGCCGAGTTCCTTGATGGCGGCCAGATGGGCGAGTGTGCCGCCGATCTGGCCCGCGCCGATGAGGGCGATCTTGGGTCGTGCCATGGGGGGTCTCCCTTGCGGTTGAGTCTGGGTCTGGGTCTTGGGGCCGGGCCGGTCGGCCGCGGCCGGTGGAATTCTGGCCATGAGTCGGGGGCGAGGCCTAGCCCCTTCGCGGCCGCCTGTCCACATTGGAAATGGTTCGGTATGCTATGGCATGCAGAAAAATACGGGCTACCGTTCGGCCCTTCGCCGGGTTAGCGATAACGGCGCGGAGGGCGGGATGGACAGCTGGGGCTTCTGGACGGCGGCGGTGATGGCCTCGGTGCTGGTCGGCATGGGCAAGGGCGGCCTGCCGCTGGTCGGCATGCTGGGCGTGCCGGTGCTGGCGCTGGCGATATCGCCCGTGACGGCCGCCGGGCTGCTGCTGCCGGTCTATGTCGTCTCGGACATGTTCGGGCTTTACGCCTATCGCCATGCCTTCAGCGGGCGGGTGCTGGCGATCGTGGTGCCGGGTGCCGTGATCGGCATCGGCCTTGGCTGGGCCACGGCCCATCTGGTGCCCGAGGCGGCGGTGACGCTGCTCGTCGGGCTGATCGGCGGTATTTTCGCGCTGGTCTCGCTGCTGCGCCGCGATCCGGGCGGGCCCCCGCGCCGGGCCGAGGTGGCGCCCGGCCTGTTCTGGGGCGCCGTGACCGGCTTCACCAGTTTTGTCAGCCATTCCGGCGCGCCGCCCTATCAGGTCTATACCCTGCCGCTGCGGATGGAGAAGGCGGTCTTTGCCGGCACCTCGACCATCGCCTTCGCCATCATCAATGCGGTAAAGCTGGTTCCCTACTGGGCGCTGGGGCAATTGTCGGCCGAGAACCTGCAGCATGCGGCGCTGCTGTTCGTGCCGGCGGTGCTGGCGGTCTTTGCCGGGGTGCAACTGGTGCGCATCCTGCCAACGCGCGCCTTCTTCGCCCTTGTCACCTGGGCGTTGCTGATCGTCTCGGCCAAACTGGTCTGGGACGGGTTGCGGGGCCTGGGTCTGGTCTGACGGCCGGCCAACGGGCGCCGGCAGTTACAGGACCGGCCAAGGCGGCCGGCCTTGCAGATCGTCGGAATATGGCGATCTTGCCCTGCGATGCCGATCCGGCGCATCCGCAGGAGCCGCGCAGCCGGACGACATGCGCCCGGCTGCGCGCGGGGTCTCTGGCGCCTCAGGCCTCGTCGACGGCCTTTTTCACGGAATCGACGGCGTCCTTCACGGCGTCTTTCGCCCGGCCCAGGGCCTGCTGGGCCTCGCCCTTGCGCTCCTGAAGGATGCCGTCGGCCTGCATCTCGGTATCGCCGGTGGCCTTGCCAAGGGCCTGCTTGATGTTGCCCATGGCCTCGTTGGCCACACCCTTGATCTTGTCCGTTCCGCTGCTCATCGCAAACCTCCTGGTGAATCCGGTGATTGGTGTCTCTGTGGCGGGGCAACGCGGAAATCGCCGGCGCGGTTCCCGCCGATCTCGCGCGATCCGCCAGATATGAAGGTTGGCGGGGTGAAAAACATTCTGCACTGCGGCAGATCGACACTTGCCGGATATGCCAATCCTGTGCTTTGTCACGCAAGATTGTTTCAAAGGAGCAAGCCATGAGCCAGGTGTCCCGTCCCTATCGTTCGGTTCTCTACATCCCTGGCTCGAAAGAGCGGGCGCTGGAGAAGGCAATGGATCTTGCCGCCGACGCGATCATCTTCGATCTTGAGGATGCCGTGGCACCCGACGAGAAGCCGGCCGCCCGCGACCTGCTGGCCCGCGCGCTGCGCGATTTCGACTTCGGCCACCGGGCGCGGATCGTGCGGATCAACGGGCTGGATACCGAATGGGGGATCGGGGATGCCGCTGCCATCTCTGCCGCCATCGCCGCAGGCGCGCGGATCGACGCGGTTCTCGTGCCCAAGGTGAACGGACCGGAAGATCTGGACCGCGTGGCGCGCGCGGTGCCGAATGTCGATCTCTGGGCGATGATGGAAACCTGCGCGGGGATGCTGAATGCGGCGGCCATCGCCGCGCATCCGCGGCTGAAGGGGCTGGTGATGGGCACCAACGACCTGGCCCGCGAACTCGACGCCCGCTTCCGGCCCGACCGCCTGCCGCTGCAAACCGGGCTTGGCCTTTGCCTGCTGGCCGCACGCGCCAGCGGCAAGGTGATCGTCGATGGCGTGTACAACGCCTTCAAGGACGATGCCGGCCTGCGTGCCGAATGCGAACAGGGCCGCGACATGGGCTTTGACGGCAAGACCCTGATTCACCCGGCTCAGCTTGACATCGCGAATGCCGCCTTCGCGCCGGGCGAGGCGGAACTGGCGCTGGCCCGCCGCCAGATCGAGGCCTTCGATGCCGCAAAGGCCGCGGGGCAGGGCGTGGCGGTGGTCGATGGCCGCATCGTGGAAAACCTGCATGTCGTGACGGCCCTTGCGCTGTTGCAGAAGGCCGAGGCCATTGCAGCGCTGCAAGGATAGTCTATGGCTGGGGATATCTAACCTGCCAGGAGGCAAGACATGACGCTTCTCGTCCTGGGCGTGGTCCTTTGGAGCGCGGCCCATCTTTTCAGGCGCCTGCTGCCGGGTCCGCGGGCCCGCATGGGCAATGGCGGACGCGCGGCGGTGGCCGTGGCCGTCCTGCTGTCGGTGGTGCTGATGGTGATCGGCTATCGCAGCGCCGATTTCGTGCCGCTCTACACGCCGCTGCCCGGCATGGGCCATGCCAACAACACGCTGATGCTGGTCTCGATCTTTCTCTTCGGCGTGGGCGGCACCAAGGGCACGCTTTACCCGCGCATGCGCCACCCGATGCTCTGGGGCGTCGTGATCTGGGCGGTGGCGCATCTTCTGGTCAACGGCGATCTGGCCAGCGTGATCCTGTTCGGCGGCCTTGGCCTGTGGGCGCTGATCCAGATGGCGGTGATCAATGCCGCCGGCCCCTGGATCCGCCCCGCCGGCGGGCGCGGGATCAAGGGCGATCTGATGAACCTGGTCGGCACGCTGGTGCTTTTCGGCCTGATCGCCTGGATCCATATCCTTCTGGGCCACAACCCCTTCCTGGGGACCTACGGATGAGACTGTATCGATTCCTGAGCGAGGACGACACCTCGGCATTCTGCCACAAGGTTTCCGCCGCGCTGGCCAAGGGGTGGGAGTTGCATGGCGGCCCGACCTATGCCTTCGACGCCGCGCGCGGCGTGATGCGCTGCGGGCAGGCGGTGGTGAAGGAAGCCCCCGGCACCTACGCAGCCGACATCAAACTGGGCGAGCAATGAGCGTCAAGACCAACCCCGGCCGCTTCTTCGAGGATTATCGCATCGGCGAGGTGATTGCCCATGCCGTGCCGCGCACCGTGAAGATGGGCGAGCGGGCGATGTATCACGCGCTCTATCCGGCGCGGCATGCGCTGCATTCCTCGGATCAGTTCGCGCAGTCGAGCGGCCTGCCGTTCAGCCCGCTCGACGACCTGATCACCTTCCATGTCGTCTTCGGCAAGACCGTGCCCGACATCAGCCTGAACGCCGTGGCCAACCTCGGCTATGCCGAGGGGCGGTGGCTGCTGCCGGTCTGGCCGGGCGATACCCTGCGGTCGGAATCGACGGTGATCGGGCTGAAGGAGAATTCCAACGGCAAGTCGGGGGTGGTCTACGTCCGGACACGCGGGCTGAACCAGCATGACGAGACGGTGCTGGAATATGTGCGCTGGGTCATGGTGCGGAAGAACCGCACCACCCCCGCGCCGGAGCCGATTGTTCCGGAACTGAAGAAATTCGTGGCCGCAAGCGAGCTTGTGATCCCTGAAGGGCTGGATTTCTCCAGCTACGATTTCACGCTGGCGGGAGAGCCGCACCGCTGGGGCGACTATGCGATCGGCGAGAAGATCGACCATGTCGATGGCGTGACCATCGAAGAGGCCGAGCATATGCTGGCCACCCGCCTGTGGCAGAACACCGCCAAGGTGCATTTCGACGCCACCTTCCGCGAGGACGGCCGGCGCCTGATCTATGGCGGCCATGTGATCAGCATGGCACGCGCGCTGTCGTTCAACGGTCTCGCGAATGCGCAGATGCTGGTGGCGCTGAACGGCGGGGCGCATGCCAACCCCTGTTTTGCCGGCGACACCGTGAAAGCCTGGAGCGAGGTTCTGGACAAGGCGCCCACGGCGGCGCCGGGTGTGGGCGCTATCCGCTTGCGGCTGGTGGCGGTGAAACAGGGCGCCCCGGCCTTCGCGCTGAAGGACGAAGACGGGAAATACCGGCCCGAGGCGCTGCTCGATCTTGACTACTGGGCACTGATGCCGGTGTGACCGGATATGTGATCACAGATTTCGAGAGTGTGATCACGAATTCCGCAAAATAGCCGCCGTTAGCGAAAACTGCGCTGCCCTGCGGCATAGCAGGGGCGTGACAGTCGCGGAAAATCCGCTATGACAAGGCAGTATCGAAGCATGCCGCCGCCCGGCGGGGCCGGGCCGAAGGCCGCGCCGGCGGGGCAAGCCAGCGACGAAGGGATGAACCCATGACTGCACCGAAACGGGTCGAACGGCCCCTTTCCCCCTACATGCTTGGGCAATATTACCGCCTGCAGATGACCTCGGTCAGTTCGGTGCTGACGCGGATCACCGGCCATGCGCTGGTGGCGGGGGTCCTTCTGGCGGTGTGGTGGCTGCTGGCCGCCGCCATAGGCGACAGCCAGTTTGCCCTGGCCAATGCCGTGGCGACCTCCTGGTTCGGCGATCTGGTCTTCACCGGCTCGCTCTGGGCGGTGTGGTATCACTATCTCGCCGGGCTGCGGCACCTTTACTACGATGCCGGCAGGGGGCTCGACATCCGCACGGCCGAGCGGCTGGGCTGGATCTGCATCGCAGGTTCGGTCGTGCTGACCGTGATCACAATCCTTCTGGTGCAGTGAGGATCCGATGCGTTATCTGACCGACCGCAAGCGTGCCGAAGGCCGGGGCCCGTCGCATACCGGCGCCCATCATCACTGGTCGATGACCCTGTCCTCGGCCGGCCTGGCCTTCCTGGTTCCCGTCTGGCTCTACATCTTCGGCAAGACCCTGGGCCAGGGCCGCGAGGACGTGCTGGACACCTTCTCCCGCCCGTTCCCTGCCATCGTCACCGGCCTTGTGCTGGTGATCGGCATGCGCCATTTCGCCATGGGCGCCACAACGATGCTCGAGGATTATACCCGGGGCACCACCCGCAAGCTGGCCGTGATCTTCGTCGTCTCCCTTGCCTGGGTGATCGGCGCCACCGGCATCTTCGCGCTGCTGAAAATCGTGCTCTGAGGACCGACCATGACCGCTTATCCCTATGAAGTACACGATTACGACGTGGTCGTCGTCGGTGCGGGCGGAGCTGGCCTGCGCGCCACGCTCGGCATGGCCGAACAGGGCCTGCGCACCGCCTGCGTGACCAAGGTCTTCCCGACCCGCAGCCATACCGTCGCGGCGCAGGGCGGCATCGCGGCCTCGCTGGGCAACATGGGCCCCGACAACTGGCAATGGCACATGTACGACACGGTGAAGGGCAGCGACTGGCTGGGCGACACCGACGCGATGGAATATCTCGCGCGCTCTGCCCCGGCCGCGGTCTATGAGCTGGAACATTACGGCGTGCCGTTTTCCCGCACCGAAGAGGGCAAGATCTACCAGCGCCCCTTTGGCGGCCACACCACCGAATTCGGCGAAGGCCCGCCCGTGCAGCGCACCTGCGCCGCCGCCGACCGTACGGGCCATGCGATCCTGCACACGCTCTACGGTCAGTCGCTGAAGCAGAAGGCTGAATTCTTCATCGAATATTTCGCGATCGACCTGATCGTCACCGATGGCGCCTGCACCGGCGTGGTGGCCTGGCGGCTGGAAGACGGCACGATCCATGTCTTCAACGCCAAGATGACCGTGCTGGCGACCGGCGGCTACGGCCGCGCATATTTCAGCGCGACCTCCGCCCATACCTGCACCGGCGACGGCGGCGGCATGGTCGCCCGCGCCGGCCTGCCGTTGCAGGACATGGAATTCGTGCAGTTCCACCCGACCGGCATATACGGCTCCGGCTGCCTGATCACCGAAGGCGCGCGCGGCGAGGGCGGCTATCTGACCAACAGCGAAGGCGAGCGGTTCATGGAACGCTATGCCCCGCATTACAAGGATCTGGCGCCGCGCGACTATGTGTCCCGCTGCATGACCATGGAGATCCGCGAAGGCCGCGGCGTGGGCGCGCACAAGGACCACATCAACCTGCATCTCGACCACCTGCCGCGCGAAACGCTGGATATCCGGCTGCCCGGCATCACCGAATCCGCCCGCATCTTCGCCGGCGTCGATCTGCACAAGGAACCGATCCCGGTGCTGCCGACGGTGCATTACAACATGGGCGGCATTCCGACCAACTTCTGGGGCGAGGTGCTGAACCCCGCGCCGGATGCGCCCGATACGATCTTTCCCGGGCTGATGGCGGTGGGCGAGGCGGGCTGCGCCTCGGTCCACGGCGCGAACAGGCTGGGCTCGAACTCGCTGATCGACCTTGTGGTCTTCGGCCGTGCCGCCGCGATCCGCGCCGGCGAGATCGTCGACAAGGCCGCCGCCGTCCCCGCCACCAACCGGGCCGAGGTCGACAAGGCGCTGACGCGCTTCGACGGGCTGCGCCATGCCGAGGGTCATACGCCTACGGCGGAACTGCGGCTGGCCATGCAGCGCACCATGCAGGCGGATGCCGCGGTGTTCCGCACCGAAAAGACCCTGGCCGAGGGAGAGACGAAGATGACCGCCATCGCCGCCCAGATGGCCGATCTGAAGGTGACGGACCGCAGCATGGTGTGGAACAGCGACCTGATGGAGACGCTGGAACTGACCAACCTGATGCCCAATGCGCTGGCCACGATCTACGCCGCCCATGCCCGCACCGAAAGCCGTGGCGCCCATGCGCATGAGGATCATCCGATGCGCGACGACATCCACTGGCGCAAGCATTCGCTGGCCTGGGTCAATGGCGATCACGTCCGGCTCGGCTATCGGCCCGTCCATGTCGACCCGCTGACGACCGAGGCCGAGGGCGGCATTTCCCTTGCGACGATCGCGCCCGCGGAGCGCAAGTTTTGATGATCGCATCGCCCGCACAGGCCACGGCACCGATCGGGGCCTTTGTCCCGAAGGGCGCGGCATGCCCTGCAGCGGGCAGGCGCGGCCGGGCGGCGCGGGTCTTTCCCGCTGTCGCCCGCCGGGACTTGACCATGGGGGCCTCCGGATGAACCGCCTGTTGCTGCCCCTCGTCCTTGCGATGGTGCCGCTGCTGGCCGCCTGCGATCCTCAGGCGCTGGCCGACAAGACCACGCGCAACATGGCGCGCGACGTGGTGCTGCCGGTGGTCTCGCGCGATCTGCCGGCTGCCGCGGCCGGGGCTGCGGCAGAGTGCATTCTCTATGCCGCGTCGATGCCCGAGATCCGCGGGCTTGCCCGCGACTATGGTGTCGAGGCCGGCAGCCAGACCAGGGAGAACATCCGAAACATCGCATTGCGCCCGGCCGCCCAATCCTGCTTCGTCGCCCGCGGCGTTCCCCCGGTGATGTGATGGCCACGCCCCGACCCGCCGCTGGACAGTATGGATTGTCGCCATGAAATGGCCATTTGGCTCGGACCAGCGCCGCGGCGGGATGCCCGGACTGTCGGCAGAGGGCGCGGAGATGCGTCTCAGAGAGGTCAAGGCCGCACCGATGTCGCCGCGCGTCCAGTATTACGGCCCGGAAGGGCAGGGACATTACACCTTCGGCGCGATTCCGGTGGTGCCGGTCCAGCGCGAGACCGCGATGGTGACGGATGGCGGGCCGGTCTGGCCCGACTGGGACGCGGCAATCGCCCTGCGCCATCAGCGCAACCTGAATGTCGTGGACACGCGCCCCGCGGTGCCCGAGCGGCTGGAGCCCCTGGCCGGAGCCTGGGGCTGGGGTGGGTTTGCCGCCGGGCATTTCGGCCATTTCATCGCCGAACATGTCAACCGGGTCCTGCCCCTGATTTCGGCCTTTCCCGGCCTGCCGCTTCTCTTCACCCTGCCGCCCGGCGCCCGCAGCGCCGACGTTCCCGCCTATTTCTGGCAGATCACCCGCTGGCTTGGATTGCCGCCCGAACAGGCCCGTTTCGTCACCCATCCGCTGCGGGTCGAGACGCTGCACGCCGTTCCCATGGCCGAACAATGGTCGGGCGCCCCGGTCGAGGCGGCGCATCTCGACCGGCTCGACGCGCTGCCGGCGAACCTGGCCCTGGCACCCGGCCGGGACGAGGTGGTCTATGTCGCCCGCGACGGCATGGGAAGCCGCGGCGAGGGCAACAATGCCGGCGAGGCCTATCTTTGCCGCCTGCTGGAGGCGCTGAACGTGCGGGTCATGCGCCCCGAGACGCTGCCCCTCAGCGAGCAGCTCGCCATCTACAAGGGCGCGCGGGTGCTGATTTTCGCCGAAGGGTCGGCCATGCACGGGCGGCAGCTCCTCGGCCGGCTCGACCAGCATATCGTGGTGCTGAACCGCCGCCGCGGCCAGCGCATCGCGACGAATGCCCTGCGGCCGCGCTGCACCTCGCTTTCCTATGTCGAGACCAGCAACGGCAGCCTGTCCGTCCTCTGGCCGAATGGCCGGCCCTGGATCGTGCGCGCGAAGTCGGTCTACGATGTCGACACGCTGCTTGGCGCCTTCGACATGATCGGCATCGACCTGGGCGGCCGGTGGGACCAGCGCACCTATGAGGGCGAACGCGACAGAGACATCCGCAACTGGCTGGCGCAGCGCTTTGCCGCGAAGCAGCCGATCGACCATGCCGCCTCGGCCGCGGCCGTCGCGGCCGAGATGCGCGGGCTGGGGCTCGGGCATCTGGTGGCCGAGGTGCCGGGCCTTGCTGCAGGGGGGCGGGCATGAGATCGGTTCTTGCCTCCGTCGGCGCGCTGTCGATCCTGTCGATCCTGGCGGCCTGCGGGCCGATTACGGTCGAACAGGCAGAGCGCGCCTGTTTCGAACGCGCCCGTGTGGCTGCAAAGCCGCGGGGAGAAATCGCGGTCGGCGCCGCGACGGGCGGTGCCGTCGCCGATCTCGATGTGACCGTTTCGTCCGACTGGCTGGCGGGGCGCGACCCCGCCGTCGTCTATGAAACCTGTGTCATGGCAAAATCCGGCGAGGCGCCCCGGCGCCCGCTTTACATGAGACCCGACTGGAAAGGCTGAAACCCAAATGGTCCAGTTCTCGCTGCCGAAGAACTCGCAGGTCCGCACCGGCAAGACCTGGCCGCGCCCCGAAGGCGCGACAAACGTGCGCAAGTTCCTGATCTATCGCTGGAGCCCCGACGACGGCCAGAACCCGCGCGTCGATGCCTATTTCCTCGACATGGACAAGACCGGCCCGATGGTCTTGGACGCGCTGATCAAGATCAAGAACGAGATCGACCCGACGCTGACCTTCCGCCGGTCCTGCCGCGAGGGGATCTGCGGGTCCTGCGCGATGAACATCGACGGGATCAACACGCTGGCCTGCATCTACGGGCTTGACGAGATCAAGGGCGACGTCCGGATCTTCCCGCTGCCGCATATGGCGGTGATCAAGGATCTGATCCCCGATCTGACGCATTTCTATGCCCAGCACGCCAGCATCATGCCCTGGCTGGAAACCAGGACCAATACGCCGCAGAAGGAATGGCTGCAGTCGATCGAGGATCGCGCCAAGCTGGACGGGCTTTATGAATGCGTCATGTGCGCATCCTGCTCGACCGCCTGCCCGAGCTACTGGTGGAACTCGGACCGCTATCTCGGTCCGGCGGCGCTGCTGCATGCCTATCGCTGGATCATCGACAGCCGCGACGAAGCCACCGGAGAGCGGCTGGACGGGCTGGAGGATCCCTTCAAGCTCTATCGTTGCCACACGATCATGAACTGCACCAAGACCTGCCCGAAAGGGCTGAACCCGGCAAAGGCGATTGCCGAGATCAAGAAGATGATGGTCGAGCGGATCGTGTGACCGCGATGGATGTCCGGTTTTGCGGCGGGGCGGGGTCGTGCCGCTTCTGCTGATCCTTCTGCTTGTGGGGGTGGTGGTCTTCCTGTGGGTCACGCAGCGGAACTCCACCCTCACACGCGATTGCCGCTGGCGGCTGGATCGGGCGACGGGGCCGGGGCATTGGCGTTGCGCGGTCTGCGGGGCGGAATGCGATCTGGCGCCGGGCAGGGAACCGAAGGATTGCCTGCGGATGCCGCGCGGCACATCGCGGTGATGGACGGCGCGACGGCCTTCGGGCAGGATCGGCGCGAACCGGCCGGACATCCGGTCCCTATGCGGAGCCTGCGATGCGCCTTTCCTGCCTGTCCGTTCCCGTTGCCGCCGTCCTGATCGCGCTTGCGCCCCTGGCCGCGCTGGCCGAGGAGCCCTTGCCCAAGCTGTTGCAGGAACGGCTCGACAAGGCCGCGGCCGATTGCAAGCGGCTGGATGACGGCACCCTGACCGTCGCATCCGGGGCGGTGTCGCGCCCGGATCTTGACGGCGATGGCAAACCGGACTGGGCGCTTGACGAAAGCCGGCTGCAATGCTCGACCTCGGCCAGCTATTTCTGCGGTTCGGGCGGCTGCACCACGGCCTTTCTTGTCGCCGGCACGCTGACCGAGGTATTCGGCCACGGCTGGCAACTCGTACAGACCCAGGTCGGCCCGGTGGTGCTGTCGTTCAACGGCGGCGTCGACTGCGGCCTGCCGCAATACGAACGCTGCGTCCGGGCGCTGATCTGGGGCGACGGCAAGTGGAACACCCAGCCGACGGCGGATTGACGGCCCCGGCGCGCCCCGCAGGGTGCGGTTCCGGCGGGAAAGTGGCGGATGAAACCGGCCCCTGCGGCCTGAGAGAGGACAGATGACATTCCATATCGGCGCCCGTCCGGGCGAGATCGCGGAAACCGTGCTGCTGCCGGGCGATCCCTATCGTGCCCGCTGGGCGGCGCAGACCTATCTTGAGAACCCCGTTCTGGTGAACGAGGTGCGCGGGATGCTGGGCTATACCGGCACCTGGAAGGGGCAGCGCGTCACCATCCACGGCACCGGCATGGGCATGCCGTCGCTGTCGATCTATGTGAACGAACTGATCCGCGACTATGGCGCAAGGACGCTGATCCGCATCGGCAGCGCGGGCGCGCTGCAGCCCCAGGTCAAGCTGCGCGACGTGGTGCTGGCGATGTCCTCCTCGACCGCCGGCAGCCCGTCGCGCACCATCTTCCGCGAGCTGAACTTTGCGCCCACGGCGGATTTCGGCCTTTTGTCCCGGGCGCATGCCGCGGCGGCGGGCCGGGCCACGACCCATGTCGGGATGATCTATTCCTCGGACACGTTCTATGACGAACGGCAGGATCTGAGCGACCAACTCCAGCGCCACGGCTGCCTTGCCGTGGAGATGGAGGCGGCCGAGCTTTACACGCTGGCGGCGCGCCATGGCGCGCGGGCGCTGGCGGTGCTGACCATCTCGGACCATATCCTCACCGGCGAGGCGCTGCCGGCCGAAGACCGCGAGCGGAGCTTCGGCGCCATGGTGGAAATGGCGCTGGCGGCGGCGCTGGGCTAGCGGGTCACGGGCATCAGATCCTCGCCCGTCAGCCGGAAGGCGCGGGCGAAGCCGCCGTTCAGCACCCCGGCGACGGGATGCAGCCGGACAAAGCTGAAATCCGGCAGGTCGACATAGACCTTGGCCTTGGGGTTGCGGGCCAGCCAGCGCGCGCGCAGGCCCGGCCGGGCGGCGGCATCCGCCGGCACGAACTCGGCGCGGGCCTTCACCATCAGCCGCGGATGGGTCATCGGGTCACCCTTCGCCCCGACCTCGCCCACCATCACCGCGCAGGCGGGCTGCGCGCGCAGCGCCGATTCATGCGCGGCCAGCCCCGAGACCAGCGTCAGCATCCCGGCTTCGGGATCGAAGGCAAAGGCGATGCGGCTGATGCCGGGCGTGCCGTCCTTCGGGTCGGTGAAAGCCAGTGCGGCATGCCGCGCGCCGGTCAGCAGCGCAAGCGCCTCGGCGCG
The DNA here is from genome assembly GCA_039808125.1 of Rhodobacter sp. Taxonomy (GTDB): domain Bacteria; phylum Pseudomonadota; class Alphaproteobacteria; order Rhodobacterales; family Rhodobacteraceae; genus Pseudogemmobacter. The sequence goes on along the minus strand of JBDHSO010000015.1, from coordinate 17,251 downwards.
TTCGGGGGCGGCGGCATCGGCCACGGGATCGCGGCGGCGGGGGGCATCGGCGGAAAGGGTCATGGGCCATCCATCGGAGGTGTTGACAGGCAAGCGGCTGGGGGGTCAGGTGAGGTCATTGGATGACGAACCCGATGGGTGAACCGACGAAGCCGGTCATTTCCGGCGCGTTCCCTTGGCTGTGCAGATGATGACGGACACGACGACCGACCGCAATGTCTTGGGAGAGTTCCTTCCGAAGATCGTGACCGTCTGGCGCGAGGGGTATGACCTTGCCGCGTTCCGCGCCGATGCGCTGGCGGGGCTGACGGTGGCCATCGTCGCGCTGCCGCTGTCGATGGCCATCGCCATCGCCAGCGGCGTGGGGCCGGAGCGCGGGCTTTACACCTCGATCGTCGGCGGCTTCCTCGTCTCGGCCTTCGGCGGCAGCCGCTACCAGATCGGCGGGCCGGCGGGGGCCTTCATCGTGCTTGTCGCGGGTTGCGTCATGACGACGGGGCTGGCCGGGCTGATCACGGCGACCTTCCTGTCGGGCTTCGTCCTCATCATCGCGGGGCTTCTGCGCCTTGGCACCTATATCCGCTTCATCCCCTATCCCGTCACGGTGGCCTTCACCACGGGGATCGGTGTGATCATCTTTGCCAGCCAGATCAGAGAGTTGTTCGGCCTCCACCTGCCGGGTGGCGAACCGGCGGCATTCGTGGCGAAGCTGGAGGCGCTCTGGGCCGCGCGCGGCACCGTCACCTGGTCGGCGGTGGCCATCGCCGTGGTTTCCGTGGCGACGATCCTGGGCCTGCGGCGGCTGCGGCCGCGCTGGCCGGTGATGCTGATCGCCGTGGTTCTCGCCTCGGTCCTGGCCGCGGGCCTTGCCCTGCCGGTCGATACGATCGGCAGCCGCTTCGGCGCCCTGCCGAACCTGCCGCCGGTGCCGGCGCTGCCCGCGCTTGACCGGGCGACGCTGACGGCCGCCATCCCCTTCGCGCTGTCCTTCGCGCTGCTGGGCGCCATCGAATCCCTGCTGTCCGCCGTCGTGGCCGACGGCATGTCGGGGGCACGCCACCGCTCGAATGCCGAACTGGTGGGGCAGGGGGTGGCGAACATCGGCTCGGCGCTGTTCGGCGGCTTCTGCGTGACCGGCACCATCGCCCGCACCGCCACCAATGTGCGGGCCGGCAGCCGCGGCCCGGTCTCGGGCATGCTGCATGCGCTGTTCCTGCTGGCCTTCATGGCCGTCGCCGCGCCGCTGGCCGCCTATATTCCGCTGGCCGCTCTGGCCGGGGTGCTGGCGACGGTCAGCTGGGGCATGATCGAGAAGCGCGAGCTTTGGGCGCTGGTCCGCGCCTCGCGCGGGGATGCGCTGATCGTGCTGACGACCTTCCTGCTGGTCGTCTTCCGCGATCTGACCGAGGGGATCGTCGTCGGCTTCGCCATCGCGGGTCTGGTCTTCATCAAGCGAATGTCGGACACCGCCGCGCTGGCCCCGCAGGAGGATCTGCCGCCCGAGGGCAACGGGACGCGCGGCGACCGGGTGATCTACCGCCTGCATGGCCCGTTCTTCTTCGGCGCCGCGGCGCAGATCGGCGCGGTTCTGGACCGGATCGCCGACCGGCCAAGCGCCTTTGTCATCGACTTTACCGATGTACCGCTGATCGACAGTTCCGGCGCCCGCAGCTTCGAGGCGCTGGCCCAGCGCATCGCGCGCCAGGGTGGTACGTTCTACATTCTGGGCGCCCGGGCCGATGTGCGCCGCGTGCTGCTGGCCCAGGGTCTGCGCGCGCCGCAGGTGCATTATGTCGCGAGCCTGTCGGATGTTCCGGCCTGAGGCGAATCACCCCCGGGGCCGGCCCTTGCCCTGGCGGTGGCGGCCGCTGAAGTCGCGGCCGGGGGGCGCGTCGGACCCCGGCGCGATGCGGCCCGGTTGTGAAGCGGCAGAGCCTTGAAAAGGCGCGCCAAACCTGCGGTGCTTTTCCGTAGATTTACTTGATTGACATAAACCAAGTTAAGAAATTTACAGGAAAGTGTTTGCGTTAAAAGGGTTTACCGAAAAATTGACTTGGTGCTATGGTGGCGCCGCGAAGGGCCGTTTCCGGCGCGGATGCGGTCAGGAATGCGGCAAGGCTGCGGGTGTGCCCGGCACGCCCGGCAAAGGTGGAGGAAACCATGACGAACCAGCCCGACGAGCACGGAATGTATCCGCCGTCCGAGGCCTTCGTTGCGAAGGCCCATGTCGATGCCGACCAGTATAACCGGCTTTATGAGGAATCGTCGAAGAATCCTTCGGCCTTCTGGGCCCGCGAGGGGCTGCGGCTCGACTGGATCCGCCCCTATCGTCGCGTGAAGAACACCAGCTTCGAGCCGGGCAACATCGACATCAAATGGTTCGAGGACGGCACGCTGAACGTCAGCGCGAATTGCGTCGACCGCCATCTGATCGACCGCGCCGACCAGACCGCGATCATCTTCGAACCCGACGATCCCGAAGAGCCGGCCCGCCACATCACCTATCGCGAGCTGCTCGAACAGGTCAGCCGCATGGCGAATGTGCTCAAGGCGCATGGCGTGACCAAGGGCGATCGCGTCGTTCTCTATCTGCCGATGATCCCCGAGGCGGCCTTTGCCATGCTGGCCTGCGCGCGGATCGGCGCGATCCATTCGGTGGTTTTCGGCGGCTTCTCGCCCGATGCATTGGCCAACCGCATCAACGATTCCGACGCGCGGGTGGTCATTACCGCCGATTACGCCCCCCGTGGCGGCCGGAAGACCGCGCTCAAGGACAATACCGACAAGGCGCTGCTGCATTGTTCGGACAAGGTGAAATGCCTGGTCGTCAAGCGTACCGGCGATGAATGCCATCTGGTCGACGGGCGCGATTTCGACCTTCTGGCCGAGATGGCCCGGGCCCGGCCCTACTGCCCCTATGTCGAGATGAGTGCCGAGGATCCGCTGTTCATCCTTTATACCTCCGGCTCCACCGGCAAGCCGAAGGGGGTGGTCCACACCTCAGGCGGCTATCTGGTCTTCGCCGCGATCACGCATGAACTGACCTTCGACTACCATGACGGCGACGTGTTCTGGTGCACGGCCGATGTGGGCTGGGTCACGGGCCACAGCTACATCGTCTATGGCCCGCTGGCGAACGGCGCCACCACGCTGATGTTCGAGGGCGTGCCGACCTATCCCGATGCCGGCCGTTTCTGGGCCGTCTGCGAAAAGCACGGGGTCAACCAGTTCTATACCGCGCCCACGGCGATCCGCAGCCTGATGAGCCTCGGGCCGGAGTGGATCGACAAATACGACCTGTCGTCGCTGAAGCTTCTGGGAACGGTGGGCGAACCCATCAACCCCGAGGCCTGGAACTGGTACAACACCCATGTCGGCAAGGGCGCGCTGCCCATCGTCGACACCTTCTGGCAGACCGAGACCGGCGGCCACATGCTGACGCCGCTGCCGGGCGCCATCCCGACCAAACCGGGTTCCGCGACCAAGCCGTTCTTCGGGGTCAATCCCGTGGTGCTGGATGCGGCGACCGGCCAGATCGAGAACGACACCGTGGCCGAGGGTGTTCTCTGCATCGCCGACAGCTGGCCTGGCCAGATGCGCACCGTCTGGGGCGACCACGAACGTTTCGAGCAGACCTATTTCGGCCAGTACAAGGGTTATTACTTCACCGGCGACGGCTGCCGGCGCGATGCCGACGGCTATTACTGGATCACCGGCCGGGTGGATGACGTGATCAACGTCTCGGGCCACCGCATGGGCACGGCCGAGGTGGAATCGGCGCTGGTGGCGCATGAGAAGGTGGCCGAGGCCGCGGTGGTGGGCTATCCGCACGACATCAAGGGCCAGGGCATCTATGCTTATGTCACCCTGATGAAGGGGGTCGAGGCCACGCCGGAACTGCGCAAGGAACTGGAAGCCTTCGTCCGTCACGAGATCGGCCCGATCGCCAAGCCCGACCTGATCCAGTTCGCGCCGGGCCTGCCCAAGACCCGCTCGGGCAAGATCATGCGGCGGATCCTGCGCAAGATCGCCGAGAACGATTTCGGCGCTCTGGGCGATATCTCGACGCTGGCCGATCCTTCCGTGGTCGACGATCTGATCGCCAACCGCATGAACCAGGGCTGAACCGATGGCCGCCGCCCCCGTCCTGTTCCTGCTCGGGCTGCCGGGGGTCGGCAACGGCACCCAGGCACGGATGCTGGAGGCGGATTTCGGCCTGGTGCAACTGTCCACCGGCGATCTGTTGCGCGCGGCGGTGGCGCGGGGCACCGGGGCCGGCCATGCCGCCCGGGCGATGATGGCGGTGGTCAGCCCCGATGTGGACGACGAGGTGATGGTCGAGCGGGTTTCGGGGCCGCTACACCTGCGCCGGGTGCGGCGAGGGCCATCACGATAGGTTCAGGCGGCCCGCCGTGGCCGACACCTGCGACGGCACGGCGTTCCGGCGCCGCGCCGATGACACTGCGGAAACGGTGCGCGAAAGGCTGAAGGTCTATCATGCCCGGACGGCGCCGCTGATCGCCTATTATCAGCACAGGGGCGTTCTCGAACGCATCGATGCGATGGGGTCCATCGCGGGGGTGCGTGCGGCGCTTGCGGCCATCGCGGGGCGGGTGGCCGCCTGAGACGACAGGACGCGCCCGGCCCGGCGGAGGGCGGGAAGGGCGCGAAAAGAGCTCGCAGCAATGCGCTTCGCGAAGGGATGCGAAGCCGGAAAGAACGGACGGGGCGGGGAATGCCGCCCTGGCCGACGGCGTCCGCTTGTCCCGCAGAGGACAGGACGAAAGACAGGAACCAGGGATCGGCCCGCCCATGGCGGGTCTCGCAAGGAGGATACATATGGCAGTTTCCAGCACGGACGTGCGCGAACGCTCGCGTCCCATGACGGCCGAAGAAAGAAAGGTGATCATCGCCTCTTCGGCCGGCACGGTCTTCGAATGGTACGATTTCTATCTTTACGGCTCGCTTGCGGCGATCATCGGCGCGCAGTTCTTCACGCCCTTCCCGGAAGCCACGCGCAACATCTTTGCGCTTCTCGCCTTTGCCGCCGGCTTTCTCGTCCGCCCGTTCGGCGCGCTGGTGTTCGGCTCGCTCGGCGACCTGATCGGCCGGAAATACACTTTCCTTGCCACCATCCTCATCATGGGGCTGTCGACCTTTCTTGTGGGTCTGCTGCCGGGCTATCAAAGCTGGGGCATCGCCGCGCCCTATATCCTGATCGCATTGCGCATGCTGCAAGGCCTGGCGCTGGGCGGTGAATACGGCGGGGCCGCGACCTATGTGGCCGAACATGCGCCGCAGAACCAGCGCGGCTATTTCACCTCGTTCATCCAGACCACCGCGACGCTGGGCCTGCTGCTGTCGCTGGTCGTCATCCTGATCTTCCAGCATTACGTGAACGGCAATTATGCGCCCGTTCCGCAGTTCGGCCTGGACGGCAGCCCGATCCTTGACGCCAAGACCGGTGAGCAGGTGCTTCTGGAGCCGTGGAAGGCCTGGGGCTGGCGGATCCCGTTCCTCGGCTCGATCTTCCTGCTGGGGATCTCGCTCTACATCCGTATCACAATGAACGAAAGCCCGGCCTTCAAGAAGATGAAGGCAGAGGGTGCCGCCTCGAAAGCACCGCTGCGGGAAGCCTTCGGCCAGTGGAAGAACGCCAAATACGCACTGATCGCCCTTTTCGGCCTGACCGCCGGGCAGGCCGTGGTGTGGTATTCGGGCCAGTTCTACGCGCTGTTCTTCCTGCAGTCGGTCATCAAGGTCGACAGCTTCTCGTCCAACGTCTTTGTCGCGGCCTCGCTGATCCTCGGCACCTACGGCTTCATCTTCTTCGGCCGCCTGTCCGACCGGATCGGCCGCAAGCCGATCATCCTTGCCGGCTGCCTGATCGCGGCGATCACCTACTTTCCGGTGTTCCACTTCCTGACCAAGACCGCGAACCCCGCCCTTTATGCGGCACAGGAAACCTCGATCGTCGTGACCGCCGATCCGGCCGATTGCTCGTTCCAGTTCAATCCGGTCGGTACCGCGAAGTTCACCCATTCCTGCGACGTGCTGAAGGCCGCGCTGAACAAGGCCTCGGCCAATACGACCACGGTCGACGCCCCCGCCGGCACCATCGCCAGCGTCAAGATCGGCGACACCGTGGTGCAATCCTACGACGCCGCCGCCAACAGCAAGGCGATCGCCGAAGCCAAGGCCGCGCTGGAAACGGCAAAGGCCGGCACCGACCAGGCCGCGATCGACGCCGCCCAGACGGCGCTGGATGACGCCAATGCGGTGAAGGCGACCTTCGACAAGTCGCTCTCCGACGCGCTGACCGCCGCCGGCTACCCGGTTTCGGCCGACAAGGCCGAGGGCCTGGCCAAGGTCACGACCTTCGGCAGCCTCTTCACGGCGCAGAACCTGACGATCATCGCCATCCTGACCTATCTCATCATCCTGGTGACGATGGTCTACGGTCCGATCGCGGCGATGCTGGTCGAGTTGTTCCCGACCCGGATCCGCTATTCGGGGATGTCGCTGCCCTATCACATTGGCAACGGCTGGTTCGGCGGCCTTCTGCCGGCGACGGCACTCGCCATCTCGGCGCAGACCGGCAATATCTACTCCGGCCTGTGGTATGCGATCATCATCGCGCTGATGACCGTGGTGATCGGGACGATCTTCGTGCCCGGCGGCACCCAGAAGAAGGACATCTTCTCCGACAACTGATCGTCGGCGGAAAGAGAAGGAAGGGGCCGGGGTGATCCCGGCCCTTTTCCTTTGCCGATGGTTCAGCGGCGCAGCCGTCGCACGGCCTGCCACACCCCGAAGACGATGGCCACGATCACCGCATTTGCCAGAAGGCCGACGCCGAAGGCCGTCAGGAACGCCTGCGATCCGGCGCCGTCGCCCTGGGTCATCGGGATGATGGCGGCGACGAAGACGATGCCGGCGGCCAGCGGGATCACGGTGCCGGTCTGCGCCCTGGTGCGGTACATCGTATAGACAAGGCCGAAGAGCAGCACGATGCGGAACGGATCGGTCAATTGGTCCAGCAGGATCTGACTCACGGGCATGGAAAACTCCGAAGGGAGGGGATCGCTTTCTGATAGGCGATCGCAAGCCCGCGGTCCATCGCCCCGCCGCCGGCTCAGGCGGTGAAAGGGTCGGCCGGATAGCCGACCCCGGTCAGGTACAATCCCTGCGGCGGGGCGACCGGGCCGCAGGCGGCGCGGCTGCGCGCGTCCAGCGCGCGCCGGACGTCTCCGGGGGCCCAGGCGCCCGCGCCCACCCGCTCCAGCGTGCCGACGATCGAGCGCACCTGATTGTGCAGGAAGCTGCGCGCGCGCAGGGTAAAGCGCAGTTCCACCCCGCCGGGATAGCTGCATTCCTCAATGCCGATCTCGTCCAGCGTCTTGACCGGGCTGTCCGACTGGCACTGGACCGAGCGGAAGGTGGTGAAATCGTGCCGCCCGATCAGAAAGGCGGCCGCCTCGCGCATCCGGTCGGTATCGGGGCGGTTCAGCACCTGCCAGACCAGCCCGCGGTCATGGACCACCGGCGCGCGGCGGGCGACCATGCGAAAGAGATAGCGCCGCTCGACTGCCGAAAAGCGGGCGTGGAAATCCCCGGCCACGGGGGCGCAGGCGGTGATCGCCACAGGCTGCGGCTTCAGATGCCAGTTCAGCGCCCCGGACAGGCGGAAGGGCGCCCAGTCCCTGGCCAGATCGCAATGCGCGACCTGTCCCGTGGCATGTACGCCGGCATCCGTCCGCCCGGCGGCGGAGATCCGGTGCGGCCCAGGCTCCAGCCGCGCCAGCGCCTCCTCCACGGCCTGCTGCACCGATGCCTGCCCGCCCGCCTGCCGCTGCCAGCCGTGGAACGGGCCACCGTCATATTCGATCTTCAGGGCAAAGCGGGGCATTCCCGCGCCTTAGCGCAAGCGCCCGCCGCCGTCCACCTTTCCAATCTGCCGCGCCGCGCCTATCTTCCCTTCGCGCAACTGGGGGACCATGTGGCTCTGACCGGCATCACCGACAGCATCGCCCGCAGCATCGAAGGCGTGCAGTCCGGCGTCAGCGAGATGCTGTTCGAGCCGGTCCTCCGGCTGGGCGTGACCGGCCTGTCGCGTGCGGGCAAGACCGTGTTCATCACCTCGCTGGTGGCGAACCTGCTGAACCGTGGCCGGATGCCGCAGCTTTCCGCGCAGCGCGAGGGGCGGATCGAAACGGTCTATCTGCAACCGCAGCCCGACGACACGCTGCCGCGCTTCGATTACGAGGGTCATATGGCGGCCTTGACCGGGGACGACCCGCACTGGCCGGAATCGACGCGCTCGATTTCGGAACTGCGGCTGTCGTTCCGTACCCGGCCGTCGGGCTGGTTCGGCGGGCTGCGCGGGCCGCGGGTGTTGCATCTTGATATAGTCGACTACCCCGGCGAATGGCTTCTGGACCTTTCACTGATGGAAAAGTCCTACTCCGAATGGTCGGACGAGGTGCTGGCCCGGCTTGGCCGCCGCCCGGTGGCCCGCGATTACCTGGCCACGGCGCGGGCGGCCGATGCCGCATTGCCGCTGACCGAGGCCGAGGTGCAGCATCTGGCGCAGAGCTTCACCGCCTATCTTCAGGCCGCGCGGGGCGCCGGATATTCCGACCTGACCCCGGGCCGTTTCCTCTTGCCCGGCGATCTGGCGGGCAGCCCGGTCCTGACCTTTGCCCCGCTGCCGCGCCCCTCCGAAACCCCGCGCGGCAGTCTCTGGCGCGAGATGGAGCGGCGCTATAACGCCTACAAGGCCAAGGTGGTGACACCGTTTTTCCGCGAACATTTCGCCCGGATAGACCGACAGGTCGTGCTGATCGACGTGCTGGGCGCCATCCATCAGGGGCCGCAGGCGGTCGAGGATCTGCGCCGCGTCATGGCGGAGATCCTGCAAGCCTTCCGCGTCGGGCAAACCGGCTGGATCGCCTCGCTGCTGGGCGCGCGGAAGGTGGAGCGCATCCTGTTCGCCGCGACCAAGGCCGATCATCTGCATCACGAACAGCATGCCGCGCTGACCGCAATCACCGAGGCGCTGGTCGCCGAGGCGAAGGGGCGGGCGCATTATGCCGGCGCCGAGGTGGCGGCGATGTCGCTGGCGGGCCTGCGCGCCACCGTCGAGGAAATGGTCGACCAGCATGGCGTGCTCCTGCCCGCGGTACGCGGCCGGCTGCTGGAAACCGGCCGGCAGGCAGTGATGTATCCGGGTGCCCTGCCCACGGATCCCGCGCGGATCCTGTCGCCGGCACGGTCGGGGGCGGAGCGCTGGCTCGATGCCGAATACGGGCTGATGTCCTTTGCCCCGGCGCGCGTCACCCTGAAACCGGGCGAGGGGCCGCCGCATATCCGCCTTGACCGCGCGGCCGAGTTCCTGATCGGAGACCGGCTATGACCGCCCCCGTGGTCCAGCCCGTCCTGTCGCCCGCCGTGGCGGCGGACGCAGCGCCCCTGGCCGATATCATCGGCGACTGGGTGCGCGGCACCGGCTGGATGCCGGTTCTTCACAGCCGGGCGGACGACCGCGCCTTCGTCGCCCGGCTGATCGCCGGCAACTGCGTGCTGGTCGCCCGGGACGAGGCGGGCGGCGTCCCGCTTGGCTTCATCGCCGTGCGGTTGTGCGACATCGCGGCGCTGCATGTGGCCGAGGGTCATCGCGGCCGGGGCGTCGGGAAGGCCCTGCTCGATGCCGCCAAGGCGGAGGAGCCGCGGTTGCTGCTCTGGACCTTTCAGGCAAATTCTGGCGCCATTGCCTTCTATCTGCGCGAGGGATTTGTCGAAATCGAACGAACGGACGGGGCCGGCAATGAAGAGGGCCTGCCCGACGTGCGCATGATCTGGAGGTGCAAGGCATGACCGAGGAGACCCCCGAGTCTCGCCCGGCCCCGCGGCCTTTCGTCCGCGAAGTGGACGAGGTGGCCGATCCCGCCGCGGCGCCGCCGGTGCTTGACGAACCCGATCCCGAAAGCCCGGAAGGCCGGGCGATGCGTGCGGCGGCCGTGGTGGCGGCCGCGCGGCCCTCGCCCCTGGTGCGCGGTGCGCTCTGGGCCTTCGGCGCGCTCTTTTCCTTTGTCCTGTCGGTGTCGGCCTGGAACTTCGTCACCGATCTTCTGGCGGAAAACCGCCTTCTCGGCATGGTGGCGCTGGTTCTGGTGGTAGTCGCCGTGGCCTTCGCGCTGCTGCTTGCCCTGCGCGAGGCGGCCGGCTTCGCCCGGCTGGCCCGGCTTGACCATCTGCGCAGCCGGGCCGAGGCGGCGCATCGCAGTGCCGACCTGAAGGCCGCGCGCGAGGTGGCGGCGGGGCTGACCCGGCTTTATGCCGGCCGCGCCGATACCGCCTGGGGCCTGAAGCGATTCGACGAGGCGCGGGCCGAGGTGATGGATGCCGATGCCGTTCTGCTGCTGGCCGAGGCCGAGATTCTCCTGCCGCTCGACGCCCGCGCGCGGGCCGAGGTCGAGACGGCGGCCCGGCGCGTGGCCACCGTTACCGCCATCGTTCCCCTGGCGCTGGCCGATGTGGCGGCGGCGCTCTATTCCAACATGTGGATGATCCGCCGCATTGCCGAGATCTACGGCGGCCGGTCGGGCACGCTGGGCAGCCTCAGCCTCCTGCGCAAGGTGTTTTCGTCGCTGCTGGCAACCGGGGCGGTGGCGCTGGCCGACGATCTTGTCGGCTCGGTCGCGGGGGGCGGGGTCCTGTCGAAACTGTCGCGCCGCTTTGGCGAGGGCGTGGTCAACGGCGCCCTGACCGCGCGGGTGGGGGTGGCCGCGATGGATCTCTGCCGCCCGCTGCCGTTTCGGGCAGCGTCCCGGCCCTCGGTCTCGGGACTGGTCAGCCGGGCGCTGGCGGGACTGGTCCCGCGCGGCGGCTGAGCGCGCGCGGAGCGGCTTTCCGAGCCCGATCCCTTGCGATCCGATGACCGGGGCTGCCGGGGCAAAGGAAATCCCGGGCAGGGGGGCTGCCCGGGACGGGTGTCGCTATTGCGAGACGCGCGTTTACTTCCGCAGGTCGAAACGGTCGGCGTCCATGACCTTGGTCCAGGCGGCCACGAAATCCTTCACGAATTTCGCGGCACTGTCGTCCTGGGCATAGACCTCGGCATAGGACCGCAGGATCGAGTTCGAGCCGAACACCAGATCGGTGCGCGTGGCCGTCCACTTCACCGCGCCGGTCTTGCGGTCGCGGATCTCGTAGGTGCCGCCCTCGACCGGCAGCCAGCGGTTTGCCATGTCGCAGAGGTTGACGAAGAAATCCGTCGTCAGCGCGCCCTCGCGGTCGGTGAAGACGCCATGCTTCGTGCCGCCATGGTTGGTGCCCATCGCCCGCATGCCGCCGACAAGGCAGGTCATCTCGGCGGCGGTCAGTTCCATGAGCTGGCTGCGGTCAAGCAGCATTTCCTCGGGGCTGACGATATAGTCCTTCTTCAGCCAGTTGCGGTAGCCATCCGCCAGCGTCTCCATCACGTCGAAGCTTGCGGCATCGGTCATCGCATCGGTGGCATCGCCACGGCCCGGGGCGAAAGGGACCTCGATGTCGAAACCGGCGGCGCGGGCCGCCTGTTCGACGCCGACATTGCCGGCCAGCACGATCACGTCGGCAAGGCTGGCGCCCGCCTCTGCCGCGATCGGCTCCAGCACCGACAGGACGCGGGCCAGCCGCTCGGGCTCGTTGCCGGCCCAGTCCTTCTGCGGCGCCAGCCGGATGCGCGCGCCGTTGGCGCCGCCCCGCTTGTCGGATCCGCGATAGGTGCGGGCGCTGTCCCAGGCGGTCGAGACCATGTCCGAGAGCGACAGACCCGAGGCCGCGATCCTCGCCTTGACCGCCGCCACGTCCCAGCCCGTCGGGCCCTGCGGCACCGGATCCTGCCAGATCAGATCCTCGGCCGGTACTTCGGGGCCGATGTAGCGCGCCTTCGGCCCCATGTCGCGGTGGATCAGCTTGAACCAGGCGCGGGCGAAGACATCGTTGAAATAGGCCGGATCGGCCATGAACTTCTGGCAGATCGCATTGAAGCCCGGGTCGACCTTCAGCGCCATGTCGGCATCGGTCATCATCGGGTTGCGCCGCTTGGTCGGGTCGGTCGCGTCGAGCGGCTTGTCCTCCTCGCGGATGCTCACCGGCTCCCACTGCCAGGCGCCGGCGGGCGACTTGCGCAACTCCCAGTCATGGCCGAACAGCATGTCGAAGAAGCCCATGTCCCATTTGGTGGGATGGGTGGTCCAGGCGCCTTCCAGCCCCGAGGTCACGGCACGGGCCGCGGCGCCACCCATGTTGGGGTTCGCCCAGCCGAGGCCCTGTTCCGCCACATCCGCAGCTTCGGGATCGGCGCCCAGCACCGCGGCATCGCCGTTGCCATGGGTCTTGCCGACGGTATGGCCGCCCACGGTCAGCGCGGCGGTTTCCTCGTCGTTCATCGCCATGCGGGCGAAGGTCTCGCGGATCTGGGCCGCGGTCTTCAGCGGATCGGGCTGGCCGTTCACGCCCTGGGGGTTGACGTAGATCAGGCCCATCTGCACGGCCGCCAGCGGGTTTTCCATCGTGGCGGGGTCGTTCACGTCGGTATAGCGCTCGTCCGAGGGGGCGAGCCACTCCTTCTCGGCGCCCCAGTAGACGTCGATCTCGGGGTGCCAGATGTCGGGCCGGCCAAAGCCGAAGCCGAAGGTCTTGAAGCCCATGCTTTCATAGGCGACGTTGCCGGCCAGGACGATCAGGTCGGCCCAGCTCAGCTTGTTGCCGTATTTCTTCTTGATCGGCCACAGCAGGCGCCGGGCCTTGTCGAGCGAGGCGTTGTCGGGCCAGCTGTTCAGCGGCGCGAAGCGCTGGTTGCCCGAGCCGGCGCCGCCCCGGCCATCGGCGAGGCGATAGGTGCCGGCCGCATGCCAGGCCATGCGGATCATCAGCCCGCCGTAATGGCCCCAGTCGGCCGGCCACCAGTCCTGGCTGTCGGTCATCAGCGCAGTCAGGTCGCGCTTCACGCCGTCGAAGTCCAGCGTCTTCACCGCTTCGCGATAGTCGAAGCCGGGCAGCGGATTGGTCTTGCTGTCGTGCTGGTGCAGGATGTCAAGCTTGAGCGCGTTCGGCCACCAGTCCATGACATCGGCCCTGATCTCGGTATTGCCACCGTGCATCACCGGGCATTTGCCTGCGCCTTTTACATCGTTTCCGTCCATAGCATCCTCCGGGTCTGGCTGCGTCGCCTGGTTGCGTGGGCGCCGCATTCGCGGCTGGCCGGCGAATCCATGATTGCACCGGCCCAATGCCACCGGGGTAGCAGGTTCATCCCATAAAGCCCAATTGCATTTGCTGAAGTTTATGATAAGAAATTCTTATGTCAATCTTGTCCATGCGCCATCTGCGTTATTTCGAGGCGCTGGCCCGCAGCGGCCATTTCGGCCGCGCGGCCGAGGATTGCGCCGTGTCGCAGCCTGCGCTTTCCATGCAGATCCGCGATCTTGAGGCGCTGGTCGGCGCGCCGCTGGTCGAAAGGGGCGGGCGGCAGATCCGGCTGACGCCGCTCGGCGAGGATTTCGCGCAGCGCGCCCGCGAAATCCTGCGCGCGGTCGAGGAATTGCAGGATCTGGGCCGCGCCTCGCAGGGGCCGCTGTCGGGCCGGCTGCGGATCGGGGTGATCCCGACCGTGGCGCCCTATCTGTTGCCCCGCGTGCTGACGGCGCTGAGCGAACGCTATCCCGCGCTGGACCTGCGCCCGCGCGAGGCGGTGACGCGCACGCTGATCGCCGATCTGCTGGAGGGCCGGCTAGATACCGCCATCGTGGCGCTGCCGGTTTCGGAGCCCGCCTTGCACGAGGAAGACCTGTTCACCGAGGAATTCGTGCTGGTCCGCCCCTCGGGCGATGCCAACCTGCCGGTCCCCGATGCCGAGGGGCTGCGCGAGATGCGGCTCTTGCTGCTGGAAGAGGGGCATTGCTTCCGCGAACAGGCGCTGTCCTTCTGCAAGGTCGAGACGGCGATGCCGCGCGACCTGATGGAGGGGTCGTCGCTGGCCACGCTGGTGCAGATGGTCGGCGCCGGCATCGGGGTGACGCTGATCCCCGAAATGGCGCTGCCGGTCGAGACCCGCTCGGCCGAGGTGTCGCTGGCGCGTCTGGCCGAGCCCCGGCCCAGCCGCCGGATCGGCATGGTCTGGCGCCGCAGCTCGCCCCTTGCCGATCAGCTTGTCTGCGTGGCCGATCTGGTGCGCGAGATCGGAACCGGCGCACGCTGACCCTGCCGCGTCGCCGGCCGGCTGCCGCCGTGGGTCAGAACCACTGTCCCGGCTCCATCAGGCCCAGATCCATCAGTTGCTGGCTGTGCCAGGCGAAAGGCACCGAATTCTGCCAGCGAAAGGTGCGGATCGCGGCGCGCGAGCCGGGGTTCGCGCGTAATGCCTTGGCCGCCCGGAACGAGCAGACGGCGGCGGTCAGGTTGGCATGCCAGGCGCAGGCGGCGGTGTTCCATTCCTCGTCGTCAAAGGTGAAATCCGGCTGCAACCGGACCCCGCGCCGCGCCCGGAACAGCGAGATGCGGTCGATTCGCCGCCGCTCCCACGGGACATGTTCCTCGAACCGCCAGCGCAGCCCGCCGAACAGGTCCCGCTGGCGCTCCTTCGGCGCCCAGTTCCGCGCCGGATCCTTGCGCGGCTCGGCCGAATAGCCGGTGCGGTCGAGATGCGCGGTCTCCGGCGACACCCCGTCGGGGTGGAGATCCAGGTCGGGGGCGTAGAGGTCGACGACCGCCGTCAGCATCGCCTCGCGCCGTTCCTCGGCATGGAAGGCCACAAGCTCGCGGATGCTGCGCGTCTCGCAAAACGGGAAGAACAGGTATTCCGCATTATAGGCATAGTGCAGCCACTGGCCCTCGGCGGCGGGGATCAGGCGGTTGACGGCCCCGACGAGCGCAGCTTCGGCAAAGACATCGTGATCGATGCGATGGATCTGCGCCTCCACCTCGGCCGGCAGCGCGATTTCGGCCGGCGCCAGCAGCAGGACGGTCCCGAAGCCGAGGCCGAGGTGATGGCGCAACGTCGAGGCTATCTCCACC
Organism: Rhodobacter sp.; assembly: GCA_039808125.1. Classification (GTDB taxonomy): domain Bacteria; phylum Pseudomonadota; class Alphaproteobacteria; order Rhodobacterales; family Rhodobacteraceae; genus Pseudogemmobacter. The sequence continues at coordinate 2,191 of JBDHSO010000015.1, read as the reverse complement.
CCGTCTTCGGCCATGATCGCCGCCGTCGGCCCGCGGCGCAGGATCGCGCCGTCGCGGTCGAGAAATGCGTCCAGATCGCCATGCCGCATGAAATGCCCCGCCTTTGTCGCCAGATTCGGCCAAAGCCGGGCGGCCTGCAAGGGGGGGCCGTTGCCCCTTGCAGGCATTTGGGTGTATGCCCCGCCCGGTCAGGAGCAGATGATGACCGACCCGAAGAAACTCTTCGTCAAGACCTACGGCTGCCAGATGAACGTCTATGACAGCGAGCGCATGGCCGAAGCCATGGGCGCCGAGGGCTATGTACTGACCGAACAGGCCGAGGATGCCGATCTTGTCCTGCTCAACACCTGCCACATCCGCGAAAAGGCCAGCGAGAAGCTCTATTCCGACCTTGGCCGGCTGAAGCCGCTGAAGACCGGGCGTCCGGGGCTGAAGATCGGCGTCGCCGGTTGCGTGGCCCAGGCCGAGGGCGCGGAGATCCTGCGCCGGATGCCGCTTGTAGATCTGGTGGTCGGGCCGCAGGCCTATCACCGCCTGCCAGAGATGGTACGGGCCGAGGGGCGCGCCATCGACACCGAATTTCCGGCCGAGGACAAGTTCGACCATCTGCCGCAACGGCGCGCCCTGCGCGGGCCGACGGCCTTTCTGACGGTGCAGGAAGGATGCGACAAGTTCTGCGCCTTCTGCGTGGTGCCCTATACCCGCGGCGCCGAGGTCAGCCGCCCGCCCGCCCGCCTTCTGGCCGAGGCGCGCGACCTGGTGGCGCGCGGGGTGCGCGAGATCACGCTGCTGGGCCAGAACGTCAACGCCTATCATGGCGAGGGCGACGGCGGCACCTGGGCCCTCGGGCGGCTGATCCGCGAGATGGCGGTGATCCCGGGCCTTGACCGTATCCGCTATACGACCAGCCATCCCAACGACATGGATGCCGATCTGATCGCCGCGCATGCCGAGGTGGCCGAGCTGATGCCCTATCTGCATCTGCCAGTGCAATCGGGCAGCGACCGCATCCTAAAGGCAATGAACCGCAAGCATACGGCGGCTTCCTATCTCGATCTGGTCGGCCGCATCCGTGCCGCGCGGCCGGATATCCTTCTGACCTCGGATTTCATCGTGGGTTTCCCGGGCGAGACCGATGCGGATTTCCAGGCGACCGTCGATCTGGTTCGCGCCGTGGGCTTCGGTGCCGCCTTCTCGTTTCGCTATTCCGCCCGCCCCGGCACGCCGGCTGCGGAAAAGCCGCCGGTGCCGGCGGCAGTGGCCGACGAGCGGTTGCAGGCGTTGCAGGCGCTGATCACCGAACAGCAGCATGCCGCCCAGCGGGCCATGATCGGCCGCGAGGTCGCGGTGCTGTATGAAAAGCCCGGCCGGCTGCCCGGGCAGATGGTCGGGAAGTCGCAGCATCTGATGGCGGTCCATGTCACCGATCCTTCCGGCCGGCCGGGCGATCTGGTCCGGGCGCGAGTCGCAGCATCGGCGCCGAACTCCTTGGCGGCAGAGCGGATTCCCGGCTGACGCCGCGCGGCGCGAATTGTTTCCGGCGATGCAACAGCCCCGGGCCATCTCGCGGGGGCCATCGGCAAATCGGGGACAAACCGCAAGATAATGGGCAAAAAATCTGCGAATCCCCTTTACTTAGCGGGTCTCCCTCGGCAATTCTGATCGTAGCTGTCACAGAATGGTGAAGGGGGCTCTGGCTGTGAACAAGTTTTCACGCGCAGTGCGGATGATGCTCGGGGGTGTCGCGGTGGCGGCGGGCCTTTTGGGCGCGGAAATGGCGTCGGCCCAGCAGGTTGTCGGCCAGATCGAATGGGGCGTCTGGATCGACGATGACGGGTGCATGCACTATTGGGCGGACGGTGGTCTCGAAGGCTACATGGTTCCCCGGCTTGACCCGCGGACCGGCCGCCCGGTCTGCCTGAAGAAAAACACCTGTCTGGTCGAGAACACCGATGTCCTCTTTGCCACCGACAGCGCCCAGCTGACGGCGACCGGCCGTCGCCGGCTGGAGCAGTTCTTCTCCTCGGCGGGCGCCTTCGGCTATGCGATCTATGGCCATACCGACAGCCGCGCCTCGGATGAATACAACATCGACCTGTCGCAGCGCCGCGCCCAGTCGGTGGGCGACGTCGCCCGTTCGGTCGGCGCCTCGGTCGAGCGTCAGCTTGGCTTCGGCGAGCGGCGGCCGATC
>JBDHSO010000014.1:0-42388 GCA_039808125.1 Rhodobacter sp. | reverse complement strand
TTGGTGTGCAGCATCCGTCCGATGTTGAACGGCAGGATTTCCGAGAGGAAATTGGGGCTGACATAGATCCAGCCCAGCACCAGACCCAGCGTCACCTGCACGGCGAAAAGCACCATGGCGACGACGAAATAGGCCAGCGCTATTTTCTGCGATTGGTATTTCATATGCGTCTCTCCTCAGCCCGCGTCGTTCGGCGGCCAGCCCTGCGCGTTGATGGTGTTCGTCCACAGCAGGAAGTCGGCGAGGTTGCGGTATTCGTCATCGGTCAGCCCGAAATTCGGCATCTGGCGGCGGCCCTCGATGCCGCTTGGCATGGCGTCCATCCAGCCTTTCAGCGCGGTGAAGGCGCCTTCGTGGTCGCCGGGCTCTACGCCCCAGCGCGTCATCACATTCGCCAGTTCCGGCGCAAAATAGGCGCCCTCGCCCAGAATGGTATGGCAGTTGATGCAGGCATGCTTTTCCCACAGATGCTTGCCAGCCCGGACACTGTCGTCCAGCGTCGTCTCGTCGGTGGATGTCGTCGTGATGTAGAGGTGCGACTGAGCCGTGAGTCCGACGAAGATGATGATGAAGAACAGCGACCCGCCGTAGAAGATGTTGCGGGCCATGCCCTTGGTCATGACTTCGCGCATGGCGGAATCCTTTCCGGAGCGGTTTCAGATGCTGTGGGTCTGGACCCGGACGGAGGGCGGGGCCTTAACAAAAGTCAATTCGGGGCAAGAGTTTCGATCCCGCGCGTCAGGCGAGCATTTCCAGCCGCGCCGCCGGAAATACGGCCAGCGCGCGGGCGATGGCCGGCCGGTCCATCAGGCAGAAGGCGGTCGACAACGCATCGGCCAGCGCCGCCGAGGGCGCGCTGACGCTGACCGTCTGCCACAGCGGCGGCTGGCCCGCCGGGCCGAGGATATGGGGCAGGCCGCCACCGATGAGCGTTCCGTGCGGCGACGAGGTGGCCAATGCCCCGTTCGCCAGCCCGACCTGGCCAAGCATCGTCCCGTCCGGCCCCGCGATGGCGGCCCGCCAGGGCCCGCCGTCGCCGCGCCGGCCAAGGGCCGCGATCTCGCCCATGTCGATCAGCGCATCGGCGAAGCCCTCGGCGCGCAGGCCGGCGGCGATGCGGTCGGCGGCCCAGCCCTGGGCAATGCCGTTCAGCGTCAGTTGCTGGCCGGGGGCGAGGCGGATTTCCCCGGCCGACCGCGAGACACGGCTCCAGCCGGTCAGCGCACGGGCACGGTCCCGATCGCCTCCCGTGGCGATGGCGCGCCAGAGCGGCTGGACGCTGGGATCGAAGGCGCCCCCGGTCGCGGCGTGAACCGCATCCGCCAGCGCAAGCAGCGACAGCAGATCCGGCGAGGGCCAGGCCAGACGGCCGTCGCGGTTCAGCCGTGTCAGCGCCGAATCGCGATGCAGCGAGGCAAGGGCCTCGATCCGGCCGATCTCTGCCTCGATCGCGGCGAAGGCGCGGCGCGCCTGCCGCGGCTCCGCGCCGACCAGCCGCAGGGAAACCGCGCCGCCAAGGCCCGTACCCTGCCATTCGGTCACGCTCCGGGCGCGGCCGGCGGCCGGAAGCAGTGCCGCAGCGGTCATGCAGAGAAAGCGGCGGCGGGACAGTGCGGGGCGGATCATGGCGGGGGCTTTCCGGCGGGGGCACGGGGCGGGCGCGGCATCAGCCAGGCCGGCAGCAGCACGGCAAAGGCCAGCGCGAAGGCGATCAGCCACAGCGCCCCGGCCAGCAGCGTGGCCCCGGTATAGACCGCGGGCCAGGTCGAGGCCGCAAAACGCGACAGCGCGGCCAGCGGCACCAGCGCATAGGCCAGCGCCAGCGGCAGCGGCGCCTCCAGCGGGCGGCCGCTGTGGCCCAGCGTGGCACGGCTGAAGACGGCGAGCGTCATCCCGCCGATTCCGCCGATGCCCAGGATGTGCAGCGCCGCGATCTCGGACCCCAGATCCAGCCGCGACAGGCCGAAGGCGATGAAGCCAAGCGCGTTCAGCGCATAGGACAGGTGCAGGGTCCAGAGAATCGGGCGGCCGAGCGTCCAGCCGCCCCGCCACAGCGCGACGCGCAGAAGGGCGGCCGCACCGGCCAGCAGGGCCAGCGCCGCCACGGCGCCATCCGGCAGGCCAGCCAGCAGCGCGGGCGGCAGCAGAAGCGCCGGGGCAATCGCCAGCACCGCCAGACGGGCGGGGTTGCGGGGATGGCCATCCTCGCGCCCCGCCAGAACCATGGCGTTGCGGGTGAAGCCCGGCGTCACCCGGCCGCCCAGAATGACGATCATCGCCGAAAGCGTCAGCAGACCGGCGCGCAGTCCGGGCTCTACCCCGTCGTCCATCAGGCCCAGCCATTCGAGATGGCAGAACAGGTTGGCCAGCCACATCAGCGTCAGCGTAAGGAGGAAGATCATCTGCTGCGGCTTGGGCCTGACCATGAGCTGCATCGCGATCTTCAGTGCCAGCACGGGCAGAAAGGACAGATCGGCCACGGCCACGGCCCAGGGCGGCAGGCCGGCGCTGCACCACATGGCCAGCCGCCCCGCCAGCCAGAGTGCTGCGACAACGGCAATGAAGCGATAGGGGGCGGATTTTCCCCCGGTCCAGTTCGGCACCGCGGTCAGCAGAAACCCGCCCAGCACGGCACCGCCATAGCCAAAGACCATTTCATGCGCGTGCCACAGATGCGGCGCCATGCCCGGGGGAAATTCGGCAAGGCTGCCGGTGAGCCAGATCTCCCATGCGACCATGGCGAGAATCGCGAACAGGCAGGCCACCAGGAAGAAGATGCGGAACCCTTCGGACAGGACGCGGCGCAGCATCGTCATGCCGCCACCCCCGCGCGGGCACGGCGCTTCAGCACCGGACATTGCGAATCGTCGTTCATGATGACCTGACAGCGCAGACAGAGCACGCATTCGTTGGGGTTGATGCGGCCGATGGCGTCGATGGCGCCAACGGTGCATTTCGTTTCGCACAGCCGGCATTCGCGGCCGCATTGCGGGCGGCGCTTCAGCCAGTCGAAAATCTTCAGCTTGGCAGGAATCGCCAGCCCGGCGCCAAGCGGGCAGAGATAGCGGCAATAGAACCGCTCGATGAACAGCCCCGCCGCCAGCAGCACCAGAACGAACAGGACGAAGGGCCAGGCCCGCAGGAAGCGCAGCGAGATCGCGGTCTTGAACGGCTCGACCTCGGCCAGGACCAGCGCCTCGTGCATCGAGTAGAACGAAAGCGCGAGAATGGCCATGAACAGCGAATACTTGATCACCCACAGCCGCTCGTGCAGCGCCTGCGGCACGGCGATCTGGCGCAGTCCCAGCCGCTGAGCGGCGGCATTGGTCAACTCCTGTAACGCCCCGAAGGGGCACAGCCAGCCGCAATAGACCCCCCTGCCCCAGAACAGCATGCCAAGTGCGGTAAAGGCCCAGAGGATGAAGATGACCGGCTCGATCAGGAAGGTCTCCCAGTGGAAGCCGGTCAGAAGGGAATGGACGAAGGCCATCACTTGCACCACGGACAATTGCCCGTTCAGCCCCATTCCCAGCACCAGGAAGGTGGTAGCCAGAAAGCCCAGCCGCAGCCCGCGCCATAGCCGCGGGCGCCGGGTGATCCAGTCCTGCGCAAAAAGGATCAGCGTCAGCGTCACCAGCACCAGCCCGACGACGATCACCTGCGGCGTCCGCGCCGCCCATGCCGATTTCCACAGCGGATCGGGCTCTGCCGCGGGGGGCAGCACGAAGGCCAGCGGCATCCGGTAGGGCAGGACGGCGGTCAGCGTCACCTCGCCGCTTGCAGTGGGGCGCGCGGCCTGCACCTCTACGGTGAAGGGCTGCGTCGGGTCGATCCCCGGCGGCAGGGCGAAGAGGCTGATTTCCTTCATCTCCGGCGCATCTGCCAGTGCCAGCTTCTTCTGCATCTGATAGCCGTCTTCGGTGGGCTGCCAGCGGATGTCGCCCTGAACCACGGTCAGCCGGTCGAAGACGCCGGTCTTCTTCCGGTCGGTGCCCCGGTGCGACTGAAGGCCGGAGGACATCACCGCCAGAACGGCGCTGCCCGCGCCCAGAGTGCCGATGGCGCGGGTAAAGTCCTGCTGACCCAGAAGGTTGCGGCCGACGGTGGGCGGGTCGATCACGCCCACCCAGAGATGCAGGAAATCGCCCGGGCCGGGCGTGACCGGCACCCGGGCGCCGGCCAGATCGCGGGCGGCCTGATCCATCGTCACGCGGGTTTCGCTCAGCGCCCCCATGTCCAGCAGCGCCTCCCAGGTGGCGGGCGCAAAGGTCAGCCGGTCGATCCCGCCGCCCGAGGGAATCAGCCCGCGGCCGGCGGCCAGCGTGCGGGCGGTGCGCAGGATGCCGTCGCGAATGACGCCGGTCGAGACCGTGGCGCGGGAAATCACATCGGGCAGGCCGCGGGCGGCGTCGATCCCCGGCGCGGCAAGATCGTAACCGCGGAACCCGGCGACATAGGCGGCGATGTCGGCATCGGAAATGCCCAGCGTCAGCACCGGCTCGTCATGGGCGACCAGAAGCGCGCCGCCAATGCGGGCCTCGGGCGTCACCGCGACCAGCACGTCGAGCGGGCGGCCCGAATAGCCGACCGACCCGGCGATTTCCCAGGTTGACCCGATATAGCCGCGCGGCGTCCCCGCCTGCATGACGGTCCATCCCGGCACGCCGCCATCCTCGCGCAGGACCTGCACCGGCCCGTCGATCTGCAGCATCGCCGCGGCCTCCGCCGCCGTGGGCGCCCGCAGCGGCGCCGCGGTTTCCGTGCCCAGCGGCCCGGCCATGGCGGCAAGCGGAACGACCAGCATGAGGACGCTGAGGAGAAGGCGGAGTGCGGCGATCATGGCGCGAGCATTCCCAAAATAGCGCCGCCCGCCCTTAACAAAAGTCAAGGAAGACCGCGCGCTCCCGACACATGGTGCGCGCAGCCTCACCAGCTGAATGGAGAGTTCCCATGACATTCCGAGCCAGACCCGCCAGGACGCTTCTTCTGAGCACTGCCGCGCTGGTCTTCGGGCTTCTGGCCGCGCCGGTGACTGCGCAGGAGAAGCCCAAGGATCACGCCGACAACCCGGCCGCCGCCTATGAACCGTCGATGACCACGCTGGCCGAAATCCAGGTGGAGATCCCCGGCCGCAGGCCCGACGATCCGGTGATGACGCAGGAGGAATTCCAGCGCGCCACCGAAATCTACTTCCAGCGCTGCGCCGGCTGCCATGGCGTGTTGCGCAAGGGGGCCACCGGCAAGCCGCTGACACCCGACCTGACCCGGGCCAACGGCTTCGACTACATCAAGAGCTTCATCACCTACGGCTCGCCGGCGGGCATGCCGAACTGGGGCACCTCGGGCGAACTCGTCGAGGCCGATGTCGATCTGATGGCCCGCTATCTGCTGCTCGATCCGCCGCAGCCGCCCGAATGGGGCATGCCGGAGATGAAGGCCAGCTGGCAGATCCTGATCGATCCGAAGGACCGCCCGACCGAGAAGATGAATGACATCGACATCGAGAACCTGATGTCGGTGACGCTGCGCGACGCCGGCCAGATCGCGCTGATCGACGGCGGCACCTACGAGATCCGCGCGGTGATCGACACCGGCTATGCCGTTCATATCAGCCGCATTTCTGCCTCTGGCCGGTATCTCTTCGTCATCGGCCGCGACGGGCTGGTGAACATGATCGACCTGTGGATGACCGAGCCGCAGAGCGTGGCGCAGATCAAGATCGGCATCGAGGCGCGGTCGGTCGAGACCTCGAAGTTCGAGGGCTACGAGGACAAGTTCGCCATCGCCGGCGCTTACTGGCCGCCGCAGTATGTGATCATGGACGGCGACACGCTCGAGCCGCTCAAGATCGTCTCCACCCGGGGCATGATCTACGACGAGCAGGTCTATCACCCCGAGCCGCGCGTCGCCTCGATCCTGGCATCGCATTTCAAGCCCGAGTTCATCGTGAACGTGAAGGAGACGGGGAAGATCCTCTTCGTCGATTACACCGACCTGAAGAACCTGAAGACGACCGAGATCGAAGCCGAACGCTTCCTGCATGACGGCGGATTCGACAGCACTCACCGCTACTTCCTGGTGGCGGCCAATGCGCGGAACAAGATCGCGGTCGTCGACACCAAGGACGACAAGCTGACGGCGCTGATCGACACGGGCGGCCAGACGCCGCACCCGGGGCGCGGGGCGAACTTCACCCATCCGGTCTACGGGCCGGTCTGGGCGACCTCGCACCTTGGCGACGAAACCGTGTCGCTGATCGGCACCGACCCCGAGGGCCATCCCGATCAGGCCTGGAAGATCGTCGACAGCTTCTATGCGCTCGGCGGCGGGTCGCTGTTCATCAAGACCCATCCGAACAGCCATCATCTTTATGTCGACGCGACGCTGAACCCGGATGCGGAAACCTCGGCCTCGGTCGCGGTGTTCGACATTGCCGCGATGGGCGGCGATCCGAATGTCGACCCGGAGTATACGACGCTTCCGATCGGCGAATGGGCCGGCATCCCCGATGGCCAGCCGCGCGTGGTGCAGCCCGAGTTCAACAAGGAGGGCACCGAGGTCTGGTTCTCGGTCTGGAACGCCAAGGACAAGGAAAGCGCCATCGTTGTCGTCGATGACAAGACGCTGGAACTGAAGACGGTGATCAAGGACCCGCGGCTGATCACGCCAACCGGCAAGTTCAACGTCATGAACACGCAGAAAGACATCTACTGATCTGCGTACACACGGCGGGGCCCGGCCGCATCCGCGTGCCGGGCCTTGGCGCGGGTCCCCGCCGATCTTGCAGAAGAAGCCAGCCGTCTGGGTGAGCCATGAATGATCTTTCTCCACAACGTTGCGTCGGGCATGTCCATCTGGTCGGCTGCGGCCCGGGCGACCCCGAGCTCCTGACGCTGAAGGCGCTGCGGGCGATCGAGACGGCCGATGTGGTGGTACATGACCGGCTGGTCTCGCCCGAGATCATGGCGCTGGTCCCGGCGCGCACCCGCCGGATCGACGTGGGCAAGCTGCCAAAACATCACAAGGTTCCGCAGGACGCGATCAATGCCCTGCTGATCGACCTTGCCCGCGAGGGCCTGACGGTCGCGCGGCTGAAGGGCGGCGATCCGCTGATTTTCGGCCGCGGCTCGGAAGAGGCGGAGGCCGCGCGCGCCGCTGGCGTGCCTGTCAGCTATATCCCCGGCATCACCTCGGCCCAGGGCGCCGCCGCAAGCACCGGCGTGCCGCTGACCCATCGCGGTCTTGCGACCGGGGTGCGCTACGTCACCGGCCACCGGGCCAGGGACGCGGCACTCGAACTCGACTGGGCCTCGCTCGCCAGCGCGGAAACGACGTTGGTGGTCTATATGGGCGCCGCGAATATCGCGGAAATCGCGCTCCAGTTGATTCGCCACGGCATGGCGCCGGCGCTGCCGGTTCTGGCGGTGTCGGCCGCCACCACCCCGCGCGAGACGCGGTTCCTGTCGTCGCTGGGCGCCATCGGCACCGACGTGGCGCGCCTGCGGCCCGAGGCGCCTGTTCTGTTCGTGATCGGCCATGTCGCGGGGCTTTACGCCGCCGACTGCTCGGCCCCCGTGATTGCGGCCTATGCGTAGCCTTGCGGCCTTCGTGCTGGCAACGCTGCCGGCCGCGGCCGAGGTTCCCGCCGACCGCGCCGCGGAGCTGGAGCATATCGTGACCCAGGACTGCGGATCCTGCCACGGGCTGACGCGCCTGGGCGGTCTCGGCAGTCCGCTGACGCCGGCAGCCCTGGCGCATGCGGATGCCGCCGGTCTGGCGCTGATCATCCTGGACGGCGTTCCCGGCACCGCGATGCCGCCCTGGCGGCCCCTCCTGTCCGAGGAGGAGGCGCTTTGGATCGCCGATTATCTGAAGAAGGACCCGATGCCATGAGACTCGCCCCGCTTTTCGCGCTCGCGCTGTTGGCAACGCCGCTATCTGCCGGCGCCGATGCGCTGACCGCAACCGGAGATCTGGGGCTGGTGGTCGAGCGCGCGACCGGCAGCCTTCTTCTGGTCGACCGTTCCGACCACGCCGCGCTCGCGCGGATCGAGGGGTTGGGCGATCTGTCGCATGCCAGCCTGACCTATTCGCCCGACGAACGCTATGCCTATGTCTTCGGCCGCGATGGCGGGCTGACCAAGGTTGACCTGCTGACCCGCAGCATCGTCGCCCGCACCGTGCAGGCGGGGAATTCCATCGGCGGGGCGATCTCGGACGATGGGCATCTGGTGGCGGTGTCGAATTACGATCCCGGCGGCGTGAAGGTCTTCGATGCCGACACGCTGGCGCTGGTGGCCGATATTCCGGCCGATGGCAAGACCATCGGCCTGGTCGACGTGCCAGGCCGCCGCTTTGCCTGGACGGTCTGGGACAGCGGCGATGCCTTCCTGGGCGATTTTTCCGGCGGCGAGCCGCAGATCGTCAAGCTGGGCAATGCCGGCATGAATCCGTTCGATGCCGTGCTGACCGACGACGCCCATACCTATCTGATCGGCCTTTTCGGCGAGAAGGGCGTGACGGCCTTCGACCTCTGGGACGAAAACCCCGTGCCGGAAAAGTTCCTGACCGACTATGGCAAGACCGGAGAGGACATGCCGGTCTACAAGATGCCGCATCTTCAGGGCTGGGCCTTCACCGAAGGGCAATATGCGCTGCCTGCCGTGGGCCGGCATGAATTGCTATGGGTCGACCGCGCCTCGCAGAAGACCGTGGCGACCACACCGATGCATGGCCAGCCCGTCTTTGTCATCGCCCAGCCGGCCAGCCCCTTCGTCTGGGTCAACTTCGCCACGCCGCTGAACGATGTGGTCCAGGTGGTGGACAGCCGCAGCCATGAGGTCGTGGCGACGCTGACACCCGGCAAGGCCATCCTGCACATGGAATTCGCGCCGCGGGGGGCAGAGGTCTGGATCAGTTCCCGCGACGACAACAGGATCCTGATCTACGACACCCGCAGCCGCGAAAAGATCGGAGAGATCGACGCGCAGGCCCCAAGCGGCATCTTCTTCACCGCCCGCGCCCATCGGACGGGGCTTTAGGCGATGGACGGGTTCGACCCCTTCGATACCCGCCTCCTGGACGAGTTCCAGCGCGGATTCCCGTTATCGCTGCAGCCCTTCGCCGCGCTTGCCGCGGCGCTGTCGCTGACCGAGGCCGAGGTGCTGCGCAGGCTGGAGCGGTTGCGGGCCGATGGCATCGTGTCCCGCATCGGCGCCACCGTGCGCCCCAATACCGCCGGCGCCTCGACGCTGGCGGCGATGGCCGTGCCCGGCGCACGGGTCGACGAGGTGGCGGCGCTGGTCGGGACAGAGCCGGGTGTGAACCATTCCTATCTGCGGGAAGACGACTGGAACCTGTGGTTCGTTCTGGCGGCCCCGGACGAGGCGGCGTTGACCGCGCGCCTTGCCCGGCTTGAGGCCGCCGCCGGGCTGAAGGTGCTGGATTTGCGGCTGGTGCGGCCGTTCCACATCGACCTCGGCTTTTCGCTGCGTGGCGCGGGCCGGGCCGCTCCGACGCGCCGGTCGGGCGATCCGGTGCCGCTGGACGCTTGCGACCGGGCACTCCTGTCGCGGCTCTCCGGTACCGGGCTGGCGCTGTGCCCCGCGCCCTATGCGGCGCTGGCGGCAGAGCTTGGCCTTGGCGAGGCGGCGCTGATTGCCCGGCTGCATCGCCTGGTCGCTGCGGGCGTGGTCACGCGCCTGGGCGTGATCGTGCGGCATCGCCCGCTGGGCTGGACCGCGAATGCGATGGTGGTCTGGTCCCTGCCGGAGGCCCGAATCGCCGCCGCCGGCCCGGCGCTGGCCGCCCATCCCGGCGTGACATTGTGCTATCAGCGCCGCACGGTGCCCGGCCTCTGGCCCTACGGGCTTTATTCCATGATCCACGCCCGGTCGCGCCCCGAGGCGCTGGCCGTCCTGGACAGCGCCGCCGCCCTGCCCGAACTTGCCGGCGCCGCGCACAAGCCGCTGTTCTCCACCCGCTGCTTCAAGCAGACCGGCACCAGCATTGCGGAGGCCGCATGAGACGCGCCCCATTGCCCGCCGACAGCCTCGACAGCGCCGACCGCGCGATCCTGAACGCGCTGCAGGCCGGCTTTCCGGTCGTCTCGCGCCCCTTTGCCGCGACCGGCGCGGCGCTTGGCCTTGACGAGGACGACCTTCTCGCCCGTATCGCCCGCCTGCGCGAGATCGGGGCCGTCACCCGCTTCGGCCCCTTCTTCGATGCCGAAGCCATGGGCGGCGCCTTCTGCCTTTGCGCCATGGATGTGCCGGCCGACCGTTTCGATACCGTCGTGACTTTGGTCAATGCGCTGCCGGAGGTTGCCCATAATTATGAACGCGCGCATCGGCTGAACCTGTGGTTCGTGCTGGCCACCGAAAGACCGGAGGCCATCGGCAGTGCCGCCGAGCGCATCGAACGGGAAACGGGGCTGAAGGTGCTGCGCTTTCCGAAGGAACGCGAATTCTTCATCGGCTTCAGGGTTGCCGTATGACCATAGACGCCACAGACCGCCGCATCGTCGCCGCCACCTCCGGCGGGCTGCCGCTGGCGCCCGAACCCTTTGCCGAGGTGGCGCGCTGGCTGGCGCTGACCGAGGAAGAGGTGATGGCACGGATCCGGGCGATGCAGGCCAGCGGCGTGATCCGCCGCATCGCGCTGGCACCGAACCATTATGCGCTGGGGATGGTCGCAAACGGGATGAGCGTCTGGGACGTCGACGACAGCGAGGTCGATGCGCTGGGCGCAAAGGTCGGCGCCCTCGATTTCGTATCGCATTGCTACCGCCGGCCCCGCGCCCTTCCGGACTGGCCCTACAACCTTTTTGCCATGCTGCACGGCCATGACCGCCAGGAGGTCGCGACCAAGCGCGCCGAGGTCGCAGCGCTGCTGGGGCCGGCCTGCCGGACCCATGACATCCTCTATTCCACCCGCATCCTGAAGAAGACGGGCCTGCGCCTGTCCGGAGAAGGCTGATGTTTCGTCTGACGCAATACATGCGCGAGATCGTCGCGCCCACGCCGGTGCGCCGCCGGGCCGGCCCGGTGAAACCCGTGGTGATCTGGAACCTGACGCGCACCTGCAACCTGCGCTGCCGGCATTGCTACACCACCAGCGCCGACGTGCCCTTTCCGGGCGAGCTGAGCCACGAACAGGCGATGGGCGTGCTGGAGGATCTGCACGCCTTCGGCATCCCCGCGCTGATCCTGTCCGGCGGGGAGCCGCTCAGCCGGTTCGATTTCTTCACATTGGCCGAACGGGCCAAGGATCTGGGGTTCCGCCACCTGTCGCTGTCGACCAACGGCACGAAACTGGCCGAGAACATCGACCGCATCGCCGATCTGGATTTCGACTATGTGGGCATCTCGCTCGACGGGCTGGGCCAGATGAACGACTGGTTCCGCGGCGTCGACGGGGCCTTCGATGCGGCGCTGGCCGGGGTACGGGCCTGCAAAGCGCGGGGGGTGAAGGTCGGCCTGCGCTTTACCATCACGGACGACAACGCCGGCTTCCTGCCCGGAATGCTCGATCTGTGCGAGGCCGAGGGGGTGGACAAGTTCTACCTGTCGCATCTGGTCTATGCCGGCCGCGGCGACAAGAACCGGGGCGAGGATGCCGAACATGCGCGGTCCCGCGCCGCGGTGGACCTGCTGATCGACCGTGCCTGGTCGGCCGTCCGGTCGGGACGGGCGCTGGAGGTCGTCACCGGCAACAACGATGCCGATGCCGTGCTGTTCCTGACCTGGGCGGAACGCCGCTTCGGGGCCGAGACGGCCGCCCATCTGCGCGCGCATCTCGAAGCCTGGGGCGGCAATTCGGCCGGCCTCGGCGTTGCCAACATCGACCCGCAGGGCAAGGTCCATCCCGATACCTACTGGTCGGACTATACCGTCGGCAGCGTCAAGCAGGCGCCGTTCAGCACGCTCTGGACGGGCGACGACCCGATGCTGGCCACGCTGCGCCAGCGCCCGCGCCCGCTGAAGGGGCGCTGCGGCGCCTGCACCTTCCGCGCGGTCTGCGGCGGCAACACCCGCATCCGGGCGCTTCAGGTGACGGGCGACCCCTGGGCCGAAGATCCCGCCTGCTACCTCTCCAATGCCGAGATCGGCGTGGACGAGACCGAGCGCCTGACCGTCACGCCCTTCCGCGGAAAACGCCATGATCCTGCGCATCGCTTCCTTTAGCGCCGTCGCCCTTGGTCTGGCGCTGGCGACGGGCACCGCGCGCGCCGAACCCGACGGGGCGGCGATCTATGCCGATCTCTGCGCCTCGTGCCATGCCGAAACCCGGCTGGGCGCCCAGGGCCCGGCGCTGATCCCCGAAAGCCTGGGCCGGCTGAAGGGAGAGAAGCTGGCCGCCGTCATCGCCGACGGCCGTCCGATGACCCAGATGCCGGCCTTCGGCGCCACGCTCTCGCCGGCCGACATCGCGGCGGTTGCCGCCTATGTCTCGTCGCCCCTGCCGGTGCCGCCGGTCTGGGGCGAGGCCGAGATCATGGCCACCCGCGACCTGCGCGCCGATTACACTCCCGCCGCCGCCCCGGTCTTCTCGGCCGATCCGATGAATGTCACACTGGTTGTGGAAACCGGCGACAGCCATATTTCGGTGCTGGATGGCGACAGCTTCGCCGTGCTCGACAGGTTCGAGACACCCTTTGCCGTGCATGGCGGGCCGAAGTTTTCCGCGGACGGCCGCTTCGTCTTCATCATGTCGCGCGACGGCTGGGTGCAGAAATACGATATCTGGTCACTGACCGAGGCCGGCCGCATCCGTGCCGGGCTGAACAGCCGCAACATCGCGATCAGCCATGACGGCAAGTGGCTGGCTGTGGCGAACTATCTGCCCAGCACCCTGACGATCCTGTCGACCGCCGACCTGTCGGTGGCGAAGGTCATCGATGTCGCCGGCCGCGACGGAACGCCCAGCCGGGTTTCCGCCGTCTATCAGGCGCCGCAGCGCGACACCTTCGTGCTGGCGCTGAAGGATGTGCCCGAAATCTGGGAAATCGCCACCACCGAGGACGGCGGCCCCTATGCCCCCGGCCTTGTCCATTCCAACGAGAACGGCATGGAAGAGGCGCTGGGGGTGGAACGCGGCCTCTTCGCCCGGCGCCGCATCGACGTGTCGGCGCCGCTGGACGATTTCTTCTTCTCGCCCGACTACCGCGAGTTGATCGGCGCCAACCGCGAGGGCGAGACGGGCGTTGTGGTCAACCTCGATGTCGGGCGCGAGATCGCAACCCTGCCGCTGCCGGGGATGCCGCATCTCGGTTCCGGCATCTCCTGGCTGCGCGACGGGCACCGGGTCATGGCCATCCCGCATCTGAACGAGGGCCGCATCAGCGTGATCGACATGGAGGACTGGTCGGTCGTCAAGGTGATCGAGACCTCGGGCCCCGGCTTCTTCCTGCGCAGCCACGACGGCACGCCCTATATCTGGGCCGATGTCTTCACCGGCGACCACAAGGGCGAGATGCACATCATCGACAAGCAAAGCCTTGAGGTGGTGAAGGTGCTGACCCCCGTGCCGGGCAAGACCGTCGCCCATACCGAATTCACCCGCGACGGGCGCCATGCGCTGGTGTCGCTGTGGGAACAGGACGGCGCAGTGATCGTCTATGACGCGGCGAGCCTGACCGAAACAAGGCGCCTGCCGATGGTGAAACCCTCTGGGAAATACAATGTCTGGAACAAGATCACCTTCGAAGACGGCACCTCTCACTGAGAGCCTGTGGAAACTGGGGCTGATCCTCTGGCCCTTCGTCGCCGGCGCGGTGGCGATCAACGTCTTCCTGTTCGGTCTGATCCTGCGATCGACCGGCCGGCTCGACGCGATCGCGCCTGTCGATGCCCTGCTCTGGGCCGTGCCCCTTTCGATTCCAGCGTCCTTTGCCGCCGCGGTCTGGGTGCGCAACCTGATCCGCGAGGCCGAGGGCGGCCCCCGACCCATTCAACAGCAAAAGGAGAACAGGAAATGAAACACGCAGCCATCTTCGCGATTGCCGCCGCACTTCTGGCGGGTCCGGCCTTGGCCGGCGACCCCGCAAAGGGCGAGAACGAGTACAAGAAGTGCAAGTCCTGCCATGCGATCATCGCCCCGGACGGGACCGAGATCCAGAAGGGCGGCAAGACCGGCCCCAACCTCTGGGGCGTGGTCGGTCGTCCGGTCGCCTCGGTCGAAGGCTTCAAATACGGCCCCTCGATCCTTGCCGTGGGCGAAACCGGCAAGGTCTGGGATGAGGCGAGCCTCGTCGAATATGTCACGGATCCGGCCGCCTGGCTGAAGACCACGCTCGACGACAGCGGCGCGAAGTCGAAGATGACCTTCAAGCTGCCGAAGGGCGGCGATGACCTCGTGGCCTATCTTGCCACGATGAACTGATCCCCGCGCCCGCCGTTGCGGCGGCGGGCCCGCCCCCCCCCGCACACCTTCGCGCCCTCGTGGCGCGAAACCGGGGGGAGGGTGCCCTTGCGTACAGCGTCGACCGGCCCGCCCGGGCCGGTCTGCCGCTGCTTTTTGCGCCCCGCGCGCGGAAATGCCGGCGCATCGCCGCCACCTTGCCGCGCGATGGGCCTGGGTGAGTGGTCCGGCCGCAACGGCGCGGAAAACTCAACCCTTTCGGGACGATGGTGGATCGCTGTATTGTCGGCCCGGCAGCCGGGGGAATCGCCATGCCGACCATTGCAAGCCAGCCTGTCGAGGGCGCCCTGACACGCAGCGCCATCTTCGTCACCCTGACGGTGAACGAGGGGGATGAGGCGCTGGCAACGTTCCGCGACCTCTGCGCCGATCTGCCCTCGCTCATAAAGGCGGTGGGGTTCCGCAGTGCCGAGGCCGGGCTGACCTGCATTCTGGGCATCGGCGCGGCGCTCTGGTCACGGCTGGATCTCGGCGCCCTGCCGCAGGGCCTGCATCCGTTCCGGGAGATCGCGGGCGTCCATCACGCGCCGTCGACGCCGGGCGACATTCTGCTGCATGTCCGGGCCGCCCGCCCGGATTACTGCTTCGAACTCGTCACCCATGTCATGCGGCGCCTCGGCCCCGTCACCGCGGTCCGCGACGAAACCCAGGGGTTCAAGTTCTTCGACAACCGCGATCTGCTGGGCTTTGTCGACGGCACGGAAAACCCGGTCGGCGCCGCATTGACCGAGGCAGTCGTGATCGGCCCCGAGGATCCGGTTTTTGCCGGCGGAAGCTATGTCATCATCCAGAAATACCTGCATGACATGGCCCGGTGGGAGGCGATGCCGGTCGAGCAGCAGGAGCGCGTCATCGGCCGGCACAAGCTGTCGGACATCGAGTTCCCGGATCCCGAAAAGGCCAGCTTTGCCCACAACGTCCTGACCAATATCGACGATGCCGATGGCAACCAACTGGAAATCCTGCGCGACAACATGCCCTTCGGCAGCCCCGCAACGGGCGAGTTCGGCACGTTCTTCATCGGTTATGCCCGCGAACCCGGCCGGATCGAGACCATGCTGACCAACATGTTCGTCGGCAATCCGCCCGGTAATTACGATCGCATCCTCGACGTCAGCCAGGCGGTGACGGGATGCCTGTTCTTCGTGCCGCCGTCCGGCATGCTCGACATCGTCGCCGCGGGCGGCAGGCTGGCGGCGCCCGCGACCGAACCGGATTCCGCGATGCGGACCGACGGCTCGCTCGGGCTTGGATCCTTGAAACGGGGGAACTGACATGGACAACCTTCACCGCGCCCTGGCGCCGATCAGCGATGCCGCCTGGGCGCAGATCGAGGCCGAGGCAAAGCGCACCCTGGCGCGCTATCTCGGCGCGCGGCGCATCGTCGATCTGCGCGGGCCGGAGGGGACGGACCTGTCGGCCGTCGGCACCGGCCATCTGCACAGCGCCCCCGCGCTGGCCGAGGGGGTGCGCTGCGTCCGGCGCGAGGTGAACCCGCTGGTCGAGTTGCGCGTGCCCTTCGACCTGAGCCGGGCCGCCATCGACGATGTGGCGCGGGGATCGAACGATTCGGACTGGCAGCCGCTGAAGGATGCCGCACGCCAGATCGCGCTGGCCGAGGACCGGCTGGTGTTCGACGGCTATGCCGAAACCGGGGTAAAGGGCCTGCTGCCTGCCTCCAGCAACCCCGGCATCGCCCTGCCCGACAGCGTGGCCGATTATCCCGAGGCCGTGGCGCGCGCCATCACCGCGCTGCGGCTGGCCGGTGTGAACGGGCCCTATGCGCTGGTCCTCGGTACCGAGCCGTTCACCCGGGCGACGGGCGGCGACGATGACGGATATCCGGTGTTGAAGCACCTGGAAAGGCTGGTCGATGCGCCGGTGGCGTGGAGCCAGGCTCTGGCCGGCGGGGCGGTCGTGTCCACCCGTGGCGGCGACTTCGACCTGTGGTTGGGGCAGGATATTTCCATCGGCTATCTGACGCATACGGCCGATACCGTGACGCTGTATCTTCAGGAAAGCCTGACCTTCCAGATGCAGACCTCCGAGGCGGTCGTCGTCCTGCAACCGCGGGCGGCCGGCAAGGCAGCCTGACCGGAACATTCCGCATGCGCGCCCCGCCGCCCGCGAAAGGACGGCGGCGGACATCTCAGCTCCGCGACGAGCCGTCCAGTTCCTCGCGCAGGCGATGCCAGCGGCGATCGAGATAGACGAGCGACTGATGTTCGGACGTGTCGGCGGGGTCAGCGGCGCGGCCCTCCAGCAGTTCGGCCGCAACCAGCGTTGCCCCCTCCAGCGGCAGCGTGCCCACGACCTTTGCGCGAAACCAGGTGGAAACCTGCGTATAGCGCGGCTCTCCGGTCGGCAGCCGTTCCCAGGCGATACCCGGCGGGAAGCGGTCCGCGCCCGAGGTGGCGCCCAGACGGGCAAGGTCCAGATCGGTGTAGCGCAGAAGATGGATCACCATCGAGCTGGCCTGCAACAGCGGTGCCGCCGATGTCGAACGCGCGGACAGCGAGAAGGCCACCACCGGCGGCGCGGCGCTGACCGAAATCAGCGACGATACGGTCAGTGCGACGGGGCGGCCATTGTCATCGGCGGTGATGACGGCCACGCCGGCGGGATGGCAGCGGAATGCCTCGCGAAAGGTATCGGTCAGTTCTGCACCAGTCATTTCGCCTCTCCGTCCCGCCCGGCCGATCCGCGGCCGGCGCGGCGATGCTACGGCCCGGGCGACGACCCGTCCACCCCCGGTTGCCAACGTCGCCCGCCACCACAACGGCTTGCGGGCGGGCGGATTTCCGGCTACGCCGCCCGCCTTTGCGCAACCCCTGGGATCCGCATGCTGCCCGACATGCTTGCCGTCGACTTCGGCACTTCGAACACCGCCGCGGCCGTGCTGCATGACGGCCGGATCAGGCGCATTCCGGTCGAGGCCGGATCCGACGCACTGCCCACCGCCGTATTCTTCGCGGCTGCCGGCGACGGCATGCGCATCGGGGCCGAGGCCGCCCACGCCCTGACCGACGGGGCCGAGGGCCGTTACATGCGCGCGCTGAAATCGGTGCTGGGCATGCCGCTGTTCCACGAAGACCGCCTGATCGCCGGCCGGCGGCGCAATCTGGCCGGTATCGTCACGGCCTTTTTGGCCGAACTGCGCGGCAGGGCCGAGGCGGCGACGGGACTGCGGTTCCGCCGCGTCCTTTCGGGCCGCCCGGTGCATTTCCATACCCGCGACGCGGACCAGGACGCCCGTGCGGAGCTCGACCTGCGCACCTGCTATCTTGCCGCGGGTTTCGAGGAGGTGGCCTTTCTGGCAGAGCCCGAGGCCGCCGCGCTGGCCTGCCACCGACTCGGCCGGGCCGACGGCCCGGGGCTGATCGTCGACATCGGCGGCGGCACCTCGGATTTTTCGGTTTTCCGCAGCGCCGGGGCGGGCATCGAGATCCTGGGCAGCCACGGCATCCGCCTCGGCGGTACCGATTTCGACCGTTCGATCTCGATGACCCATGCCATGCCGGCGCTGGGCCGCGGCGGGCAGTTGCGGCGCGAATTCGGCCCGGGCCTGCTGCCGGTACCCGGTGCGATCTATGCGGATCTGGCGAACTGGGCGATGATCCCGTTCCTTTACACGCCGGACACCCGACGCCAGGCCCGGGATATGGCCCGGATGGCGGTTGACCGGCGCAAGATGGACCGGCTGGTCACGGTGCTGGAACAGGAACTCGGCCACGATCTGGCCTTTGCGGTGGAGCGTGCGAAGATCGCCGCCAATTCCGGCACCGACGAGGCCCGCATCGCCATGGGTTTCATCGAGCCCGGCCTGTCCCGCGCGGTGCGGCCGGAAACGATGGATCGCGTGCTGACCCGTCATCGCGCGGCGCTGGCGGATGCCGCGGCCCAGACATTGCGGATGGCCGCCATTCCGCCCGAGGCGATCGGCCGGGTGATTCTGGTTGGCGGCTCCAGCCTGATGGGTCTGGTCGCGGACGAGGCGTTGCGGCTGTGCCCGCAGGCCGAACTCGTCCGCTCCGAAGCGTTCACCGCCGTGGTGGATGGGCTGGCGCTGGCCACCGCAGGGCAGGGGGTCGGCCGCAGAAACACCCGATAGAAATACTCAACTATTTGATTTCCCGAAGATTTTTCTTGCACGGCCAGCCCATTCGGGCTACCAGGATCGCAGGGACGCAAGCCAGCCGCCGGCCAGCCAGCAACCCGACCTCCTCCTCCGGCCAGACACCCTTTCTTTTGCCGCGCAAGACCTGCGAAAACCGTTGTGTTTGCGGCCTCGTCGCGGTTTGCTGATTTCGGATGGGGAGGGGGCCATGCGCCGCATTGTCGGAGAAATCGACGGCCACAGCGTCGAATGCGTCACCCTGACCGGCGACGAAGGCCTGCGCCTTGATGTCATGACCTATGGCGCGCGCCTCGTCGGGCTGGAGGTGGCGGGGCGCGACGGGCATCCGGTCGACATCGCGCTCGGCTATCGCGACCTTGACGCCTGGGTCGCCTCGACCACCTATATCGGCGCCACCTGCGGCCGCTGCGCCAACCGGATCGGCGGCGCGGGTTTCGTGCTGGACGGCCACACGATCCGCCTCGACCGCAACGAAGGCGCCAACACGCTGCATGGCGGGGCCCGCGGCTTCGACCGCAAGCACTGGCAGATCGCCGAGGTCGCGCCGCGCGCCGTCACGCTGACCGCGACCTCCGCCGCCGGAGAGATGGGTTTTCCCGGCGCGATGACGATGCGCACCACCTACCGGATCGACGCGCAGAACCGCCTGCGGATCGGGATGGAGGCCACGACCGATGCGCCGACCGTGGTCAATATCGTGAACCACGCCTATTTCAACCTGGCGGGCGCCGGCGACGTTCTGGGCCAGATGCTGCGGATCGAGGCCGGGCATTACACCCCCGCCGATGCCGCCCTGATCGTCACCGGCGAAATCCGCGCCGTCGACGGCACGGCCTTCGATTTCCGGACCGCCCGCCCCATTGGCCGGCAGATGCCGGGCGAGGCCGGCTTCGATACCAACTTTTGCCTCTCGGCCCCGACCGGCCCCCGCAGGGGCGAGATGCTGCGCTTTGCCGCCGAAGCCTGGGATCCCGGCTCCGGCCGCCGGCTGCGGCTTTGGACCACCGAGCCAGGGGTGCAGTTCTATTCCGGCGGCTATCTCGACGGCAGCCTGCCCGGCAAGACCGGCGCGATCTGCCGCTTTGGCGGCTTTGCGCTGGAGACGCAGAAGTTTCCCGACAGCCCGAACCGGCCGCAGTTCCCCTCCTGCCGGCTGGATCCGGGCCAGATCTATCGCCATGTCATGCTGTTCGACTTCACCCCGCAGGCGGCCGGGGCAGCGTCCTAGGATGGCCGGCAGGCATCGGCGGCGTTGACCGGCCCGATGGGCAAGGCTAAGCCGGGCGTCATCAACTCCGAAAGGCATGTCCCTTGGCCATCCATCTTTACCGGAACGACCTGCCGGACGGACTGTCCCTTGGCCCGGTCGTCGCCATCGACACCGAGACGATGGGCCTCGACCCGCGGCGCGACCGGCTGTGCCTGGTGCAGTTGTCCTCGGGTGACGGCAATGCCCATCTGGTGCAGATCGACCGCGGCCAGACCCGCGCGCCCAATCTGGAACGCCTGCTGACCGATCCCGCGGTGTTGAAGCTGTTCCACTTCGGCCGTTTCGATATTGCCGCCCTGAAGCAGGCCTTCGGCGTGACGACGGCGCCGGTGTGGTGCACCAAGATCGCCTCGAAACTGGTCCGCACCTTCACCGACCGGCACGGGCTGAAGTACCTGCTGGCCGATCTGGTCGGCGTCGATGTGTCCAAGCAGCAGCAGACCAGCGACTGGGGCGCGGCCGAACTGACCGAGGCGCAAAAGGACTATGCCGCCTCGGACGTCCTTTACCTGCATGCGCTGATGGCGGCGCTGGAAGAGCGGCTGATCCGCGAGGGACGGCTCGATCTGGCCGGGCGCCTGTTCGCCTTCCTGCCGACCCGGGCCGAACTGGACCTGATGGGCTGGGGCGACACGCACGACATCTACATGCATTGACGCCATGGCCGGGATTGACCGCCATTCGCGCCTGGTGAACTGGCTGAAGGTCGGCCTGCCGCTGGTCGCGCTGGCGCTTCTGTCGACGCTGTTCCTGCTGGGCGACCGGATCGACCCTTCGGATGCGATTCCCTATGCCCAGGTCGATGTCGAGGCGCTGGCCCGCAATCCGCGGATGACGGCGCCGACCTATGCCGGCACCACCTCGGACGGCACCGAGATCAGCGTCACGGCCGAGGCCGCGCGGCCGGCCACCGCCGATCGCACCGCCGCGGCGCAGAACGTCACGGCCGAGTTGAAGATGCCCGGCGGCGGCCGCACCGAAATTCTTGCCGGCACGGCAGAGATCGACACCGGCGCGGGCGCGCTGCGCATGTCTGACGGGGTGACGCTGATCTCCTCCTCTGGCTACCGGGTCGAGATGCCGGGTCTCGACACCGCGCTTGACCGTTCGCATGCCGAAAGCACCGGCCCGGTCGCGGCAACCGGCCCGGCCGGCCGGATCGAGGCGCAGAAGTTCACGCTGGAGCAGCAGGACGGCAACGGAACCGGCGGGAAAACCTATCTTCTGGTTTTCTCCGAAAAGGTTAAGCTGATATACCTTCCGGGCGGTACAGCCCCTGACACGGAACCCTGAATGACCCGTCTGGCCCTTGCCCTGATCCTTGCACTTGCCGCCGGTCCCGTCGCTGCCCAGCAGGCGACGGTCGATTTCGGCGGATTGAAACAGGACACCACGCTCCCTGTCACGGTCGACGCCGACCGGCTGGCCGTGAACAATGCCGATGGCAGTGCCGTCTTTACCGGCAATGTCCATGTCGCGCAGGGCGAGATGCGGATGGCCGCCGCCGAGGTGACGGTCATCTACGGCCAGGACAGAACCTCGATCTCGCAACTGCATGCGACCGGCGGCGTGACCATCGCCAATGCGACCGATGCGGCCGAGGCCCGCGAGGCGATCTATACCATCGACAGCGGGACCATCGTGATGACCGGCGACGTCCTTCTGACCCAGGGCGCCAGCACCATGGCGGGGCAGAAGCTGACGATCCAGCTGAAGGACGGCACGGGCGTGATGGAGGGGCGGGTTTCCACCACCTTCACCCCGGGCGGAAACTGATGCCGCAGCGCCCGGACCTGACGATGACGCCCGGCTCGCAGGGGCTTTCGGTCCGCAGCCTGCGCAAGTCCTACAAGAAGCGCCCCGTCATCCGCGATGTCTCGATGGATCTGCACCGCGGCGAGGTGGTGGCGCTGCTTGGTCCCAACGGCTCGGGCAAGACGACCTGCTTTTATTCCATCGCCGGCCTTGTCACGCCCGAGGGTGGCCAGGTGCTGATCGACGGGCGCGATGTCACGCTTCTGCCGATGTACCGCCGCGCCCGGCTGGGGATCGGCTACCTGCCGCAGGAAGTCTCGATCTTCCGCGGGCTTTCGGTCGAGGACAATATCCTTGCCGTTCTCGAAATCTGCGAGCCGGACGGCCACAAGCGGCGCGAAAGGCTGGAAGAGCTTCTGGGCGAATTCTCGATCACCCATCTGCGCCAGACCCCCGCGCTGGCGCTGTCGGGCGGCGAACGGCGCCGGGTCGAGATTGCGCGCTGTCTGGCCGCCGATCCGAAATACCTGCTGCTCGACGAACCCTTCGCCGGCGTCGATCCGATCGCGGTCGGCGAAATCCGCCATCTGGTGCAGGATCTGAAGTCTCGCGGGATCGGCGTCCTGATCACCGACCACAACGTCCGCGAGACGCTGGAGATCGTCGATCGCGCCTATATCCTGCATGACGGAACGATGCTGATGTCGGGAACCACCGACGAAGTGATCCGCGACGAAATGGTGCGCCGGGTCTACCTTGGCGAGAATTTCCGGATCATGTGAAGCAACTCTCCGATTCAGTTGACAGGTGACTTGCGCTGTCACCAAATGGTCATGATGCGCACGACACTCACCCTCGCTTTCCCGCCGACGCGGCCCGTTTTCGCACCGGAGCCTCTTGCGGGGCAGGCCTATCCTGCACAGGTCAGACTTACGACCCGGTCCCGGCGAAGAGGATCGTCGCGCCCGGACAAGACAGAAGAGGAGAGATCATGCGCTACCAGATCAGCGGCAAGCAGATGGACATCGGGGAGGCCCTGACGACACACGTCAAGGCCGAGATCGGTGAACTGGTCGACAAATATGCCCAGCGACCAACCGACGCAGTCGTGGTCTTTTCCAAATCCGCGCACGAATACGTCTGCGAGACGGTCATCCATCTGTCGACCGGGCTGACGGCCCAGGCCAACGGTCATGCCGCCGAAATCTATGCCGCCTTCGAATCCTGCCGGGAACGGCTGGACAAGCAGGTTCGCCGCTACAAGCGCCGCATCCGCAATCATCACAATGACCGCAAGGCGCCGGTTGAATATGGCGAGGCTGCCAAGTATATCCTCGCACCATCCGAAGAGACCGAGGATGCCGAGCCGGACACGCTTGCCCCCGTGGTCATCGCCGAGATGGAAACCAAGATTCCATCCATCACCGTGGGCGAGGCCGTGATGCAGCTGGAACTGGCAGGGCAGAAGCTTCTGGTCTTCCGCAACGAAGGGCATGGGGGCGTGAACGTGGTGTATCGTCGGGAAGACGGCAACATCGGCTGGATCGATCCCCGCAACAGCCGCTGACGGCTGCCCGCCACAGGAATTCTGCATCTCATGGATCTATCCAGTCTTCTCGTTCCCGCATCTGTTCGTGTCGTCGGACAGTTCACGTCGAAGAAGCGGCTGTTTCAGGAGCTTGGCGAGATCGCCCAGCAAGCCTGGCAGATTCCGGCCGCTGCCGCCGTCGACGGCTTGCAGGAGCGCGAGACGCTGGGGCCCACCGGCGTGGGGCATGGCATCGCCCTGCCCCATGCGCGGCTTGACGATCTGAACCGGATCGCCGGCATCTTCATCCGGCTGGAAAAGCCGCTCGATTACGATTCAGTCGACCGGCAGCCGGTCGATCTGGTCTTCGGCCTGCTGGCGCCAAAGGATTCGGGCGTGGATCATCTGAAGGCGCTGGCGCTGGTCAGCCGCACGATGCGCGACACCGCGCTGGTGCAGAAGCTGCGGGCGAACAGCGATCCGGCCAAGATCTACGCCATCCTGATCGAATCCCGGGCGAACAAGGCGGCCTGACCGGGCCGCTTTCCGATCACTTCCGTGCGCGGCCCCTTTACGGATCCGGCGCCGACGCTCAGGCTGGCAGCGGATGCCAGGTGCAGGGTCCGCCGTCGTGAACCTCCATGCTGCCCTTGGCCAGGTTCAGCGAAATCGTTGCCAGTGTGGCATATTGGTCGTCCGGATCGCCCGGCAGTGGATGACAGCACAGCGCGGAATCGGCGAACATGTGGCTGTCCATCGCCGCGATGACCTGCGCGGAATCGCGAACCCCGCCGGCCAGTTGCCGGATCAGCATGTCGCGGCGCAGGAGCGTATCGGGATTCCTCCTCGGCTCGGTATCCGACAGCGCCGGCCGGGCGTCGAGGAAGTGGTTGGTATGGACCAGCAACCCCGCCGCATCCGGCAGCACGAAGCCCGGGCCGCCGGGATGAACCTCGACCGTGATCGCGGCTGCCCGCCGGCCGTCCCACGCCGACAGGTTCAGCGAGGTCGAGGCCGTCACTACGGCCGAGGCGGCAATCTGCGCCGCATGGGCGATATTGGTGCCAAGGTCCAGCGTGGCGCGGGCGATGACATGGACCGGAACGCCGATGCCGTTGCCGTCGTCGGCATGGTGCAGGATGGTGAAGAGAAGGCCCAGGCCTCGGGTATTCATCCCGGCCTTTCCGACGATGCCGCATTCGGTCATGGTGCGCGTGATGGTGCCATCCGCCAGCGGGATTTCCCAGACCAGCCATGTGTCGCGGAACCGATGATACCAGTCCCACGTCTGCACGGCGACCGGCGGCAGGCTTCCCCGGTCACGCAGCGCGATCACGGCCGAGCATTCTCCGCGCAGCGGCGCGCGCAGCGCCCCCAGCACCTCGGTGCGGGCGTTGATCGCGCCGATCAGCCGCGGGTCCAGCCCGGCCCCGCTCGCCATGCCGCGCATTTCCGCCGCCAGATGCGGGGCAAAGCCCTCGGTCGCGGCGAGCGCCATCTCTCCCGGCGCAAAGGGATCATGCGCCGCGTCCAGATCGCGCCACATGGTCCGGTAGCCCGCCACCGTGGCGGCAATCCGGGCGGCATGGGTGCGGCCGAAATCCTCGCCGCGCGCGAAAGGTTCGGTCTCGGTCGAGCGATAGAGCCGGGTCATGCCATTCTCCCATCGCGGCCGGTGGCACGCAGCGCCGGCGGAGACACCGCCCGCCACATGTCGACAAAAATGCCCATGGTTGCAAATCCTTCCCGATGATTCCGGACCGGCCCGCCGGCCGTTGCCCGGGCCGGTCCCCTTTGACTGCATGGACATGGTGCGCGACCGGCGACCATCGGGCAAGGGGCATGCCCCCGAGGGCCGCACAGGCAAGCAGGTCTGACGCGCCTTCAGGCCTGGGTCAGGCCACAGGCGGCCAGCGCGGCCTCGGCGCAGGCGATGTCCTGCGCGACAAGGCCGCCCGATACGCCGATGGCGCCAACGCAGGCGCCGTCGATCAGGATCGGCAGCCCCCCGCCCCACAACAGCATCCGCGGGCGGCTGGCCGCACCGGCGCGCAGTTCCTCGGCCGACATGCGTTCGCGCAGGGCCTCTGTCGCGCGGCGGAAGTTGGCGGCGGTCCAGGCCTTGTCGGTGGCCGCAGTCAGAAAAGCCTCGTTCACGCCGTTCATCCGCAGCAGGGCCAGCGGCAGGCCGACAGCATCGGTGGCGACGGCGGCGATGCGCCAGCCCTGGCGCGCCGCCTCCTCCACCGCGGCCTGCACCAGCCGCTGCGCCACGGGCGCGGCAAGATCGGCCCGCGCCACCACCACCTCCGGCCCGCCGGTCAAGGTCGGCCCGGGAAGGTATAGGCGGTCTTGACCGTGGTGAAGAACTCGACCGCGTGGTGTCCCTGTTCGCGCGGCCCAAGGCTCGACGCCTTGCGCCCGCCGAACGGCACATGGAAGTCCACCCCCGCCGTGGGCAGGTTCACCATCACCATCCCGGCCTGTGCCGCACGCTTGAAATGCGTGGCATGCGCAAGGCTGCTGGTGACGATGCCCGAGGACAGGCCGAATTCGGTATCGTTCGCCACGGCCAGCGCCTCGTCGTAATCCTTCACCCGGATCACGCAGGCCACCGGGCCGAAGATCTCCTCGCGCGAGATGCGCATGGCGTTCGTCGCATCGGTGAACAGCGCCGGTTGCAGGAAGTAGCCTTCGGTTTCGCGGCTTACCCTTTCGCCGCCGAAGGCCAGCTTCGCGCCTTCGTCGCGGCCGAGCGCGATATAGCGCTGGTCCTGCTCCAACTGGCTTTCATCGACCACCGGCCCGATCTGGGTCGCGCTGTCCAGCGCATGGCCCACGGTCAGCTGCCCCATCCGCTCGACCACGGCGGCGACAAAGGCGTCGTGGATCCCCTCGGTCACGATCAGCCGGGACGAGGCGGTGCAGCGCTGCCCGGTCGAGAAGAAGGCGCCCTGAACCGCGCAGTCGACCGCCACGGCCAGATCGGCATCGTCCAGCACGACCAGCGGGTTCTTGCCGCCCATTTCGAGCTGAACCCTGCGCCGCAGCCGGGCCGATGCTTCGGCCACCCGCGCGCCCGTCGCGGTCGAGCCGGTGAAGCTGATCGCGTCGATGCCGGGGCTGTCGAGCATGGTCTGGCCCACGACCGAGCCACGACCCATCACCAGGTTCAGCACGCCGGCGGGCAGGCCGGCGCGATGCAGGATATCGGCCAGCGCCCAGGCGCAGCCCGGCACCAGATCGGCCGGCTTCAGCACGACACAATTGCCCCAGGCCAGCGCGGGGGCGAGTTTCCAGGCGGGGATCGCGATGGGAAAGTTCCAGGGTGTGATCAGCCCCACCACGCCCACCGGCTCTCGCGTGATCTCGACACCGATGCCGGGACGGACCGAGGGCAGCAACTCACCGCCCGCGCGCAGGACCTCGCCGGCGAAATAGTCGAAGATCTGGCCAGCGCGGGCGGCTTCTCCGATCCCCTCCGCCAGGGTCTTGCCCTCTTCCGAGGAAAGAAGCCGACCCAGTTCCTCGCGCCGCGCGGTGATCTCGTCGGCGGCCTTGCGCAGGATGGCATGGCGTTGCAGCGGCGACATCGCGGCCCAGGCCGGAAAGGCCGCACGGGCGGCGGCGATGGCCGTTTCGGCCTCGGCGGCGGTGGCGCGGGCATAAAGCCCCACGGGCGACGTCAGATCCGAAGGGTTGCTGTTTTCGGCAAAGGTATCGCCCACCCATTCGCCGTTGATCAGATTCTGATGTTTCTGCATGTACCTGTCGCCTTTCATCGCATCGCCGTTACAAGCCGGTGCAGATCGTCGGGTCCTGCCAGAAAACTGGCCGGACCCCGCACCGGCGCCACCGCTGCGCGCAGACTATTCCCGGGGGAGGAAAGAAGAAAGAGAGGCGGTGCGGATTCGTCTGCGGCGGCGGCCGGCGGCTCCCCCGTCAGATGCCGTCGGCCGCCGGCGTCATCCCCGCCGCGCGCGGGTCGAGCAGGACGTCCGGGGTGATATCGTCGATCCGGGTATGGCCGCAGAAGGCCATGCTCAGATCCAGCGCCGAGCGCAGGATCTCCAGCACCCGGGCGACACCGGCCTCGCCGCCGGTGGCAAGTCCGTAAAGCATGGCTCGCCCGGCATAGACCCCCCGGGCGCCAAGGGCGCGGGCACGCAGGATGTCCTGCCCCGAATAGATGCCGCCGTCCATGTGGACCTCCATCCGCCCGCCCACGGCATCCACGATTCCGGGAAGGGCCGCGATGCTGCTCGGGGCACCGTCAAGCTGGCGCCCGCCATGGTTCGACACGATCAGCGCATCGGCGCCAAGGCCGGTTGCCGCTGCCGCATCCTCGGGATCGAGGATGCCTTTCAGGATCAGCCGGCCCTGCCACTGGTCGCGAACCCAGGCGATGGCATCATGCTCAAGGTTCGGCTCGAACTGGCCCGCCGTCCATTCCGCCATCCGCTTCAACCCGTCGACATCGGGCAGGTGGCCGAGAATATTGCCATAGGTCCAGGATTTCGCCCGCAGCATCCGCAGACACCAGCCGGGCCGGGCGGCGAACTGCGCAATGACCGGCAGGCTGGGTTTCGGCGGCGCCCCAAGCCGGTTGCGCACGTCGGCATGACGCTGGCCGAGGATTTGCAGATCGAGCGTCAGCACCAGCGTGCGGCAGCCCGCCGCCCAGGCCCGCCGCATCAGATCGGCCACGAAGGCGCGGTCGCGCATCACATACAACTGGAACCAGAACGGGCGGCTGGCCGCCGCCGCCACCTGCTCGATCGAGGAGATCGCGAAGGTCGACATGGTATAGGGAATGCCCGCGACCTCAGCCGCCCGCATCAACGCCACCTCGCCGTTCGGCCAGAGCATGCCGGCCATGCCGGTCGGCGCGATGGCCAGCGGCATGGCCACGGCCTCGCCCGCCATGGTGGTGGCCAGCGTGCGGTCGCGCAGGTCGCGGCACACCCGCTGGCGAAACAGGATCCGCCCCAGATCCGCGGCATTGCGGTCGCGGGTGCCTTCCGTCCAGGACCCGCTGTCGACATAGCCGAAAAACATCCGCGGGACGCGCGCGCGGGCGTGCTCGCGCATCTCGGCAACGGTCTGTATCCGCGCCAGATCCATGGTCTAGCCCGCCCAGTTCACATACATGGTCTTCTTGCGCAGATAGCCTTCAAAGCCGTGCTGCCCGTCCTCACCGCCAAGACCCGAGTTCTTCCAGCCGCAGTGGAAACCCTGCACCAGTTCGCCACAGCCGCGATTGACGTAGATTTCGCCGAAGGCCAGATCGCGCGCGGCCAGCATCAGCCGGCGGACGTCGCGGGTGAAGACATAGGCCGAGAGGCCATAGTCGCTGGAATTCGCCTCGGCCAGGGCCTCGTCAAAGTCCCCGATCACCGTAACCGGGGCGACGGGGCCAAAGATTTCCTCTTTCGTCAGCGGGTTATCCCTGGGCGAGGTCATCACCGTCGGCTGGTACCAATGCCCCCGGGCGAAGGCCGCGCCCGCTGGCCGGCCGCCGCCGGTCAGGACCTCGGCGCCCGCTGCAACGGCGCGGGCGACGATGGCCTCGATCTTCTCCAGTTCCGGCCGGCTGACCTTCGGACCCATGTCGGGATCGGTCATCGGATCGGCCAGCATCAATGCCTTGGCGCGGGTGACGAATTTCTCGGTGAAGGCCTGGGCAACCTTCGCATGGACATAGATCCGCTCGGCACAGGTGCAGATCTGGCCGCAATTGGTGAAGCGCGAGACGATCGCGGCGTCGACCGCCCGGTCGAGATCCGCATCCTCAAGCACGATGAACGGGGCCTTGCCGCCCAGTTCCAGCCGGATCGGCTTCAACTCCGGCGCGGCCGCCGAGAAGATCTCGCGCCCCGCCCGGACCGATCCGGTCATCGTCACCAGATCGGTACCGCGGCTTTCCACCAGATGCTGGCCGACGCTGCGCCCGGGTCCGGTGATGACGTTGATCACGCCGGCCGGAAACCCCAGGCCATCTACGATGCGGGCGATCTCGATCCCCGACAGGGGCGTGATCTCATGCCCCTTCAGCACCACCGTGTTGCCGGCCGTCAGCGCCGGGCCAAGCTTGCGGCCGGCAAGTGCCGAGGGATAGTTCCAGGCCGTCAGCGCCGCCACCACGCCATAGGGCGCGCGGCGGATCCAGACATCCTCGTCGGCATTGTCCGAGGGCAGCAGTTCGCCCTGAATCCGCCGCGCCTGTTCGGCGGCATAGCTGAGGAAATTGGCGGTTGCGTCGATTTCGCCGCGGGCCTGCCCGATGGGCTTGCCCTGTTCGGCCACCACGATCTTCGCCAGATGCTCGCGTTCGTCCAGAATGGCACCGGCCAGCCTGCCGACCATGCGGCCACGCTCGATCGCAGGCAGGCGGGACCATTCGGGCTGGGCGCGGCGGGCGGCCTCGATCGCGCGCCCGGCGTCGGCTACGGTCCCCTCGGGCACCGTGGCAATGACCGCCTCGTTCGACGGATTTTCCACCTCGACCCGCGCCGCGCCTTCGCCATCGGTAAAGGCGCCGTCGATGTACATCTGGTAATGCGGAACGCTCATCGCGCTGTCCTCTCTCGATTCCCCGCCCTCCGGCGGCCTCTGTCGTCCGTCTGCGTCCGGCCCGGGATCAGGCGCCGATCCGCACCACCACCTTGCCGTCGAACTCGCGGCGGCGCAGGCGGGCCAGATAATCCGGCACCTCGTCCAGCGTGATGACCGCCTCGATCATCGGATCCAGCGTACCTGCGGCGAGCATCTCGATCAGGGTCGCACCCATCACGGCAAAGTCGCGCTGCGTGCGCAGATCGCCGGCACCATAGGCGCCGCCCAGCGCGATCTCGTGGATCGAGGCGGCATAGGTATAGGGCGGCGTCCGGCTCAGGTCGGGCAGCGGGTCGACACAGGCGAGATGGCCGTTATAGCGCAGCAAGGACAGGGATTTGCGGGCATCGTGCGGGTTCGCCACCTCCAGCATCGCATCGGCGCCGAACCCGTCGTTCGCGGCCCGGACCTCGGCCGGCAGATCCGCGGCGCGGTAGTCCAGCGCCACATCGGCCCCAAGCGCCCTGGCCCGCGCGGCCTTTTCGGGGCGGACAAGCGCGATCACCCTGGCCCCGACGCGATGCGCGATCTGCACGGCAAAGCCGCCCACCCCGCCCGAGGCGCCCTGGATCACGATGGTCTGCCCCGCTTCCAGCCGGATCTTGCGGATCAGCGCCTGATAGGCGGTCAGGCCGGCGCAGGGCACGGCGGCCGCGGCCTCGAACGAGACTGTCTCTGGCAGGCTGACCAGAACATGCGCCACGGTCACGGCATAGTCGGCAAACACGCCCTGCCGGTTCAGGTTGCCATGCCAGACCACGCGGTCGCCCACCTGCCAGCCTTCGACACCCTCGCCCAGCGCGTCGATCACCCCGGCGGCGTCGAGGCCGACGACATGCGGCTCGTGCCACCATGGCGCCACGCCGGCACAGAGCTTCCAGTCGACCGGGTTCAGGCTGGCCGCCGCAACCCGGACCCGCACCTCGCCCGGCCCCGGCTCGGGCACGGGCAGGTCGGTAAGGCTGGTGGTGGACAGGTCGTCTTGCGGTTTGGTGCAGTAGATCGCGCGCATGGCTTTGAAGCTTTCGTTCGTATCGGGAGAATCTGGCGTGTCGGAAGACTCTGGCCGGCGCCGATCAGGCGGCGGGCACCATCCAGTCGGGCTGGACCAGTTCGATCAGATAGCCGTCGGGGTCCTTCAGAAAGGCGATCAGGGTCCGCCCGTGCTTCATCGGCCCGGGCTCGCGGGTGATGACCGCGCCGCCGGCCCGAAGGGTTTCGGCCGTGGCATAGATATCGGGGGTTTCCAGCGCGACATGGCCGTAGCCGGTGCCGATCTCATAGGGGCCGTGATCGTAGTTGTAGGTCAGTTCGATCACCGTTCCGGTTTCCTCGGGGCCATAGCCCAGAAAGGCCAGCGTGAACTTGCCTTCCGGGAAATCCTGCCGGCGGATAAGCGTCATCCCCAGCAGATCGGTGTAGAACCGGATCGAGGCATCGAGATCCTGCACGCGCAACATTACATGCATCATGCGCAGCTTGCTCATCGGGCGGTCCTTTCGTGTTTGGGTCCCGGCGCCGGGATGGCCCAAGACAGGTAACATGTCTGTTCGAAGCGGCCAGTCCGGCCGCCCGGGAGTTCAGGTGGCCATCGAACTGTAATAGCGTTCGGTATAGGCGATATGGGTCCGCAGGATGCGGACCGCCGCCGGGCAGTCACGGGCGATGATCGCTTGTTTCAGCGCTTCGTGCTCGCCCAGCGAATTGGAATTATGCGCCTCTTCCTGCGAGAAACGATAGCGCAGCGCGGCAAAACGGCTGTTGACCTGGCTGCGGTAGGTCTGTTCCAGCAGGGGCGATTGCGCACGCCCGATGATGCACAGATGCAGCTCGGTATCCAGTTCCTGATAGGCCTCGCGCGCGCGGACCTTCAGAACTTCGTGCATTTCCGTGCAGATGCGACGGATATCGGCTTCCAGCCCCTGCGGGTCGCGCTCCAGCGCCATGGCCATGGCCTCGACCTCGAGCGCGGTGCGCAATTCGCAAAGCGCATGCAGTTCCGTGACCGAGGGACGGAACACGAAGGTGCCGTTCTGCGGCCGGATTTCGATCAGCCCCTCGCCCTCCAGCCGGATATAGGCAGAGCGGATCGGTGCCTTGGTCACACCGTAAAGTTCCGACAACTGCGCCTCGGAAATCTTCTCGCCAAGCGAGAAGCGGTTTTCGATGATGTCCTGGCGCAGCCGTTCCAGCACCAGTTCGGAGACCGGTCGCGGCCGTTCGATCTTGGGAATGGTCCGGTTCATCATCCTGGCCCTTCAGTGCTGCAACATGAAGGATACTGCCTTGTCGGCGATCACCAGCGTGGTCGAGTTCGTATTGCCGCTGATGATCGTCGGCATCACCGATGCATCCGCGACCCGCAGGCCGTCAATCCCCTTCACCCGCAGATCCGGCGTGACGACGGCGCGCGGGTCGTCCGCGCGCCCCATGCGGGCGGTGCCGACCGGATGATAGACGGTCTTGACGAATTTCTTCGCATGTTCGGCGATGGCCTCGTCGCTGTCCTTGCCCGGGCCGGGAAAGATCTCGCGGTCGATCATGCCCTTCAGCGGTGTCTGCGCCAGGATGCGCCGGGCCTGCCTTACACCGCCGATCGACAGCCGCAGGTCTTCGGGATCCTCGAAATAGTTCGGATCGACAAGCGGCTGCTGACGCGGATCGCCCGAGGCCAGCCGCACCGACCCGCGCGATCCCGGCCGCAGCACGCAGGAGTTGATCGTCAGGCCCCAGGTCGGCTTCAGATCGGTGGTGCCCGGCTCCAGATAGACCGTCGGCACACAGAATTGCTGGATCTTGGCCTCGGCCGACAGGTCGTCGGGGTCGAAGAACGAACAGGCCTCGACCCCGTTCGAGGTGACGGGGCCGGTCTTGAACATCAGGTATTGCAGACCGTTGCGGATCTGGTTCCAGCCGCGGTCCTGACCGAAATAGCCGTAGGGACCGTTGCAGAACGACAGCACCGGCACTTCGGTATGGTCCTGTAGATTCTGGCCCACGCCGTCGAGGTCGACCAGGGTCGGGACCCCGGTTTCCTTCAGGTGGAAATGCGGCCCGATGCCCGACAGCATCAGCACCTTCGGCGTCGCGATCGAACCGGCGCAGAGCACCACCTCGCGGCCCGCCTGCGCCGTGGCGATCTTGCCGCCGCGGGAATATTCCACCCCGGTGGCGCGGCCGTTCGCGGTCAGGATGCGGTGGACAAGGCTGCCGGTCAGCACCTCCAGCCGCCCGGTCTTTCTGGCGGGATGCAGGAACGCATCGGCCGCAGAGACGCGCCGCCCGTCCTTGATGTTCATCTGGACGAAGCCGGTCCCCGCCTGCCGCGGGCCGTTGAAATCGGGCGTGAAGGGAATGCCGGACGCCTGGGCCGCCATCACATAGGCCCGGCTCAATTCGCACAGATGCACCGGGTCGGAGACCGCCATCGGCCCTTCGACGCCGTGCAGGTCGTTGTTGAAGCGGTTGTTGCCTTCCATCGCCTTGAAGCGTTTCAGCAGTTCCGGCCAGCCCCAGCCGGTATCGCCCGTCGCCTCGACCCAGGCGTCGTAGTCTGTGGTCTGGCCGCGGATATAGACCATGGCGTTGACCGACGACCCGCCGCCGACCACCCGCCCCGTCGGCACCACCGGCTGCCGCCCGCCCAGCCGCTGCTGCACGGTCGACTGGTAGAACCACATGTATTTCTCGACGCCCAGAAGCTTGACGAAGCCGGCAGGCATCTGGATCAGCGGATTGCGGTCTGATCCGCCGGCCTCAAGGACAAGCACCGTCGCGCCCGCCTCGGCCAGTTTGCCCGCAATCAGCGACCCCGCGGTGCCGCCGCCGACCACGACATAGTCATAGGTCATCGGAATGTGCCTTCACCTTCACATCGGCGGGGAACAGCAGCAGGTGATCGGGATCGACCGAGAGCGTGACGGTTTCATTGCGGGCGACCTTCATCCCGGGCGGTGCGATCAGCGAGACACGCACCGAACCGACATCGACGAAGATCTCGTTGTGGTCCTGCAACTCCTCGGTGATGAAGCCGCGGCCCTGCAGCTGCACGGGCGAATCCGCGCCAAGCCGGATGAAATGCGGGCGAATCGCGGCAAGCCCCACCGGACCCAGTTCGCGGATCCTTGCGCGAAGCGGGTCGGTCAGCGAAACGCGGTTGCCTTCGATCGTCAGGCCGTTTTCATCGCCATCGGTAAAGTCGAAGAAGTTGATCGGCGGCTCGCCCACGAAACCGGCGACAAAGGCATTGGCCGGGCGGGAATAGACCTCCGGCGGGGTTGCCAGTTGCTGGATCGCCCCGTCCGACATCACCATGACCCGGTCGGCAAGGGCCAGCGCCTCTTCCTGATCATGGGTGACATAGATCATCGTATGGCCGAATTCCTGGTGGATCGACTTGATGAACCGGCGCATCCGGTAACGCTGACGGGTGTCGAGGTGGCTGATCGGTTCGTCCAGCAGGAAGACGGCAGGCTGGCGCACCAGCGCGCGCGCCAGACCCACGCGCTGCGCCTGCCCCGAGGACAGCCGGCCCGGCTTCAGCCCGAGAAGGGGCGTCAGTTCCATCTTCTCGGCCACGGCACGCACCGCACGGTCGATCTCGGCCTGATCCTTGCCGGCAGAACGCAGCGGAAAGGCGATGTTTTCATAGACCGTGATCGGCGCGTAGAGGGCATAGTTCTCGAAGGACATAGCGACGTTGCGGTCGCGCGCGCGAATGTCGTTGACGGGCTTCCCGTCAAAGAGGATCTGACCCTCTGTTACCGATTCCAACCCTGCGATCATGCGCATGGTCGAGGATTTGCCGCAGCCCGAGGGGCCGAGGATCGCCACGAACTCGCCATCGGCGATATCGAAATCGATACCGTGGACGGCCTGGAAGTTTCCGTAGCGCTTGACGAGTTTGTTTGCGGTGATGCGGGCCATGTCAGGCAACGTTCCTGGCTGGTGCGGCATCGGCAAAAGCCGCGCCACCGGAGAAAAGATGAAGCTTCGCGGGGTCGATCCGCAGACCGACGTTCTCGCCCGGACGCAGGCGGACTTCGGCCTCGGTCGAGACCTGCAACTCGTCCTTGCCGGTCGAGATCACGGCGATGTTGGAATGGCCGAGATGTTCGACCACGCCGACCCGGCCGGCCAGCGCGCCGGCAGTCCCCGGTTCGACCAGTTCGATTGCGTTGGACCGGATGCCGACCTGAAGCCCGGCCATGCCGTTGGCCGAGGCCGGCGCCGTGCCGATCCGCTGCCCGTCGTCGGTATAAAGCGCGGCGACCGCATCCTCGGGCCGTGCGGTGACGGACAGGAAGCTCATCGGCGGGTCGCCGATGAAGGAGGCGACGAAGGTGTTGGCCGGGGCATTGTAAAGCTCGGCCGGGGTGCCGACCTGCTCCAGCCGCCCGGAATTCAGGATGCCGATGCGGTCTGCCAGCGCCAGCGCCTCCTTGCTGGAGGTGGTGGTGAAGACGATTGTCGCCTTCATCTCGACCGCCAGCGCCTTCAGCTCGGCCCGCATGCGGTGGCGCAGCTTGGCGTCCAGGTGGCCGATGGGTTCGTCCAGCAGGTAGATGTCGGCCGGACGGATGATCGCACGGCCCAGCGCCACCCGCTGACGCTGCCCCCCCGACAGGAAGCCGGGGCGGCGTTGCAGCACATGCGGAATGCCGAGAACGCCCGCGATGCGGTTCACGCGGGTCTCGATCTCGGCCTTGGGCAATCCGGCCGCCCGCAGCGGAAACGCCAGGTTCTCGGCCACCGACAGATGCGAATAGAGCGCATAGTTCTCGAAGGCCATCGCGGCATCGCGCCGCTCGGGCGGCAGATGGGCGATGCTTTGCCC
Organism: Rhodobacter sp.; assembly: GCA_039808125.1. Classification (GTDB taxonomy): domain Bacteria; phylum Pseudomonadota; class Alphaproteobacteria; order Rhodobacterales; family Rhodobacteraceae; genus Pseudogemmobacter. Next base: position 6,825 of record JBDHSO010000014.1, on the reverse strand, counting down.
GTCGCGACGCACGTCGCCGGTGGTGGGCTTCGTCAACCCGGCCAGCAGGTTCAGGATCGTCGACTTGCCCGCCCCGGCCGGGCCATAGAGCACGAAGAACTCGCCCGAGCGGATTTCAAGGTTCAGCCGCCGCAGCGCGACCGTGCGCAGCCCATAGCGTTTGTGAACATCGACAAGCGCGTACATCAGCGGTCCTCCGCAATAAGGAGTGCAACTTCCGCTTCGGCGGCGGCGCGTTCCGCCCGGCAGACCTTGCGCCGCCAGAAGAAGAAGCCCAGCCCCAGCACGATTCCGGTCAGGTTCATCAGCAGGACGGACAGGCCCAGGTTCGTGAAGTAGCGCTCCAGAAAGATCAGCCAGAAGAACACCGTTCCGACATAGATCAGCAACGTCTTGAAGCCGGCATCCCAGCCTTGGGAAAAGCTCATGGCATCACCCCCTTACCGCGCCGAAGGTCAGGCCGCGGACCATATAGCGCTGCATCACCAGAACGAAGATCAGCATCGGCGCCACGGAAATCGTCGCCGCCGCCGCCACCGGCCCCCAGAGAATTCCCTGCAGCGTGAAGAAGCTTTCGACGCCCACCGTCACGGTCGAGGCGACCTTGCGCGTCAGGATGTAGGCGAAGAGAAACTCGTTCCAGCAGAAGATCAGCGTGAAGACGGCCGTCACGGCGATGCCGGGCGCAGCCAGCGGGAACGTCACCTTGCGCAGCACCTGCAGCCGCGACAGCCCGTCCAGCCGCGCGGAATGCTCCAGGCTGCGGGGGATGTCCTGAAAGAAGCTGACCAGAAGCCAGATCGCAAACGGCAGGTTGAACATCACATAGGACACGATCAGCGCCCCGTGCTGGTCCAGTCCCAGATGCAGCCCCTTGCCGACGGCGGTCTTGCCCACGTCGCGGAAGATCAGGAAGTAGGGCAGGATCACCGCGATGGCCGGCATCATCTTGGTCGACAGGATGAAGAACAGGATATGCCCGTCGCCCACGTTGTAGCGGGCGAAGCTGTAGGCCGCGAGCGAGCCGATGAACACCACGATGACGGTCGAGATCACCGAGATGATCAGCGTGTTCTTGATGTAGAAGAAGAAGTTCTTGTCGACGATGGCGTGATAGTAGTTGTCCAGCGTCGGCGTGAACAGAAAGCGCGGCGGCGAGACCATGATCGCGCTTTCCGGCTTGAAGCTGGTCAGCACCATCCAGAAGATCGGAAAGACGAAGAAGCCGAGGACCAGGAAGATCGCACCATAGCGCAGCACTTCAAGCGGGATGGATGTCTTGCGCTGCATCTCAGGCCTCCTTCGCGCGGTCGGTGAACTGCTTCAGCAGCGGCGTCAGGGCGAAGACGGCGGCCACGAGCATGACGTAAAGGAAGAAGACCGCCATGGTAGAGGCATAGTCCATCCGGAAAAGCTTCAGCCCCGTGCGATAGAGATAGAAGGTCATCGTCTCGGTCGAGGTGCCCGGCCCGCCCCGCGTCAGCACGGCGACGGCATCATAGAGACGCACGCAGTCGATGGTGCGCAGGACCAGAACCAGGAACAGGACGGGTTTCAGCAGCGGAAAGGTCAGCGTGGTCAGCACCCGCCACTTCGAGGCGCCATCGAGTTCCGCGGCCTCGAACGGCTCTTTCGGCAGGGCCTGCAGGCCGGCCAGCGCGATCAGCGCAACGAAGGGTGTCCATTGCCAGATGTCGAACAGCACCACCGACCAGAGCGCGATGGTATAATCGCCCAGCCAGTTGGGTTCGGGCAGGCCGATCAGCCCCAGCACCCAGTTCAGCACCCCGAACTGCGTGTCGTAGAGATAGCGCCAGAAAAGGCCGGTCACGGCGGCCGAGGTCGCCAGCGGCAGGATCAGCAGCGACCGCGTGATCCCCTTGGCGAAGGTGGCGCCATGCAGCAGGAAGGCGATGGCCACGCCGAGGATCATCTCCAGCCCCACCGCCACGACGGTGAATTTCAGTGTGACCCAGCCCGCCTGCCAGAACTGGTTGTCGGCAAAGACAACGCGGTAATTGGTCAGGCCAACATAATCGCCGATCTTGCCGCGCGACAGATCGCCCATGCGGAAGGTCACGTCCAGCGCCTGGATCAGGGGAAGGATGGCGAAGATCAGGGTGATCAGCATGGCCGGCACGATCAGCATGATCGAGAACCACCGATCCGACATGCCCGATTTTCCGGGCGGGGGCGAACCGGCAAGGCCGGCGGATTCCGGTGCAGCAGACATCGGTCTTCCTTGCGGAGATAACGGGAAACCGGGGGCGGCAGAGTCGCCGCCCCCGCAAGACTGTCGCCGGTCAGTTGGCGATCGGGCAGGGGCCGCCGCAGATCTTCGCGACATCGGCCGCAAGCTGTTCGGCCGCATCATGCACGCTGATCTGGCCGGCAGCCGCCGCCTGCAGCGGAATCTGCATGGTGTTGTAGATCTTGGCGCCGAAGGGCGTCTTGAACAGGTTGGACGAGAAGCCCGACATCGAAGCGAAGATCGCGTTCAGGGTCGCATACTGGCCGTTCGTCGCACGCCGCTCGGGCGTGGCGAAGGACGGGTCGGTCAGGACCGAGGTCAGCGTCGAGGCGCCGCCCAGTTCGGCGAATTCCTTCTGGATCTCGTAACCGCCGATATGGGCCACGAACTTCATCGCCATTTCGGGATTGGCCGAGCTGGACGAGACCGCCAGCAGGAAGCCGCCTACATAGGCCTTCTTGCCGGGCGCCTCGATCGCGGCGACCTTGGCACCGGGGCAGTTGTCCTCGGTCTTCACCGCATTCGGCCACTGGTCGAGGAAGAAGCCATGCGTCATCGCGATCTGGCAATCCTTCATCTGGTTCATCACCCCGTCATAGGTGACGGTCAGCGCGGCCGGCGGCGCGAACTTCAGTTCCTCGACATATTCGCCCAGCACCTTCTCGACATCGGCAACGGGAACCGTGCCCTCGTCGGTCAGCCAGTCGGATCCCATGCCCCAGAGCGGCGCCGAAAGCTCGTCCTGGATTTCCGGGAACGGGCCGGCCATCAGGCCCACGCCGTAGAAGTCCTTGGTCAGCACCTCGCCCTTCAGCGTCTCGCCCGCCTTGCGGGTGAAGAACTCGGCGATGTCACGGTGCTGTTCCCAGGTGGTGGGATCGGCGAGGTCATAGCCGTATTTGGCCTTGAACGCCGCCTGCTCGCCGGGATCGTCGATCAGATCCTGCCGGATGAACATGCCGGCGGTATAGGTGTAATAGGGCAGGCCCCAAACGTCGCCCTTGTATTCGACCGTCATCGCCCGCAGCGTCGGCGACACGTCGTTCAGCAGATCCTGCTTGTCGGCGAAGAAGTCGGTCATCGGCAGGATGAAGCCGTTCTCGGCGAATTCGGCCTTTTCGGCGGTTTCCAGCGTCACGACGTCATAGGCGCCGGTCTGGCCGACCATCTCGATGACCTGCTTGTTGTAAAGCTGCGAGTTGTCGATGTTGACAACCGTCACCTTGGCGCAGTTGTCGTCCTCGAAGCTTTTCACGAAGCTCGCCATTGCGTCGGTATAAAAGCCGGCAATGGTCGACCAGGTGATTTCCACGGGATCCGAGCATTCCTGCGCGAAGGCCCCGCCGGCCGACAACAACGCCAGCAGACTCGCCGAAGCAAGCGTCTTTCTCATGACTGACCTCCTCCCAGATGGTCGCGGTGATTCTGATCTTAGCATGTAACATGTCAGAGGTCATGTCAAAGCCTGTTGTTTGCCCCGTTTCATCGGGTATACCCTGCAGGTGCGACATGCCGGTCACGCTGCGGTTGCCGGATTGCAATCTGCTGACATGTCAGAAATTCTGTGCGGGACAGGAGGACGAGGCATGGAAAGGTCGAAGCGATTCGAGGTGCGGTCGAGGCGCCCGGTGAACCTGGATACTTTCGTGGCCGAAGATGCCGGGCTTGGGCTGGTCGCCATGAACAGCCCCAACGATCCCGCGCCCAGCCTCACTCTGGTGCAGGGACGCATCGTCGAGATGGACGGCCGCGAAGAGGCCGATTTCGACACGATCGACCGCTACATCGCCGCCCATGCCATCGACCGCAGCGTGGCCGAAGAGGCGATGGCGACCCCCTCGCTCGACCTGGCGCGGCGCCTCGTGGACATTTCCACCCCCCGGGCCGAGCTGGTCCGGCTGCTGTCGGGCTGCACGCCCGCGAAGCTGTGCGAGATCATGTCCTATCTGAACGTCGTCGAGATGATGATGGCGTTGCAGAAGATGCGCGCCCGTCGCACACCCGGCAATCAGGCCCATGTCACCAACTGGCGCGAAAACCCGGTGCTGATGGCGGCCGACGCGGCCGAGGCGGCGCTGCGCGGGTTTGACGAACTGGAAACCACCTGCCGCGTCGCCCGCATGGCGCCCTTCAACGCGCTGGCGCTGCTGGTCGGATCGCAGACCGGCCGCGGCGGGGTAATGACGCAATGCGCGGTGGAAGAGGCACTGAACCTGCGGCTTGGCCTGAAGGGGCTGACGACCTATGCCGAAACCCTGTCGGTCTATGGCACCGACGAGGCGCTGCGCGATGGCGATGACACGCCCTGGTCCAAGGGCCTCCTCGCCTCGGCCTATGCCTCGCGCGGGATCAAGATCCGCTTCACCTCGGGCACCGGCTCCGAAACGCTGATGGGCTATGAAGACGGCAAGTCCATGCTCTATCTCGAGGCGCGCTGCCTCCTGCTGGTCAAGGGAGCGGGCGCGCAGGGGGTACAGAACGGCGCGATTTCCTGCGTGGCGCTGACCGGCGCCCTGCCGGAGGGCGTTCGCGCCATCCTGGCCGAAAACCTGATCGCCGCCGCGCTGGGGCTGGAGGTCGCCTCGGGCAATGACGCGATGTCGTCGCATTCCGACATGCGCAAGGCGGCAAAGCTGATGCTGCAATTCCTGCCGGGGACCGATTTCGTCACCTCGGGCTATTCCTCGATGCCGCGGCGCGACAACATGTTCGGCGGCGGCAATTTCGACGCCGAGGATCTGGACGACTGGATGATCATCCAGCGCGACATGCGGGTGAATGCGGGGATTTTCCCGATCACCGAAGAACAGGCCATCGCCGTGCGTCATCGTGCCGGGCGGGCCATGCAGGCGGTGTTCCAGAGCTTCGGCTTTCCCGAGATCCGCGATGACGAGATCGAGGCGGCAGCGCTGGCCTATCACTCGGACGACATGCCCGAGCGCGATCTCGTCGCCGATATCGCCGCGGCGCAGGACTTTCTCGAAGGGCCGCTGACCGCGCTGGACGTGGCGCGGACGCTGGATGAAAGCGGATTCCCCGATATCGCCTTGAACGTTCTGGCCATGCAGCGCGTGCGCGTGGTGGGCGATTACCTGCAACCCGCGGCGGTGCTCGATGCCGATTTCGCCGCGAAAAGCGCCTTTACCGACCGGAATGATTACCTCGGTCCGGGCACCGGCTATCGGGTCGGGGGAGAGACCTGGGCGCGGCTGTCCGCCGTTCCGCAACAAAAGACCGCTGCCCAGATGGTGCCGCTGACCTCCGATGCCGCGGGCGTGCGCCTGACGGCACGCGGCCCGGCGGCTTCGGGCACCCGCACCGACGAGGTGGTCGTCGGGCTTGGCCCCGCCTTTGCCGAGAACCTGGACCATACGCTGTGCGGGCTGAGCCACGGCGAGGTTCTGGCCGCGCTGACCGAGGGGATCACCGCGCAGGGGCTGGTTCCGCGCTTCGTGCGCTTCTACGATACCGCGGATTGCGGCCTGATCGGCTGGCATGCGGCGCTGCTTTCGGGGTCGGGGATCGGGATCGGGCTCCAGTCCAAGGGCACCACGCTCATCACCCGCAAAGGGTTGGCGCCGCTGAACAATCTCGAACTCTTTTCGCAGGCGCCGCTCCTGTCCCGCGAGGCCTATGTCCAGATCGGCGCCAATGCCGCCAGCCATGCGCTTGGCCGCCCGCCGATGCCGGTGCCGGTGCGCGTCGACAACATGTCGCGGCTGCGGCTGATCGTGCATGCCATGCTGATGCACAAACGTGAAATCGCGGCCGTCCAGCCCGGGCGGACCGCCGAAGATCTGGAGCTCGGCTTCGATGCCTGACCCCCGCGATACCGACATCGACCCCCGCCGTCGCGAATCGACGATGCAGCCGGAAGACATCTCGCTGGATGCGCTGCGCGCCGGCGGGATCGGGGTCGAGGATGTGACGATCCGCCGCCGCACGCTGGATGCCCAGGCCGAACGGGCCGAGGCCGAAGGCTTCCCCCAGCTTGCGCGCAACTTCCGCCGTGCGGCGGAACTGACGGCGATCCCGGCCCCGGTGCTGCTCGATCTTTACGAAAAACTGCGCCCCAAGCGCGCGCGCTACGAAGAACTTCTGGCGCTGTCGCAGGAGGTCATCGCGCGATTCGACGCGCCGGAGACCGGCGCCTATATCCGCGAGGCGGCCGAGGTCTATCGCACCAAGGGGTTGGTGCGCGACTGAGGCGCGCCAGCCACACGTTCCGGGGCACCGACGCATCGCATCGTCGGCGGCCCCTGTCGTGCGAAGGAGGGGGATGCCCGACCGCGGGGCCGGGCATCGGCGCGGGCCGGGACGGATCCCGGCCCGCGCTGCCCGCAATCAGGCGGATTTCATCGGATCGCGCATGCCGGCGGCTTCGCGGGCAGCGATTGCGTCTTCATAGCCGGCATCGGCATGGCGGATGACGCCGATGCCCGGATCGACATGCAGGCATTTCGCCAGACGCCGCGCCGCGCCTTCGGTCCCGTCGGCAACCAGAAGGTGGCCGGCAGAGATCGAGCCGCCCATGCCGCTGCCCGCCCCCTGATGGATGGTGACGAGATCGGCGC
>JBDHSO010000013.1:0-42573 GCA_039808125.1 Rhodobacter sp. | reverse complement strand
GCCGCCGCATCCGACAGGAGGTCGCCGAACAGGTTGTCGGTCACGATCACGTCGAACTGCTTCGGCCAGCGCACCAGCTGCATGGCGCCGGCATCGGCGTACATATGCGACAGTTCGACATCGGGATAGTCGCGGTCATGCACTTCCTGCACCACATCCCGCCACAGGATGCCCGATTCCATCACATTGGCCTTCTCCATCGAGCAGACCTTGTTGTTGCGCTTGCGCGCCAGTTCGAACGCGGCGCGCGCGACCCGCGCGATCTCGGATTCGGTGTAGCGCTGGGTGTTGATCCCCACCCGCTCGTTGCCTTCCTTGAAGATGCCGCGCGGCTCGCCGAAATAGACCCCGGAGGTCAGTTCCCGCACGATCATGATGTCGAGGCCGGCGACCACCTCTTCCTTCAGGCTGGAGAAATCGGCCAGCGCGTCGAAACATTGCGCCGGGCGCAGGTTGGCGAAGAGATCCATCTCCTTGCGCAGGCGCAAAAGGCCGCGCTCGGGCTTCACGCTGAAGTCGAGCCGGTCGTATTTCGGGCCGCCCACGGCGCCCAGCAGCACGGCATCCGCCTCTTGCGCCCGCGCCATGGTGGCATCTGTCAGGGGCGTCCCATGGACATCATAGGCCGCGCCGCCGACCAGATCCTCGCTGACATCGAAGACGATGCCCCGCCGGTCGCCCATCCAGGCGATGATCTTCTTCACCTCGGCCATGACTTCGGGGCCGATGCCGTCGCCGGCAAGGATCAGCAGGGAGGGATTGGCCATCTTGGCGCCTCTTTTGGTGAATGGGGATGCGCGCGGGCTAGCCCAAGGGGGAGGCCGGGTCAAGGTGGTGAGGGCGCGGGCGCGCGTGGGTCGAGCAGGATCCAGACCGGAAAATGCGATGAGGCCACGGCAAGATCGGCGGCAAGCGGATCGTTCCCGGCCGGCCAGAGCACCCCTGCGGCCGCAACGGAAAGATCCGCAGAGGGCAGGATGTAATCGAGCCGGAGGCCGCCCAGATCGTCGTAGAGGGCGGTGTCCAACGCGGCATCGCCGGCCTGCCCGGCATCCCGGCGATCCGTGGCGCCGCGTGGGGCAAGATCCTGCAACAACGGATGGGCAAGCAGCATCCGCAGCGCTTCCGGCCGGCCATCGCCGTCGAACGGGTCGAGATTGGCATCGCCCATCAGCACGAAGGGCGCGACGGGCGGCGCCAGCGGCAGGCGGCCCTCCAGCAATGCCAGCCAGAATGCGGTTTCATCGTGGTTGCGCCGGCCGTTGCGGTCCTCCGGCCCGTCGAAGACCGGCGGCGTTGCATGCCAGACCAGAAGCCGCAGCCGCGCGCCATCGGGCAGGATCAGCGGCACATCCCAATGGCCGGTGGTCGGCAGCCGTTGCACGGCGCGGGCGGCCGGCGAAAGATCGGGCAGCAGCGCGCCGGGAAGATCGGCCCAGAGCAGATCCGAGAAATCCCGCACCCCGGCGCCGTCGACCGGCAGGCGCGACAGGATCAGCATGCCGCCCTGGCCGGAGAACAGCCCCCAGCCCTGCGCATCGTCCGGCCCGCCGGCCAGGCCATCGCCATCCAGATCCAGGCTCGTGGGCCTGCCGGTGTTCGGCCGCAATGCGAATCGATGCGGATAGGGTGCGCCCAGGGTGGCCAGCCGGTCCGCCAGCAGCCCCCCCGCGACGAGGCCGCGGTCATAATCGACCGAGGTCAGCAGCAGGACATCGGCGTCGAGCGCTGCAAGCACCCGCAGCACCGCCTCGACCTGGGGCTCCTTGCCCGAGGCGATATCGCGCAGCAGAAGCCCCGGCCCCTTGCGGTCAAGCCCGACATTCCAGGTGGCGATCTTCAGCGGGCCGGCGGCCACTGCCGTCGCCGCAAGAAGCCAGAGCACCAGCGCGATCAGGCCGCGGCAACGGCCTTTCCGGTCTTGTCCGACCCCTCGGCCGCCGCGACCTCCCGCTTCGAGCGGATCATGGCGGCGATCCGGGCCATGGCCACGCCACGCATCACCAGACTTGCGGGAAGAAAGGCCCATGCGGCAACCGTCCAGATCAGCGTCTGCGGCGAGCCCCGGGTCAGGGGCGCGAAGCTGGCGGACACCAGCACCATCGCCGCCGGGATCAGGAATGGCAGCAGAACACCTAAGGAAAGGTTAATGCGCGCATCGCGCTCCAGCCGCTCAACCACGTCACCACCGGCTGTCGGCTCGAAGGTGGGCAGGTTCACCCAGACGTTGAAGGCCTGATGCCGTGCGGGCCAGCCCTTGATCCGCAGCGCCGCCACGACGACGATCAGCGCAACGATGGACATTAGATAGGCCGTGCCGACAGCGGCGCGGACCAGCGCCGTCCGCTCTGGGTCGACGGCATCGGCCATCGTCAGCGTGGCCAGCCGCACCGGCGAATAGGGAAAGTCCAGCGCATGGCCGATCACCAGCCCCAGCGCCCGGAACAGCCGGTTCAGCGGCGTGGGCGATTCGGCCGCCGCAAGGATCAGCGACAGGAAAAGCACGATCAGGAACAGCATCGCGAAACGCAGCCGGTTGAAGGGCGGCGCGTCGCGGAATTCCACCATGCTGGGATAGACCGCATTGTATTCGACAAATGTCAGCGCGCCGGCGAACAGCGCGAAAAGGGCAACCATCTGCTGGGTATCGGCACCGACACCCGGCAGGATCGCCGCGGGCGTGGCAATAAGGATCATCACCAGAAACGCACGCAAAAGCGCGCCAGTCATACGGGAGACCACAGCCTTTATATCCTCGACATGGACGGGCGCGATGCGATGCCGCGCCCTTGTTCCCACGATACCCCGCACATTATGGCGGACTGCCTCAATCTTGCCCAATTTGTGCCTTCTTTCGGTCCGTCCCGCAACCTCTTGCGAAGGGAAGCGCAATCCTGTGGCCGAATCTAGGCGAAGGTGTTGCAGGATTGAATCAAGGTCGGGGAGTTTCCGCGACCCCCGCCTGCCAGACCGCAAGATGTTGTGGTAAAGGGCTTTTTAATCGCTAGCCGTAAAGAAGAGGCGCGGAACGTCCCGCGTTCCGCGCCGATCGGTTGTGTCCGCGGGGGTCCGGCGCCGTGTCCTCAGGCCCAGGGCCGGGCGACCGCCGCCTTGCGTTCGAAGGCGTCGATGGCCGAGGCCTTGGCCATGGTCAGCCCGATATCGTCAAGCCCGTTCAGCAGGCAGTGCTTCTTGAAGGCGTCGACTTCGAAGTCATAGCTCGTCCCGTCGGATGCAGTGACGGTCTGGTTTTCGAGGTCGATGTTGATCCGGGCATTGGCGCCCTTGCGGGCATCGTCCATCAGGTGATCCACCGCCGCCTGCGGCAGGACGACCGGCAGGATCCCGTTCTTGAAGCAGTTGTTGTAGAAGATATCGGCGAAACTCGTCGAGATGACGCAGCGGATGCCGAAATCCAGAAGCGCCCAGGGCGCATGCTCGCGCGAGGAGCCGCAACCGAAATTGTCGCCCGCGACGATGATCTGCGATTGCCGGTAGGCCGGCTGATTCAGCACGAAATCCGGGATCTCGGCGCCGTCCGGCGTATAGCGCATCTCGTCGAACAGGTTCTTCCCCAGTCCCGACCTCTGGATGGTCTTCAGGAACTGCTTGGGGATGATCATGTCGGTGTCGATATTGACCAGCGGCATCGGTGCCGCAATGCCGGTCAGGGTGGTGAACTTGTCCATGGGAGCATCCTTCTCCTCGCAGACTAGCTGCGTTTTGTCACGATGAAGACTTCGCGGAACTTGCCCAGCACGCCCAGATAGGGATCGTTGAGCGTGATCATGTTGACCGAGCAGCGCGGCGCCCAGGCCAGAATCAGATCGGCGAAGTCGGAGCCGTAGTGAAACGTCACCAGCGAGCCGGAGTCGCTGATGGGGTTGCCGTGATATTCCGGTTCGGCAAAGTACTGGATCCCGTCCGGCCCGTAATGGGCCCGCCGCTCGGTGGCAAGCTTGCCCTCGTAGACCGGCGTCGTGAACAGCATCCGCCCGCCGACACGCAGCGTGCGCTGCATTTCGGCAAAGCACTTCCCCGGATCGTTCACATGCTCAAGAACGTCGAGATGGCAATGCAGGTCCAGCGTCTCGTCCGCAAAGGTCAAGGCTTCGAGGTTTTCGCAGCGATAGCCGTTGTGGATCGTCCCCGGCGTGATGCCGGGAAAGAACTGCGTTCCGATATAGTTGGCGCAGTCGCGCTGCATCCGGGCCGAGATCGAACGGTCCGCGGGCGAACATTCATGCACCTTCATGTCGCGCCAGCCCGCGCACATCGTTTCCAGCGCCCAGGCAAAGGCGCGCTCGCGCGGAATGGAATGGCAATGCCGGCACAGCAGCCCGTCGCGCAGCCAGTCGGTCTGGGACGCATAGACGGTCTCGCGGTCGCAGACCGGGCACCGGCCGCTGAACGAATGCTTCATACCAGATCCCGCACGTCGGTCAGGTGCCCCGTGACCGCCGCCGCCGCCGCCATCTGCGGGCTCATCAGATGGGTACGGCCGCCGCGGCCCTGCCGGCCTTCGAAATTGCGGTTCGAGGTCGAGGCACAGCGTTCGCCGGGGCTCAACTGATCGGGGTTCATCGCAAGGCACATCGAGCAGCCCGCCAGACGCCATTCGAAGCCGGCATCAATGAAGATCTGCGCCAGGCCCTCCTCCTCGGCCTGGGCGCGCACGAGGCCCGACCCCGGCACGACCATGGCGCGCATGCCAGGGGCGATCTTCTTGCCCTTCAGCACGGCGGCGGCGGCGCGCAGATCCTCGATCCGGCCATTGGTGCAGGAACCGATGAACACCGTGTCGATCTTGATGTCGGTCAGCTTCTGCCCCGCGGTCAGGCCCATGTAGTCGAGGCTGCGTTGTGCCGCCTCGACCTTGCCACCCGAAAACGTCTCGGGGGCCGGCACCGCGCCGGTGATCGGCAGCACATCCTCGGGGCTGGTGCCCCAGGTCACGACGGGGGCGATATCCTCGCCGCGGATCGTCACCACCTTGTCGAAATGGGCGCCTTCATCGGTGAAAAGCGTCTTCCAATAGGCCAGCGCCGCCTCCCATGCCGCGCCTTTCGGCGCATGAGGGCGACCCATGACATAGGCGAAGGTCTTTTCATCCGGGGCGATCAGGCCGGCGCGGGCGCCGCCCTCGATGGCCATGTTGCAGACGGTCATCCGGCCTTCCATCGACAGTTCGCGGATGGCCTGGCCGCAATATTCGATGACATAGCCCGTACCGCCCGCCGTGCCGGTGGCGCCGATGACCGACAGCGTGATGTCCTTGGCCGTCACGCCGGGGCGGAGCGAGCCGGTGATCTCCACCTTCATGTTCTTGCCCTTGCGCTGGATCAGCGTCTGGGTGGCCAGCACATGTTCGACCTCGGACGTGCCGATGCCATGGGCGAGCGAGCCGAAGGCGCCATGGGTGGCGGTGTGGCTGTCACCGCAAACGACGGTCATGCCCGGCAGCGTCCAGCCCTGTTCGGGGCCGACGATATGCACGATGCCCTGGCGGATATCGGACACCGGATAGTAGTTGATGCCGAAATCGCGGGCATTCTTGTCCAGCGCTGCAACCTGGATGCGGCTGTCCTCGGTCATCGTGGCGGCATTGGCGCGGTCCAGCGTGGTGGGCACGTTGTGGTCCGGCACGGCGATGGTCTTTTCCGGCGCATGCACCTTGCGGCCGGCCATCCGCAGCCCTTCGAAGGCCTGCGGGCTGGTCACTTCATGGACCAGATGGCGGTCGATATACAGCAGGCAGGTGCCGTCTTCGGACGTATCCACAACGTGGTCGTCCCAGATCTTGTCATAGAGCGTCTTCGGAGCGGTCATGGCTCTCACCCTCGGGTATGGCTATGGATTGGGTCGGTCTGGCGGGGGGCAGGGCAGGCGGCGGCGGGCGCATCGACGGCGCCGCCGCGATCAAAGCCGGGCCAGGACGTTTCGGGTCGCACCGAAGAACCGCGCGGGCAGGCGCGCGTGGTCGGTGATGTTGAAGTAGATGAACCCTCGCATGATGGTTGGAATTAAGCCCAAACCGGGCCGAATGCAACTGTCGCGCCCGGATCTCTCTGCGGGGACCGGACCGGCGGTCGGCCGCCGCCGCAATCGTCCCGCGCAACCGGCGGCCGGGGCAAAGGCAGGCGGAATGTCGCACCGCGCGGCGGCCTGCCGGAGCGCAAGGGACGGCAGGGCCCGAACCGCCCTTGTGCGCGCCGGCATTTGCGACTATTCGCCCGGTTTTGCCCCTGCCCCGCCCCTGTCTTTGCGTTGAGTCGCACCGCGGCGGGTGCTAGTCTGGGGTGAAGGCGCCCGGTGCCGAGGCTGTTCGGCATGCTGCACGGAGGACCCTAGTCCTGTCTCACTCCGACCCATCGACCGGCCTTCCGGTCGCACCGCGCGCGGGGCGACCCGCTTCGCCCGATTTCACCCCCGACCAGATTCTCGCCGTCGTCCTGCAATCCGTCGATGACGACAAGGCCGAAGACATCGTGCAGATCGACCTGCGCGGCCGTTCCGACGTCGCCGATTACATGGTGATCTGTTCGGGCCGGTCCTCGCGGCAGGTGGCGTCCATCGCCGAAAAGCTGGCCGACCGGCTGAAGCAGGCCTTCGGCATCACCGCGAAGATGGAAGGCGTGGAAACCGGCGACTGGGTGCTGATCGACGCCGGCGACGTGATCGTCCATGTCTTCCGCCCCGAAGTCCGCGATTTCTACCAGCTTGAAAAGATGTGGCTGCCTGCGGGTCAGGTGGCAGGTGCGCGCGTGCTGACGCCTCCGGGCTGATGCGGGTGCATCTTTGCGCCGTGGGCCGGCTGCGCGGCGGCCCGGAGCGCCTGCTTCTGGACGATTACCTCGACCGTTTCAACCGGCAGGGCCGCCCGCTCGGCCTTGGGCCCGCGCAGGAGCGCGAGGTGGAGGACAGGAAGAACGCCGGCGCAGAGGCAGAGGCCGCGCTTCTGGCGCGGGCGGTGCCAGCGGGCGCGCTGCTCTGCGTCCTCGACGAGCGCGGGCAGACCCCGACCTCGCCGGAATTCGCCGCGCTTCTGGCGAAATGGCGCGATGCCGGCCGGCAGGATCTGGCCTTCGCCATCGGCGGCGCGGACGGGCTGGCCCCGGTCTTCCGCGCCCGCGCCGATCATGCCATCAGTTTCGGGCCGATGGTCTGGCCGCACATGCTGGTCCGGGTGATGCTGGCCGAGCAATTGTACCGCGCCGCGACGATCCTCGCGGGCGGCCCCTATCACCGGGTATGACGGTCAACCGCAGGCGGTCGCCCTGCCGCCGCTAACCCTTCAGTTCCGCGGTCAGGCGGATCGGACCGGCGGCACCCTTCAGCTTGGCGCGATAGATCACCACGCCTTCGGATACGCGCATCACATAGGTGCGGGTTTCGCCGAAGGGGATGGTCTCCACCCAGTCCACCACATCGACATCCGGCCGCCGGGGGTCGCCCAATTCGCCGATCCAGCGGCGCGGGCGACCCGGGCCGGCATTGTAGCCCGAGGCGACAAGCGCGATGGAGGGGCCGAATTCCTGAACCATCCTGGCCAGATAGGCCGTGCCGACCGTGACGTTGAAGACGGGATCCTCGATCAGCCGGCCAGCGGCATAGGTCAGGCCAAGGCCGGGCGCGACCTGTTTCGCCGTGCCGGGCAGCACCTGCATCAACCCCTGCGCATCGGCATGCGACCGCGCGGCGGGGTCGAACTCGCTTTCGCGGCGGGCGATGGCCAGCGCCAGCGCCCGGCTGACCTGCAAGCCGTCAGGCACGAAATCGGGCACCGGGAAATAGGCGCGCGGCAGGATCACCCCGCGTTCCGCCGCCTGCTTGGCAATCAGCAGCGCGACATGCGGCTCTCCCATGTCGAGTGCCATTTCCGAAAGCTGCGCCAGTTCCCGGTCGTCCAGGCTTTCCGCCAGATGCAGCAGGAACCGCTTGCCCAGCGCACGATCACCTGATTGCAGCAGGAGCCGGCCCGCCTCCAGCACCGAAGACCCGGCAAAGGCCGAGGTCTGCCAGCCCGGCGCCGGCGTGTCGTCCAGCAGCGCCCGATCCAGCGGCAGGCCCAGCCGTTCGGCGGCAAGAAGGCCGTAATAGGCCGTCTGATAGCGGGCGGCGGCGCGATAATGCGTCTCGGCCTTCTCCGCGCGGCCGGCGGCTTCCTCGGCGCGACCCTGCCAGTAGTCGGCACGCGCCAGCGAGATCGGGGTCGAGACCTGCCCCTTCAGGTGCCCGAAATGCCGCAGCGCCAGATCGGGGTCGCCCAGATGACGCAGCGCGACGTAGCCCGCCAGAAACTCCAGTTCGGCATAATCCGCCCCGCCTGCCAGCCCGTGGCCGGCGGCGGCACGATAGGCTTCGGCGGCACGGCCCTGACGCATCAGCCAGCGCGACAGCAGCGCGCGACGGTCGGCCCAGACCTCGGGACGGCCAAGCGCATCCGGCGGGGCCGACAGCAGCAGTTCCGTCGCCCCGTCATAGGCGTCCCGGCGCATGCGATAGGCGAAACGATCGTACAGCAACCCCGGATCGCCCCGCAACGCCTCGGGCACCGCGGCGACCATGGCGTCCACGCCCTTGGTTTCCGCCTGCAATGCGATCCGCGCGGCGGCAAGCTTCTGACGTTCCTCGGGCAGGCGGGGCAGCAGCCGCGCCGCCTCGGCACGACGGCCAGTCCAGAGCAACATGTCCATCCGGGCGGCATCGGCCCGGGCCAGCGCCTCGGGTGCGACACCGCGTAGCACGTCTTCCTCTGCCGAAGTGAAGGACAGCGCGGCCCAGGCCCGCGCCGCCTCGGCAGCGGCGGCCGCGGCCTCGCCCTCGGCGACAAGGGCGCGGACCAGTGCGATAGCGCCCGCCGCCGTCCGCGGCCGGTCGGCACCGAAATAGGCCACCACCCGGGCGGGGGTTTCCGACCGTGCCGCCGCGGCTTCGCCCTTTTCCTTCAGCAGCGGCAGGCCGGGCCAGTCCGGCCGGCGGCGCAGGAAATCCTCGTAGTCGCCAAGGTTCCCGCTGCCGTCGCGAAGCATCGTCCAGGCCACGATGTCGCGGCCCACCCCTGCCGGCGCGACCGCCAGCGCCCCCGGCCAGTCCTTTTCGGCCATGACCTGCAACGCCGTCTGCATCGCCTGAAGCGGATCGGCCCGCAGCGCAGGCGGAAAGAGCATGACAAGGACGGGGAGAAGCCAGCGATGGAATGTCATGCGCCCGAGTCTGCCGCAGCCCGCCGGGGGCGGCAAGGCACGAAGGTGTCAACCGGCAGCATCGGCCGTACCTCCGCATTTGGCCGAAGGCTTGGCAAGTCTCGCGGCCGGAGCTAAGGAAGCACAGATATCCCCGGGGAGTCATGACTCCCCTGCCACAGAAGGAAGCGTGCCATGTTCCAAGGGTCGATCCCCGCACTGGTTACGCCGTTCAAGGACGGCGCCGTGGATATGGACATGCTGAAGAAACTGGTCGACTGGCAGATCGGCGAAGGCTCCAGCGGGCTGGTCCCGGTGGGTACGACCGGGGAAAGCCCGACGCTGTCGCATGAGGAACATCATGCCGTGGTCGCGGCCGTGGTGGAATTCGCCGCCGGCCGCGTGCCGGTGATCGCCGGGGCGGGGTCGAACAGCACCGCCGAAGGGATCGGCCTGATCCGCCATGCCGAGGCCGCAGGCGCCGATGCGGCGCTGGTCGTGACACCCTATTACAACAAGCCGACGCAGGCCGGCCTGATCGCGCATTACACCGCGCTGCATGATGCCAGCAACCTGCCGATCATCATCTACAACATCCCCGGCCGGTCGGTCGTGGACATGCTGCCGGCCACCATGGGCGAATTGGCAAAGCTGCCGCGGATCGTGGGTGTCAAGGACGCGACCGGCCGGATCGAACGGGTAAGCCAGCAGCGCGCGGCCTGCGGCAAGGATTTCATCCAGCTTTCGGGCGAGGATGCGACGGCGCTGGGCTTCAACGCCCATGGCGGCGTGGGCTGCATCTCGGTCACGGCGAATGTGGCGCCGCGGCTCTGCGCCGAATTCCAGGCCGCCACCCGGCGCGGCGATTACAGCGCGGCGCTGGCCCATCAGGACCGCCTGATGCCGCTGCACGAGGCGATCTTCCTCGAACCCGGGCTGGCCGGCGCGAAATACGGCCTGTCGCTTCTGGGCCGGTGCGCCGAGGAGGTGCGGCTGCCGCTCGTCGGGCTGACGGATGCGACCAAGGCGCGGATCCGCGCGGCGATGGAGTTCGCCGGCATCCTCTGATCAGCCGCCCAGCAGCGTCAGCGAACCGACCAGAATGGTGGCCAGGATGAACCCGGCCACCTTCTGGAAATGGAAATACTGCTCGACCCAACGCCGGCCATGGGCCACATCGGCAAGGCTGGCCGAGGGTTCCATCAGCGGGAAAGCGGTCTCGACGCTATACCAGAAGCGTGACATCGGCCGGGAAAGCTGCGGCGCATCGCTGAAGCGGGTAACGACGATGCCTGCCACCACAAGCGCCAGAAACCACCACAGCGCGCGGAACGGATAGACTCCGTATCCGATGAAAATCCTGGAAAAGAACAAGAGCAGGCTTTCGCCGGCCGGCGTGCTGGCGGCGGTGCGCCTGTGCTCGGTCCGGGCATAGCGCACGGCATCGGCGGCCCGCACGCCGCCCTGCGCCTCAAGCACCGCGGCAAGCTGGGCATAGGGTTGCGGATCGTAATGCTGGCCCTGATCGGGCTGCGACTTCTCGATCCAGTCGACAAGCTCTGCGGTCGAGGCATCGGCCATGTTCGGCCCCGCCTCCCGATCGCTCGCCCGCTCGCCGCCGAGACGATCATAGGTCAGCCCCGTCAGTTCGGTCGGCAGCCAGCTCCCATCCGGCCGGTGCCAGGCGCCCATATCGGCCTGAAGCGCCCCCATCGCGGCATTGCGCAGGCTGAGCCGCGCCCCCGGCCCCCAGACCGGCAACGGCGCATTCGGCGCCGACAGCATCAGCACCTGCCCGATCCGGGCATTGTCGAACCGGACAGCGCCGTCGAAGGTCGAGTTGCCCAGAACGGCCATGCCCTCGATCCGGGCGTTCGGCAGTTCCACCCCGGCCGCGAACCGGCTGCCGAGGTTCAGAAACAGGTTGCCGCTGATTGCGATGTTGTCGGCCCAGACGTCGCCCTCGAACCGGGCGTCATTGGTCAGCGACAGGTTCGTCCCGACGCTGACCCCAAGAAGCCGCACCTGGCCGGCGAAGCGGCTGCCATAGCCCAGAAGCGCAGAGCCGGCGACCTGCGCGCCCTCGGCGATCAGCCGCTTTTCAAAGGTCGAGCCGTCGATTCCGAGATCGCTGCCAACCGTCACGCGGCCCAGTTGCACATCGCCGCGAAACGGCCCGGATTCACTGATGGTCAAGGATCCGCCCATTGCCGCGCGGTCTGCCTCCAGCGTGCCGGCGACATCGGCGGCGCCCGAGATTTGCAGGTTCTGGCCGATCTCTGCATCGACCAGCCGGATATCGCCGCCATAGCGGCCGCCGGACCCCAGAAAGACGTTGCCGGTCACGGAAATCCGGTCCATCGCCATCTCGCCCGTCACCACGATCCCGTCGTTTGCCTCGATATTGCCGCCGATCCGGGCGCCGATCAGCCGCAGATCGCCGTGAAACCGGCTGCCGCCGAGAAAGGCCGAACCGCCGATATCCACCCGGTCGGCCATCAGCCCGACCGCCAGGTCCGAGCCGCCGTTGAGCGTCAGGTCGCCGCCGATCCGGGCACCCATCAGCCGCAGGCTCTGGCGGACTTCGGCACCGTTGCGCAGGCCCAGATCGCCGCCGACCGACAGCCCGTCGCCCACCAATCCGCCCGCGAGCGTCGAGCCGTTGAACAGCAGCGACCGCGCGAAACTGGCGCTGTAGAGCGTGACCTCCTCGGCCACGCGGCTCTCGAACAGGCCGAGGGCGACAGGTACGTCCTCGTTGCGCAGGTTCAGGCTGCCCGTGACCTCGGCGCAGTAGATATAGACTTCCGGCCGGGCGGTGACGCTGACATAGGGCTCCCGCGTCAGGATCAGGGTCAGGAAATCGGCGCTGAGGCGGCGGTTGACCGGCACCTCCTGCGCAATCCGTGCCGGATTGCAGGGCAAGGGTCCGGCCCCGTCGGCGGGACCGGGATCGGCCAGATCCATCTCTGCGGGGTTGCCGCGGCAGATGCTGTCCCAGGCACCGCGTTCGGCCGCGCTCCACGCATGGCCTTCGGGCAGGTCCACGGGGCAGGCGACGGCCCCGGGAAGGGCGCGCAGCCTGCCCTCCTCGGCCAGGGCCGGAGCGGCAAGCACGATCAGACAGATCAGGGCAAGGCAGCGCATCGGCGGGGTCCGGCTGGAATGCCCGAAGATTATCGGCCTCTCCCCCGATCTGCCAAGCGAAAGCCGCATGACGGAGCCTTGCCTCGCCGCCGGCTTCCGGGCATGGCGGGCGGGCGGCAAGGAGGCGGCGCGCATGAACGACAACCGGCGGGGCGCCGTGCTGATGACGGGTGCGATGGCAGGCTTTGCCGTCGAGGATCTGCTCCTGAAGGCCGCGGCCCGTACCATGCCGCCGGGGGAGGTTCTCCTGATCGAGGGGCTGGCCGGCGCATGCCTGTTCGCGATTCTCAGCCATCGCCGGGGCGATGCGGTGCTGCCGGCGGCCTTCCTGTCGCGCGGCATGCTGATCCGCTCTGCCTTCGAGGTTTCGGGGCGGCTGTTCTATGCCCTTGCCATTGCGCTGACGACGCTTTCCGCCACCTCCGCCATCCTGCAAGCGACGCCGCTGGTGGTGATCGCCGGCGCCGCATTGGTCTTCGGCGAACGGGTGTCGCTGCAACGCTGGCTGGCGGTTCTGGTGGCGTTCGCCGGCGTGTTGCTGATCCTGCGGCCCGGGATGGAGGGGTTTTCGCCGCTGTTGTTGCTGGCCGTCGCCGGAATGCTGGGCTTTGCCGGGCGCGATCTTGCCACCCGGGCGGCGCCGAGGGGCCTGTCGAACCGCCAGCTTGGCACGCTGGGCTTTCTGATGCTGGCACTGGCCGGGGCGGTGATGCTGGGCTGGACCGGGGGTGCCCGCTTGCTGGATATGCGCGAGACGGCGCTGGTCCTGGGCTGCACCTTGTCGGGGACGCTGGCCTATCACGCGCTGACCGGCGCCATGCGCATCGGGCAGGTCGCGGCCGTGACCCCTTTCCGCTATACAAGGCTGCTGTTCGCCATCCTGCTTTCGGTCGCATTGCTGGGAGAGCGGCCGGATCTCGCCACGCTGGCGGGATCTGCGCTGATCGTGGTCGCGGGACTGTATGGGCTGACACGACGCTAGGCGATGGGGCGGGCGGTGGTGGGGCCGGCCCCTACATCGGCCGCAATTCCGCAAAGATTCCCGGTATTGCGCAATCATTGTCCCGGATTGGTCGACAGTGCCGCACCCCGACCGGCAACCCCCGCGGCGCCGGGGGCGCGCGCGGATCGGCACCCGGGATCGCAGGCGCGCCGGTCCGGACTGGACTCCGGCCCCCGCCGCGCCTATCTCTCCTCGACCATGGCCGAAAAATCCGACCCCAATTCCAAACTGATCGCCGAAAACCGGCGGGCGCGGTTCGATTACCACATCGAATCCGACCTTGAAGCCGGCATCGTGCTGCAAGGCTCCGAGGTGAAATCCCTCCGCCAGGGCGGCACCAACATCGCCGACAGCTATGCCAGCGTCGAAAAGGGCGAGCTGTGGCTGATCAACGGCTACATCGCCCCCTATCGCGAGGCCAAGACCTGGGGTCATGACGAGCGCCGTCTCCGCAAGCTTCTGGTTTCCAAACGCGAGCTTTCGCGGCTGTGGAATGCAACCGCGCGCGAGGGCATGACCATCGTGCCGCTGAAGATGTATTTCAACGACCGCGGCATCGTGAAGGTCAAGCTCGGCATCGCCAAGGGCAAGAAACTGGCCGACAAGCGCGAAACCAGCGCGAAACGCGACTGGGACCGGCAGAAGGCCCGGCTGCTGAAACAGGGCGTCTGAGCCCGCCCATGGGAAGGCCGGCGCCACATTCCCCGTGACAGGGCCGCACCTTGGCGGCACGCTGCCCCGGCAAGGACCCTGCAACAGGGTCGCGAAAGGGATGGACCATGGAACTGATCATTCAACTTATCGCCGGTGCGCTCGGCGGAAATGCGGCGGGCGCCGGGCTGAAGAACCTGACCCTGGGGCCGATCCTGAATACGATCGTCGGCCTTATCGGCGGCGTGGGCGGCGGCCAGTTGCTGTCGATGCTGGGCGCCGGCGGCGCGGGCGATGCGGCGGCCGCGGCGGCGAACCTGGATATCGGTGCGATCATCCAGAGCATTCTGGGCGGCGGTGTCGGCGGCGGCGCGCTGGTCGCCATCGTCGGCGCGCTGAAAAAAGCGCTGGTGAAATAAGCAGGCGGCCCGCCCGGGCCACAGTCCCGGGCGGGGCCGGCGGCGGCCGGCCGCGGGCTTCGGGCATGGCGCCGGGCGCGCTGGCCCTTGCACCCGCGGGCAAGCGGGCTATAGGTCGGGAAACCCTGTCTGCCTGAGGCCGCCATGCCCCTGACGCCTTCCCCCGCCGACGACCCCCGGACGCTCGTCTCCACCGACTGGCTTGCCCGCCATCTGAAGGATCCCGACCTGCGTCTGCTCGACGCCTCCTGGTATCTGCCTTCGACCGGCCGCGATGCCCGGGCGGAATACGATGCGGCCCATATTCCCGGTGCGCGCTTCTTCGACATCGACGAGATCTCGGACCAGCGCTCGGCGCTGCCGCATATGGCGCCACCGATCGAGAAATTCGTCAGCCGGCTGCGCGCGATGGGGGTCGGCGACGGGCATCAGGTGGTGATCTATGACGGATCCGGGCTGTTTTCCGCCCCACGCGTCTGGTGGACCTTTCGCCTGATGGGCAAGACCGATGTCGCCGTTCTGGACGGCGGCCTGCCGAAATGGCGGGCGGAGGGGCGCGAGATCGAGGATCTTCCCCCCGTCGTGCGCGACCGCCACATGACGGTATCGCGCCAGGCCGGACTGGTGCGCGACGTGACGCAGGTCGCGCAGGCGGCAAAGCTTGGCCATGCGCAGGTGGCCGATGCCCGCCCTGCCCCGCGCTTTGCCGGCGACACGCCCGAGCCGCGGCCGGGCCTGCGCGCGGGCCATATCCCCGGCGCCCACAACATCCCGATCACGGATGTGACCAATCCCGATGGCACGATGAAGGATCCCGCGGCACTGAAGGCGGTGTTCGAGGCCGCCGGAATCGACCTGTCGCGCCCGGTGATCACCTCCTGCGGCTCTGGCGTGACGGCCGCGGTGCTGGCGCTGGCGCTGGAACGGCTGGGCCATCGCGACTGGTCGCTCTACGATGGCAGCTGGGCCGAATGGGGCATGTATGACGATCTGCCGGTAGAGACCGGCCCGGCAAGAGGACGCGACGATGCTTGAGGCGCTGAACCCGCAGCCGCAGGACAAGATCCTGCAACTGATCACGCTGTTTCGCGACGACCGGCGCGACGGCAAGATCGATCTCGGTGTCGGGGTCTACAAGGATCCGACCGGCCTGACGCCCATCATGCGCGCGGTGAAGGCCGCGGAAAAGACGCTGTGGGAGACCGAGACGACCAAGACCTATACCACGCTGGCGGGAGAGCCGGCCTATAATGCCGCGATGACGGCGCTGATCCTCGGCCCAGGCTACGCCGACCGCGCGGCCAGCGTCGCCACCCCCGGCGGAACCGGCGCGATCCGGCAGGCGCTGGAACTGATTCGCATGGCCTCTCCGGCGGCCAGGGTCTGGATGTCGAATCCGACCTGGCCGAACCATCCTTCCATCGTGAAATACCTTGGCATGCCGGCGGCCGAATACCGCTATTTCGATGTGGCAACCTCCGGCGTCGATTTCGCCGGGATGGTCGAGGATCTCGGCGGCGTCGCGGCCGGCGACGTGGTGCTGCTGCATGGATGCTGCCACAATCCGACCGGCGCGAACCTGACCGCCGACCAGTGGGATCGGGTGATCGACGTCCTCCAGGCACGGGGGGCCGTGCCGATGGTCGATCTGGCCTATCAGGGCTTTGGCGACGGGCTGGAGGCTGACGCCGCGGCCACCCGCAGGATCGCGGCTGCGTTTCCCGAAGTGCTGATCGCCGCGTCCTGCTCGAAGAATTTCGGTGTCTATCGCGAACGGACAGGCATCCTGATCGCCCTGACCTCGCCCGAGCGAAGGGCCGTGGTGCAGGGCAACCTCAACTATCTGAACCGGCAGAACTACAGCTTTCCGCCCGATCACGGCGCCCGGCTGGTGACGATGATCCTGGAGGATCCGGCACGGACCGCGGAATGGAAGGCAGAGCTTGAGGAGACCCGGTTGAACATGCTGGCCCTGCGCGAGCAACTGGCGCAGGAGTTGCGCGCGCACACCAATTCCGACCGTTTCGATTTCGTCGCGAACCACCGCGGCATGTTCAGCCGGCTGGGGCTGAGCGAGGCGCAGGTGAACCGCCTGCGCGACGACCATGCGATCTACATGGTGGGCGACAGCCGGATCAACATTGCCGGGCTGAACGCGGATACCGTGCCGGTCCTGGCCCGGGCGATCGCCGCCGTCCTCTGATCGGCCCGGCCCCCCTGCGCGAAAGCGGTCAGCTTTCGCGCAGCGCGTGCGAAAAGTAGTCGGTGAAGGGCTTCACCAGATAGGCCATCGGGGTCCGGGGTTCGGTCTGGATGAAGGCCTCGACCGGCATGCCGGGCACCAGCACCTTGTCGCCCAGCTTCTTGATCTCGTTCTCGTCCAGCACGATCTCCACCCGGTAATAGGTGGCCCGCGTCGTCTGATCGGTCAGCGCGTCGGCCGAAACCACCGTGACCTTGCCGGTCAGATGCGGGGTCGTGCGGCTGGAGAAGGCCGAGAACACCAGTTCAACCGGCTGGCCGGGATGAATCTGATCGACATGGATCGTCGGAACCTGCGCCGTAATCACCAGCGGGCGGTCCTGCGGCACGACATACAGCACGGGATCGGCGGGTTTCAGCACCGCCCGCGGCGTCGTCACGGTAAGGCCCAGCACCAGACCCGACACCGGCGCGCGGATGTCCAGGCGGTTGATCCGCTCGACCAGCGAGCGCCGGCGTTCGACAAGTTCCAGTTCTGCCGGGCCGACCTCGCGCAGTTCCTGCGTCGCCTCCTCGCGCAACTGGGCGTCGATCCGGGTGATCTGCACCTCGATCTCGGTGATGCGCTCGCCGGCCTGGGCGCGCGTGCCGATCAGTTCGCCAACCTGGCCGCGCAGCCGCGCCTCCTCGCGTTGCAGCGCAAGGACGGTGCCCTGCTGGGCCAGCCCCTTGTCCAGCAATCCCTGCTGGGTGTCCTTCTCCTGCGAGATCAGCTCCAGTTGCGTGTTCAGCGCCTCGGACTGCGCGTCGATCCCGTCGATGCGCGAGCGGATCTGGTCGATCTGCCGGGTCAGCTGTTCCTTTTCCTTCGCAGCCGACTCGCGGCGGGCGTCGAACAGACGCTTCTGCCCCTCGACCTGCTCGGCCACCTCGGGCTTGCTCGCGGCCAGCGCGATCAGATCTTCGGGAAAGACCGGCGCACCGGTCTCGTCCCGCTCGGCCTCAAGCCGGGCGCGGCGCGCCTGGATTTCGGTCAGCCGGCCCTCGACGATCGCAAGTTCCGATTGCAGGAGCGAGCCGTCCAGCCGGATCAGCACATCGCCGGCCTCGACCTTCTGTCCCTCGGCGACAAGGATTTCCGACACCACCCCGCCGTCGGGATGCTGCACGACCTGACGGTTCTGCTCCACCTCGATCCGGCCCATCGCGACGACGGCGCCGGAGATCTCGACCAGCGCGGCCCAGCCGCCGAAACCGAAGATCAGAACCGCCATCGCGATCAGCCCCGCCGTGATCTGCCGCCGGGCGGACCAGATCGGACGCGCGCTCATGACACGCCTCCGGGGGCGGCATTGCCCGGGGTGATGGTGCGCGTCACGTCAGAGGCATTCCTGACCGCCTCGCGCAGCACCTGATCGCGCGGACCCATCGTCTGGACCATGCCGTCCTTCATCACCATGAGAATGTCGCACTCCTGGATCGCGGCCGGGCGGTGCGCCATGATCATCACCGCCGCGCCGCCGGCCTTGGCGGCCCGGATCGCCTGATTCAGCGCCATCGAGCCATCGTTGTCGAGGTTGGAGTTCGGCTCGTCCAGCACCAGAAGCACCGGATCGCCATAGAAGGCCCGGGCCAGGCCGATGCGCTGGATCTGCCCGCCCGAAAGCTGCCCGCCCATGGTCGCCATCGGCGTGTCATAGCCCTTGGGCAGTCTCAGGATCAGTTCATGCACCGCCGCCTTCTTGGCCGCGGCGACGACGCGCTCGGGATCGGCGTTCATGTCCAGCCGGGCGATGTTCTCGGCAATCGTGCCATCGAACAGCGACACCCGCTGCGGCAGATAGCCGACATAGCTGCCCAGTGTATCGGCATCATACTGATCGAGCGTGGCGCCATCGAGGCGGATCGTCCCCGCCGCCGGCGACCAGACCCCGGTCATGGCCCGGGCAAGCGTCGACTTGCCCGATCCCGAGGTGCCGATCACGCCGATGGCCTGCCCCGGCTCCAGCCGGAAGTTGATGTTGCGCAGGGTGGCCGCGCGCTCCCCCGGCGGGACGACCGACAGGCCCGACACCTCGATCCGCGCCGCGGGGCGCGGCAGGGCGGTGCGCTTCTGTTCCGGCGGGACCTCGCTCAACAGCCGCGACAGCCGCTCGGCGCCGGCGCGGGCGCGGGTCAGCACCTGCCACTGGCCGATTGCCGTCTCGATCGGCTGCAATGCGCGGCCCATCAGGATCGAACCGGCGATCATCGCCCCGGCCGAAAGCTCTCCCTTCAGGACGAGCCAGGCCCCGAGGCCGAGGATGGCGGATTGCAGGAACAGCCGCAGCGTCCGCGTCGTCACCGAATAGGCGCCGCCGACATCGGCCGCAGACATCGCCCGCTCCAGCGCGCGGCTGCGCAGTTCCTGCCAGCGCATGAAGGCATGGCCCGTCATCCCCATCGAACGGACAAGCTCGGATTCCGATTTCAGGTTCTCGGCCCGGCGGTCGGCCATCAGCGCGGTGACGGTCGCCTCATTGGTCAGCGCCGCCGTGCTGCGCTGGTTCAGGATGGTGATCAGCACCAGAACAACCGCGCCGCCCATGGCGAACCAGCCCAGAAGCGGGTCGAAGATGAACAGCGCCGCGGCAAAGATCGGCACCCAGGGCAGGTCGAGGATCGCCGTCAGCATCGGCGAGGACCACAGCCGCGAGATCGCATCCAGATCCTGCTGCGCGGCCAGCGCGGTCGGGTCGCCGGGAAAGGCGGTCAGCTTGCGGAAGGCAGCCGAAAGCACGCGGGAATCCAGCGTCGCCTGCATCCGCACCCCGATCCGGGCCAGCACCCGGCCGCGCAGGAAGTCGAGGATGCCCATGAAGACGAACATCGCCGTCGCCAGAACCGAAAGCGCCAGCAGCGTCGGTTCCGAGCGCGAGACCAGCACGCGGTCGTAGACCTGCAGCATGTATAGCGGTGAGGTCAGCATCAACAGGTTGACCACGACCGAAAAAAGAAATGCCGCGATCAGCGGCCCGCGCGACAGCGCCCCCACCGATCGGAGTTCGGCCCTGCCGTTGGGTGCCCGGGTCTGTTGCACGTCCGCCTGTTCCTTGGCCGATCCTTGCCGGTGACTGCACGCGGCGCGGAATGCTGGTTGTCTTGCCCCGGGCCGCACCTTAAGGCTTGGATCGCCCGTCTGGCAATATCAACTGGCTTGTACACAATTTTGGACCGATGACACTGGATATTTCGCGTCTTTCCCTGCGGGCGCTGCAGCTTGCGGCGGTTTCGGTCCTGCTGGCAGGATGCGCCGCCGCGCCGAATGCGGACGGAATCAACGACCCGGCCGAGCCGGTGAACCGCGCCGTGCATGGCGTGAACAAGGGGCTTGACCAGGTGGTGGTGAAGCCTGCGGCGACCGTCTATGGCACCGTCGTGCCGAAGCCGCTGCGGACGGGCCTTTCCAACGTGGCCGCAACGCTGGAAATTCCGGGCGATGTGGCCAACCAGCTGCTTCAGGGCAAGATCGGCGATGCGGCAACCAACACGCTGCGATTCGGCGCCAACCTGACACTGGGTCTGGGCGGCCTGTTCGATTTCGGCACCGCAGCCGGCATGCCCAAGCTCAGCACCGATTTCGGCGAGACGCTGGCGGTCTGGGGCGTCGGCGAGGGGCCCTATGTCGAGTTGCCCATTCTTGGCCCGTCCACGCTGCGCGATGCGGTGGGCGAGGTGGTGGACATCGCCTTCGACCCGCTGACCGGCGTCCTGGAGGGCAACGATTCCAATGCGGTCACGGCGCTGAAGGTGCTGGAAAAGCTGGATCAGCGCCACAATCATTCCGATACGGTCGATTCGATCCTATATGACTCGGCGGACAGCTATGCCCAGCTGCGCCTCCTTTATCTGCAGAACCGGCGTTACGAGCTGGGACAGAATGCGGGGGGCGCTGCAGGCGATGCGGCCAGCGATGCCGGTTATTTCGACCCCTACGAGGATCCCTATGCGCAATAAACCCTCCACCGGTCTTTCCCGCCGCGCCTTTGTCGGCGCGGGCCTCGCCGCAGCAGCGGCCTTCGGTGCCTCCCCGGTCTTCGCGCTGAACGTAGATCAGGCGCGGGCGCTGATCGACAAGGTCGTGGCCGAGGTGAACGCGATCATCAATTCCGGCCTGTCGGAACAGCAGATGTATCCGAAGTTCGAACGGATGTTCGTCACCTATGCCGATGTGCCGACCATCGCCCGCGCGGCGCTGGGGCCGGCGGCGCGCAGCGCCACCCCGGCGCAGATGAAGGCTTTCACCAAGACCTTCACCGGCTATATCAGCCGCAAATACGGCCGTCGCTTCCGCGAATTCATCGGCGGCAAGATCGAGGTCACGGACGCCCGCCCGATCAAGGGCAATTTCGAGGTGATCTCGACCGCCTATCTGCGGGGCGAAAGCCCGTTCGAGGTGCGCTGGCAGGTTTCGGACAAGAGCGGCAAGAGTCTGTTCTTCAACATCATCATCGAAGGCGTGAACATGCTGGCCAGCGAGCGGACCGAGATCGGCGCCATGCTGGACAAGCGCAAGGGCAATCTCGATGCGCTGATCGCCGACATGCAGAAGATGTGACATCGCGCCTGCGGCCGATGCCGGCCCGGGCGGGCCGGCATCGGCCGCAGCGAATGACCGGGGCCCGCGGGACGAACCTGCGGGCCCTGCCATCTCGGGCGGTCCGGGCCGGAAAGGCGATGCCCCGCGGCGCGGCCGGGCGGGCGGGCGGGGCCTCGCAACCCCGCCCGCGCCCCTGTCAGTAGTGATAGGCGCTTTCGCCATGCGAGGTGGTGTCAAGGCCTTCCCGCTCCTGATCGGTCGAGACCCGCAGCCCGATCGTCATGTCGATCAGCTTCAGCAGGATCACCGAGACGACACCTGACCAGACGATGGTGATCACGACCGACTGGATCTGGATCCAGGTCTGCGCGGCGATCGAATAGTCGTCGCCCTTCACCCCCCCCAGCACCGCGGCCGAGAAGATGCCGGTGCCGACAGCGCCGACGATGCCGCCCACGCCATGCACGCCAAAGACGTCGAGGCTGTCGTCATAGCCCAGCCGCTGCTTGACCGTGGTCACGAAGAAGTAGCAGGCCGCCGCCGCGATGATGCCAAGCAGGATCGCCCCCACCGGCCCCACCGTGCCGCAGGCCGGGGTGATGGCGACAAGCCCCGCCACCATGCCCGAGGCGCCGCCCAGCATCGAGGCCTTGCCGCGCAGCACGCCCTCGATCGCCGACCAGGCCACCGCCGCCGCCGCCGTGGCGAGGAAGGTGTTGATCATCGCCAGCGTCGCACCGCCGTTCGCCTCGAGGTTCGAGCCGACGTTGAAGCCGAACCAGCCGACCCAGAGCATCGCCGCGCCGATCATGGTCATCACCATGGAATGCGGCGCCATGTTCTCCTTGCCATAGCCCACGCGCTTGCCGACCATGATCGCGGCCGCAAGCGCCGCGACACCGGCGTTGATGTGCACCACGGTCCCGCCGGCAAAGTCGATGGCGCCGAGGTTGAAGATATAGCCCGACACGTCCCAGACCATATGCGCCACCGGAAAATACGAGAAGGTGGCCCAGAGCACGGCGAAGATCAGCGCCGACCGGAACCGGATACGCTCGGCAAAGGCGCCGACGATCAGCGCCGGGGTGATGGCGGCAAAGGTCATCTGGAAGGCGATGAACAGATATTCCGGGATCACATAGCTGGCCGAGAAGGTGGCGGCCATGCTGTCCGGCGTGACCCCGGCCAGGAACAGCTTGGCCGTGCCGCCCCAGACCGGCGAGGTGCTGCCGCCGAAGGTGATGGAATAGCCGTAGATCATCCAGACGATCATCATCAGGCAGGCGATCATCGTCGTCTGCATCAGGATCGACAGCATGTTCTTCGACCGCACCAGGCCGCCGTAAAACAGCGCGAGGCCGGGCAGTATCATGAACAGGACAAGGACGGTCGAGGTCATCATCCAGGCCACGTCGCCCTTGTCCATCACCGGGACAACCTCGGCCGCGACCACGGTTTCAGCCACCGCCTCCTGCGCCAGCGCCGGCAGCGCGGACAGGGCCACCAGAACCGTGGCGACGGCACCAAGCGCGGCGGGTTTCTTCAGATCATGCATCATGTGTTTCCCTTGCCCGAATGTCACAGAGCGTCGTCGCCGGTCTCGCCGGTGCGCACCCGCACCGCCTGCTGCACGTCGAGGACGAAAATCTTGCCGTCGCCGATCTTGTCGGTCCGGGCGGTTGTGCGGATGGTGTCGACGACCTGTTCGGCCAGCTCGTCCGGCACGACGATCTCAAGCCGGACCTTCGGCACAAAATTCACGGCATATTCCGCACCGCGATAGATCTCGGTGTGGCCGGACTGGCTGCCGAAGCCCTTGATCTCTGTCACCATCATGCCGCGCACGCCGATCGTGGTCAGCGCCTCACGGACTTCGTCAAGCTTGTACGGCTTGAGTGCTGCAATGATGAGTTTCACTGTCTTCCCCTTCTTCTGCCAGGAACCCGGGGAGCGGGTCCTTGCCGGAAGAAGGCGGCCTTCGCAGTCGCAGCACAAGAAAACCGCCGGGATGGACAGGGCGGGGCCGGGCGTCGGGGCGGTTTTTAGGCATCAACCCGCCGGAATGCCGAAATATTGGGCGGATGAGGCATCCGAATCGCCCGGTTGCGATCTTCGCATCGCAGCAAAAGCAGGCTATCTTCGCGGCCAAACCAGAACATGCGGGCAATCGGGCAATGGCAGGTGGCAACAGGGGCAAGCGCCCCCTCGTGGCGGACAGGCGGTATTCTTCGGGGGGCGGCCAGGGGCCGCGCAAGCCCGGGGCACCGAAGACCCGCGCCCCGCGCAAGGCCCGTCCGCGCCGGCAGCACGGGCTGATTCTGGGCAGCATCCTGTTTCTCTGGCGGATGATCTGGGCCATTCTCTGGCGCGTCACGGTCGTTGCCGCACTGATCTACGGCGGCATCGTCTTCTACCTCTATCAGCAACTGCCCGATGTGAACGCGCTGCTCGACGGCCGCGCCCGCGGCTCGGTCACGCTGCTGGACCGCAACGCCAAGGTCTTTGCCTGGCGCGGCGAAACCTTCGGCGGCCAGATCACGGCCGAGACCGTCTCGCCCGATCTGCTGCATGCCATCGTCGCGACCGAGGACAAGCGGTTCTACAGCCATTTCGGCGTGTCCCCGCGCGGCATCGCCAGCGCGATCAGCATCAACCTGTCCGAAGGCCGCGGCGCCTTCGAGGGCAACGGCGGCTCGACCATCACGCAGCAGGTGGCAAAACTTCTCTGCCTCGGGGTGGAATACGATGCGACGCAGTGGAAATCCGAGGCGGCCTATGAATCGGACTGCCGCTCGGGCGGGATGTGGCGCAAGATCAAGGAAGTGCCCTTCGCCATGGCGATGGAGGCGAAATATTCCAAGGCCGAGATCCTGACGATCTATCTCAACCGCGCCTATCTCGGCGCCGGCGCCCGCGGTTTCGAGGCGGCGGCCCAGCGCTATTTCGGCAAGTCGGCCGCGAACGTGACCCCGGCCGAGGCCGCGATGCTGGCCGGCCTGCTGAAGGCGCCCTCGACCTATGCGCCCACCGCGAACATCCAGCGCGCGCGCGACCGCGCGAATGTCGTGATCGGCCTGATGGAGGAACAGGGCTACCTGACCCCCGCCGAAGCCGACGATGCCCGCGCCAACCCGGCGGAACTGTCGCAGGCGGCGCGGCAGAAATCGGGCGGCTTTTTCGCCGACTGGGTGATGGAGACGACGCCCGACTACCTTGCCCGCGACACGACCGAGGACGTGATCATCGAAACCACGCTCGACCAGAAGATGCAGGCCCAGGTCGAGGATGCGCTGAAATGGGTGTTCGAGAACAAGGTCAAGGCCGGGTCGAAGGCACAGGCCGCCGTGGTGGTGATGAGCGCGGACGGCGCCGTGCGCGCCATGGTCGGCGGGCGCGACCTGCCGCAGGCCGGGGATTTCAACCGCGCGACCCAGGCGCTGCGGCAGACCGGATCGGCGTTCAAGCCCTTCATCTATGCCGTGGCGATGGACCTCGGCTACAGCCCGATGGATTATGTCGACGACAGCCCCTACACCATCTATGTGCCGGGGTCGGGCGACTACAGCCCGAAGAACTACGACGGCAAGTACAAGGGCATGATCACCCTGACCGAGGCGCTGGCCGAAAGCCGCAACATCCCGGCGGTCAAGATTCAGGAACTGGTCGGCCGCGATCTGGTGAAGCGGGTGGCCACCGATTTCGGCGTGGCGACCAACCTCGCCGACGGGCCGGCCCTGGCGCTGGGGGCGAGCGAATCGACGCTGATCGACATGACCGGCGCCTATGCCGGCATCCTGAACGGCGGCTCGTCGGTCACACCCTACGGCCTTGTCTCGCTGAAGCTTCAGGGCGAGACGGAGCCGCTCTTCGGCCAGGGCGGCGGCATCGGCGAACGGGTGATCAGCGAAACCGCGGCCCGTGCGCTGACCTATATGATGACGCAGGTGATCGAAGCCGGCACCGGAACCCGCGCCCGCCTGTCCGATCGCCAGGCGGCCGGCAAGACCGGCACCACGAACTCGGCCCGGGATGCCTGGTTCGTCGGCTTCACCGCCGATTACGTGGTGGGCGTCTGGCTCGGCTATGACGACAACACCCCCCTGACCGGGGTGACGGGCGGCGGCCTGCCGGCCGAAATCTGGCATGAGGTGATGATGCGCATCAACAAGGGCCTGCCGGTCACGCCGCTACAGACCGAAATCCCCGTCAGCAGATATACCGGCGCCGGGGCCGAGGCCTCCTCGGGCAACGTGCCCTATTACGACGATCCGAACGCGCCGGTCTATGAGGGTGGCGCGACGGGAGAGCCCTATCCGCCCGCGGGAACCAAGCTTGGCCCGGTGCCCGCGGACGATATGGCCGAGCGCATCCTGAACGAAGTCCTGGGCAACAACTGAGCGATTCCGCCATGACGACGATCCGCCCCGCCACGGCCGCCGACGAACCCGCCATCCGCGCCTGCGCCGGGGCCGCCTATACCCGCTATATCGCCGCCATCGGCCGCAAGCCCGCGCCGATGCTGGCCGATTATGCCGCCGACATCGCAGCCGGCCACGTCCATGCCGCGACCGATGCCGCAGGCATACTTCAGGGCTTCATCGTCTTTTTCCCCGAGGGCGGGCGGATGCTGCTGGAAAACGTCGCCGTCCTGCCCTCGGCCGCCGGCCGCGGTCTTGGCAAGGCGCTGATGGCGCATTGCGAGGCGGCGGCCCGGCAGGCCGGCCTCGGGGCGGTGGAACTCTATACCAACGAGAAGATGGTCGAGAATCTCGCGATCTATCCCCGCCTCGGCTATGTCGAGACCGGCCGCCGGCGCGAAGACGGCTTCAACCGCGTCTTCTTCAGAAAATCGCTGCGTTAGCGCCTTGGCGCCGGCACGCGCGCCCGCTACCTTCGTGCCGACAGTGAAGGAGGCCCCCATGTCGATCAAAGCCCGCCTCGCCGAACTCGGCGTCACCCTGCCCGATGCGCCCGCGCCCGCGGCCAATTACGTGCCCTTCGTCGTGGTCGGACACCTGGTGCATGTCTCGGGCCAGATCAGCCAGAACGAAAGCGGGCTGATCCGCGGCAAGCTCGGCGCCGACCTCGCCGTCGAACAGGGGGCCGAGGCCGCCCGCCGCTGCGCCCTGTCGCTGCTGGCCCAGGTGAAGCGTGCCTGCGACGGCGACCTGTCCCGCCTCGTCCGCGTGGTCAAGCTGACGGGCTTCGTGAACTCCACCGCCGATTTCACCGACCAGCCCAAGGTGATCAACGGCGCCTCGGATTTCCTTGTCGCCGTCCTGGGCGATGCCGGCCGCCACGCCCGCTCGGCCGTCTCGGCCGCCTCGCTGCCGCTCGGCGTCGCGGTAGAGATCGAAGGCCTGTTCGAGATCGCCTGATGGCCCGGGTCGCCCTGCCCCCCGGCCTGCTGCGGCTGCCCCTCGCCCATCGCGCGCTCCACGACCGGGCGCAGGGCCGGGTCGAGAACTCTCCCGCCGCGATCCGCGCGGCGATCGCGGCCGGCTATGCGATCGAGATCGACGTGCAGCTCTCGGCTGACGGCCGGGCCATGGTCTTTCACGACGAAACCCTCGACCGGCTGACGGCGGAATCCGGCCCCCTGCAGGCCCGCAGCGCCGATGACCTCTCGCGCATCCGCCTGGCCGGCGGCACGGATACCATCCCGAGCCTCGCAGAGGTCCTCGATCTGGTCGGCGGCCGCGCGCCCCTTCTGGTCGAGATCAAGGACCAGTCGCTGCGCATGACGGAAACCGACGGCCGGCTCGAGGCCGAGACCGCGCGCCTCCTGTCCGGCTACCGGGGCGAGGTGGCAGTGATGTCGTTCAACCCGCATGCCATCGGCCATCTGGCGCGCCTGGCCCCCCGCCTGCCGCGCGGCCTCACGACCGCCGCCTATGATCGGCGGGACTGGGCGCCGCTGCCACCGGCCGATTGTGCCCGGCTGCGGGCGATCCCGGATTACGATTCCCTGCTTTGCAGCTTCATCAGCCACGAGGCGGCGGATCTCGCCCGCCCGCGGGTGGCGGAACTGAAGGCGCACGGGGCCGCGATCCTGTGCTGGACGGTCCGCTCGCCCGAAGCCGAGGCGGCAGCCCGGCAGGTGGCGCAGAACATCACCTTCGAGGATTACCTCGCGCCACTCCCCGCCTGACCCCGCCCGGCAACTTCCAGCCCTCCCGGGCCAGCCCCGAAACCTGCCCCCACCTTCTTCTCTGCGGAAATATCCTGCGGGGGGGCCGGGGGGGCGCAAAGCCCCCCGGGGCGGCCGGAGACTCCTGCCCGAGATGCCCGACCTCGTTCTTCTCGACAGCATCGCCGCGATTCCCGCCGCCGAGTGGGACGCGCTCGCCGCGCCGGAACAGGCGACCGGCCGGCCCGTCGATCCCTTCACCACCCACCGCTTCCTGTCGGCGCTCGAAACCTCCCGCGCGGTCGGCAAAGGAACGGGCTGGCTGCCCAAACCGCTGATTCTCCGGCAAGCGGACCGGCCGGTCGCGGCCCTGCCGCTCTACCTGAAAAGCCACTCCCAGGGCGAATACATCTTCGACCATGGCTGGGCCGAGGCCTATGAACGCGCCGGCGGGCGCTATTATCCGAAGCTTCAGGTCGCCGTTCCCTTCACCCCGGCGACCGGCCGGCGCTTTCTCGGCCCCGCGCGGTACCGCAAACCCCTTGCCGAAGCCGCGATCCGGCTGGCCGAGGGCAATGCGCTCTCCTCGCTGCATGTCACCTTCTGCACCGCCGATGAAGTCGCCGATCTTGCCGGCCATGCGGATCTGCTTCCGCGCGTCAGCCAGCAATTCCACTGGGAAAACCGGGGCTATGCCGATTTCGGCGATTTTCTTGCCGATCTCTCCAGCCGCAAGCGGAAGATGATCCGCAGGGAACGCGAGGGCGCACATGCCCATGGCCTGACCATCCGCGCCCTGACCGGCGCGGACATCCTGCCGGAACACTGGGCGGCCTTCTGGACATTCTATCAGGACACCGGCAGCCGCAAATGGGGCCGTCCCTATCTGACACGCACCACCTTCGATGCCTTTCACGCCACGATGCGTGACGACATCCTTCTGGTTCTGGCCTTCGACGGCCACCGCCCGGTGGCCGGCGCGCTGAACTTCATCGGGCGCCACACGCTCTATGGCCGCTACTGGGGCAGCCTTGGCGAATACCCGTTCCTGCATTTCGAACTGTGCTATTATCAGGCCATCGACTGGGCGATCGCGCAGCGCCTGCCCCGGGTCGAGGCGGGGGCGCAGGGCGAACACAAGCTTGCCCGGGGTTATCTGCCAGGCGAGACCCATTCCCTGCACTGGATCGCCGACCCGGGTTTCCGCGCCGCCGTGGCCGATTACCTTGAACGCGAAACCCACGCCGTCGACGAGGAAATCGAAATCCTTGCCGCCCATGGCCCGTTTCGCCACCCCAACGGTACGCCCTGACCGGCGGGAGCCCGCCCGCCGGGCGCCGGCACCCATCCATTCCCGCGCCGCCGGGCGAGCGATTTCTTGAAACCGCGAGGCAAGCCGTGCGACACTGCTTCGACACAGCCAGGAGGCGCGACCGGCATGCTGACACTTTACACCAATCCGATGAGCCGCGGCCGCACCGCCCGCTGGATGCTGGAAGAACTGGGCGAGCCCTATGAAACGGTGATCATGACCTATGGCGCCGAGATGAACGCGCCCGGCTATCTGTCATTGAACCCGATGGGCAAGGTGCCGACCCTGGTCCATGCCGATCATGTCGTGACCGAGGTCGCCGCGATCTGCACCTATCTTGCCCAGACCTTCCCCGACCGTGGCCTGATGGCCGAGGACAGCGCCGCCTTCTATCGCTGGCTGTTCTTTGCCGCCGGCCCGCTGGAGGCGGCGACCGTCAATGCCTCTTTCGGCTGGAAGGCGCCGTCGCTGCAGGACGAGGGGCGGCTCGGCTACGGCAGCCTTGACCGCGTGGTGCGGACACTCGCGGGCTATCTGGCCGAACACGATTACATCGCCGACAACCGCTTCACCGCCGCCGACGTCTGTGTCGGTGCGCAGGTCGGCTGGGGCCTGCGCTTCGGCACGCTGCCCGCCCATGATGCGTTTGTCGCCTATTGGGACCGGCTGAAGAACCGCCCGGCCCTGCTTGCCGCGGCGGCGAAAGACGATGCCCTGATGCCGTCACGGGGATAGGTCATGGCCGATCTTCTCTCCACCGCCGAACGCAACCAGGGCCTGCCTGCCCTGGCTGATTCCGGTTGGCAGGCCGTGCAGGGCAAGGATGCGATCCGCAAGATCTGGAAGTTCCGCAATTTCTCGGAGGCCTGGGGCTTCATGGCCCGCGCGGCGCTGGCGGCAGAGCGGGCGAACCACCACCCGGACTGGACCAACCGCTACAACGTGGTCGATGTCACCCTGACCACCCATTCCGCCGGCGGCCTGACGCGCCTCGACCTCGACCTTGCCGTAAGGCTCGACGGTTTCGCGCCGGGGGCCGAAATCCAGCGCGACCATGGCGAGCCAGTCAGTTGCCTGTGCGAGTTGCGCGGGCCGAAGATCGCCTGATCGCGCCTCGGCCCGCGCATGGCCGGGCGCCGCATATCCGGGCCATCCCGTCCTGCCCCGGCGTGGCGCGAAAGAGCCCCGGGACAGGACGGGCAGGATCCGCTGCGCGCCGCAGCCGCGTCAGATCACCGCCAGCAGTCCCTCGCCCGCCGAGATGTCGCAGACGCCGGCATTGGGCTCAAGATTCAGCACCTTGACCATGCCGTCCTCGGCCAGAAGCGCATAGCGCTTCGAGCGGCCGTAAAGCCCGACCGCGGGGGCATCGAAGGCAAGTCCGACGGCCCGTGTAAAGGACCCGTCGGCATCGGCAAGAAAGGTGATCCCGGCGGCAGTCGCTCCCGTCGCCTCGCCCCAGGCCTTCATCACGAAGGGATCGTTGACCGAAACACAGATGATTTCATCCACGCCCTTTTCGGCGAAGGCGCCGGCGGTGCGGATGAAGCTTGGCACATGCGCCGTGCTGCATGTGCCGGTATAGGCGCCCGGCAACCCGAAGATCACCACCTTGCGGCCGGCCAGCACCGCCGCCAGATCCACCGTCTCCGGCCCGTTCGGCCCGGCCTTCAGCAACTTCGCTTCGGGCAGCCTTGCCCCTGCCGCGATTTCCGCCATTCTCGATCTCCTTGCGCGTTGCACCTGTCAGCCACGGAGTTATAGGCTTCTGCGGC
This sequence comes from Rhodobacter sp., assembly GCA_039808125.1. Lineage (GTDB taxonomy): Bacteria > Pseudomonadota > Alphaproteobacteria > Rhodobacterales > Rhodobacteraceae > Pseudogemmobacter. Next base: position 12,170 of record JBDHSO010000013.1, on the reverse strand, counting down.
AAACTTGCCAGAGGAGGAAGCGATGCGGATCGTGATCGTCGGTGCCGGACAGGCCGGGGCCGCCCTTGCGGCAAAGCTTCGCGGATTGGGCCATGTCGGGCATCTGACCCTGATCGGCGCCGAACCCGCCCCGCCCTATCAGCGCCCGCCCCTCTCCAAGGCCTATCTGCTGGGCGAGATGCCGGAGGAGCGTCTCTGGCTGCGCGCACCCGATTTCTGGACGGAAAGCGCCATCGACCTGCGGCTGGGTCATCCGGTCACGGCCATCGACCGCGCCGACAGAACCGTCACCGTGGCGGGCGAGGCCATTCCCTACGACCAGTTGGCGCTGACCACCGGCTCCGCCGCCCGCCGCCTTCCCGCCGGGATCGGCGGCGAGATGCCGGGGGTCTATACCGTCCGCACGCTGGCCGATGTCGATGCGATGCGGGCCGAATTCAGGCCCGGCGCCCGCGCCGTGGTGATCGGCGGCGGCTATATCGGGCTGGAAGCCGCCGCCGTCGCCACCAAGTTCGGCGTAGAGGTCACTCTGGTCGAGGCTGCGCCGCGAATCCTTCAGCGGGTGGCTGCACCGGAAACCTCGCTGCACATCGCCACCCTGCACCAGTCGCGCGGTGTCGCGATCCTTGAGGATACCCGGCTCGACCGGCTTGTCGGATCGGACCGCGTGCGCGGCGTGCTGCTGGCCGACGGGCGCGAACTCCCGGCCGATTTCGTGATCAGCGGCATCGGCATCGTCCCCGGGACGGATCTGGCCGAGGCGGCGGGGCTGGACATCATCAACGGCATCGCCACGGACGAAATGGGCCGCACCTCGGATCGGAACATCTGGGCCGCGGGCGACTGCGCCTCCTTCCCCTGGCGCGGCGGGCGCATCCGTCTTGAATCGGTGGGCAATGCCATCGACCAGGCCGAGGCCGTGGCGGCAAACATGCTGGGCGCCGAAAAGCCCTATGTCGCAAAACCGTGGTTCTGGTCGGATCAATACGATCTGAAGTTGCAGATCGCCGGGCTGAATACGGGCTACGACCGCGTTGTCACCCGGCCCGGCCCGCCGCCGTCGTTCTGGTATTATCGTGGCGCTGAACTGGTTGCCGTCGATTCCATGGGCGATGCGCGCGCCTATATGGTCGGCAAGCGGCTGATCGAGGGCGGAAAATCGCCTGATCCCGCACTTGTCGCCACGGCGCCGGACCTGAAGGCACTGATGGCATGAGGATCGTCGGCGGCGCCCGCCGCGGCCTGGTTCTGGCCGATGTGGGCGAGGGCGACGCCGCTGCCCATCTGCGCCCCACCTCGGACCGGGTGCGCGAGGCGATCTTCAACCTGCTGACCAACGGCGCGCATGACGATCCGGTGCCAGGTGCGCGCGTGCTCGACCTGTTCGCCGGCACCGGCGCCCTTGGGCTGGAGGCGCTGTCGCGCGGCGCCGCCCGGGTGGCCTTCGTCGATGACGGCACCCGGGCCCGCGCGCTTCTGCGCAGCAATATAGAGAAGATGCAGGCCATGGGCGTCACCGATGTCTGGCGCCGCGATGCCACCCGCCTTGGCCCCAATCGCGGGGCGCCCTATTCGCTGGTCTTTCTCGACCCGCCCTATCGCCAGGCGCTGGGCGAGGCCGCACTTGCCTCGGCCCTTGCCGGCGGCTGGCTGGCCCCCGGCGCAACCGTGGTCTGGGAAGAGGGCGTGGCCCCGTTGCCGCCCGAGGGCTTTACCCGGACCGACCAGCGCCGCTATGGCGATACATTTGTCACCTTGCTGAGGAGTCCGGCATGAACCTGCCCGCGGCCGTCCTGTTCGATTGCGACGGCGTTGTCACCGATACCGAAGCGCCGACGCTGGACATCCTTCTTGCCGATCTTGTCTCGCGCGGGGTGCCGCTGACGATGACAAGCCTGGAGACCGACTATCAGGGCCTGCCGATCGAGGCGATCCAGGCCAAGATCGCGGCCAACGGCTGGTCGCTTCCCGCCGACTGGACGGCGCAGATCCATGCCCGGTTGAACGCCCGCTTCAGCGCCGACACGCCGCTTATTCCCGGGATTCTGGATGTTCTCGACCGGCTCGACGCCGCCGGCATTCCCTATGCGGCGGGATCGAACGGCACGATGAAGAAGCTGCGGATCACCCTGGGTCAGCATGGCCTTCTGACCCGGTTCCGCGCCGTCCTGTCGGGGCCTGACATGGGCCACCCCAAGCCGGCGCCGGACCTCTACCTTGCCGCCGCTCGCGCCTGTGGCGCCGAACCTGCGCGCTGCGTGGTGATCGAGGACAGCCCCACCGGCGGCCGGTCGGCCATCGCCGGCGGAATCCCCTGCCTGGGCTTTGCCCCCCATGGCCGCGACACCGTGCCGGCGCGCGAATTCGCGGCGCTGGGTATCCCGCTTTTCGAGCACATGGCCGATCTGCCCGGCCTTCTCGGTCTCTGATCCCGGCCGCACGCCCCGGCGCCGATGTGCCCGAGGGGACGCCGCCGCCCTGCGACGCAACCGGCGGCGCGGATGACGCCGCGTTTCGGATGACTTGCGGCCCGCCACACGGCAATCTGCGCGACGGAGGACCGCCATGACCGAATATCGCCATCTTCTTTCGCCGATCACCCTTTCAGGCGTGACGCTTCGCAACCGCAGCCTGATGGGGTCGATGCACACCGGGCTGGAAGAAACCGGCGACTGGGGCCGGGTTGCGGCCTTCTATGCCGCCCGGGCCGAGGGCGGTGCCGGGCTGATCGTGACCGGCGGCATGGCGCCCAACCCCGAGGGCGGGGTCTTCCCCGGCGCGGCGGGGCTTTTTTCCGCCACCGACATCGCCAATCATCGCCGCGTGACCGATGCCGTCCATGCCGCCGGCGGAAGGATCGCGATGCAGATCCTGCATGCCGGCCGCTATGCCTATTCCCCCGACTGCGTGGCCCCCTCGGCCATCAAGTCGCCGATCTCGCCCTTCGCGCCGAAGGAACTGGACGAGGCCGGCATCGAACGGCAGATCGCCGACATCGTGACCGCCGCCGCCCGCGCCGTCGAGGCCGGCTATGACGGCGTCGAGGTAATGGGGTCCGAAGGCTATTTCCTGAACGAGTTTCTCGTCACCCATACCAACCGCCGCACCGATGCCTGGGGCGGCAGCTACGAGAACCGGATGCGGCTGCCGGTCGAGGTGGTGGCCCGCGTCCGCGCCGCCCTGGGGCCGGAGAAGATTCTGGTCTACCGCATCTCGCTGATCGACCTTGTGCCCGAAGGGTCGACCTGGGACGAGGTGGTCGCGCTTGCCCGCGCAGTTCAGGCGGCCGGGGCCAGCGTGCTGAACACCGGGATCGGCTGGCACGAGGCGCGGGTGCCCACCATCGCCACCTCGGTGCCGCGCGCGGCCTTCGCCGACCTGACCGCCCGGCTGCGGCCGGAGGTGCAGATACCCGTCATCGCCTCGAACCGGATCAACACGCCCGAGGTGGCCGAGGACATTCTTGCCCGTGGCATGGCCGACATGGTGTCGATGGCCCGGCCCTGGCTGGCCGACCCGGCCTTCATCGCCAAGGCCGCCGCCGGACGGGCGGGGCAGATCGCGCCCTGCATCGCCTGCAACCAGGCCTGTCTCGACCACACCTTCTCGGGCAAGCTGACCTCCTGCCTCGTCAATCCGCGCGCCTGCCATGAAACCGAACTGGTGATCGCGCCCGCCGCCCGGCGGCGGCGGATCGCCGTGGTCGGTGCGGGGCCGGCTGGCATGACGGCGGCGATAACCGCCGCCGGCCGCGGCCTAGAGGTCACGCTGTTCGATCGTGCGGCCGAGGTCGGCGGCCAGTTGAATCTGGCAAAGCAGGTGCCCGGCAAGGAAGAGTTTCACGGCCTTGTCGACTGGTTCCGCGACGAACTGGCCCGCAGCGGCGTGATCCTGCGCCTTGGCACCGAGGCGGGGGTCGAGGAGCTGCACGGTTTCGACGAGGTGATCGTCGCGACCGGCGTGACCCCCCGCGATCCCGGCATCCCCGCCGATCCCGGCGCCCGGGTCCTGAGCTATATCGACGTGCTGCAGGGCGCACCGGTCGGGCCTCGCGTGGCGGTCGTGGGCGCCGGCGGCATCGGCTTCGACGTGGCGGAATTTCTGGCCGAGCCGGGCGAAAGCCCGACCCTCGACCGCACCGCCTGGCGGCGGGAATGGGGCGTGGTGCCGCCCTGGGACAACCGTGGCGGGCTGACCGCGGCGCGGCCCGAAACGGCCGCCCGGGAGATCTGGCTTTTGCAGCGCAAGCCCGAAAAGCCCGGCCGCAAGCTCGGCAAGACCACCGGCTGGATCCATCGCGCCACCCTTCAGGCGCGCGGCGTGAAGATGCTGGGCGGCATCAACTACAACCGCATCGGCGCCGATGGCCTGGCCGTCAGCCAGGGGTCGGCACATGAAAATCCGCACGTTCTGCCCGTCGATACGGTCGTTCTCTGTGCCGGGCAGGAACCCGCCCGCGCCCTGTCGGATGCGCTGACAGCGGCGGGCGTCGCCCATCACCGGATCGGCGGGGCCGATGTGGCGGCGGAACTCGACGCCAAGCGGGCCATCGACCAGGCGATGCGCCTCGCCGCCACGCTCTGACCGCGACGGTCTTCGCATCGGGGGGCGTGACCGCCGTGGCCGCGCTCCGGCCCTTTCGCACCGCAATCCCTGTTTCCTTGCCTTCAACGATGCGCTGTCTTTCCCCGGATCGGTCGCGTATCCGCCCCTTTCCCGCCCGAATCCGGGATCATCACAAGAGGAATGACGGGATTGGTGATTGCGCGGGGATAAAGATGGACCGACTTACCGAGATGGAAGCCTTCGCCACCGTGGTGGATCAGGGCGGTTTCACGGATGCCGCCAAGAAGATGGGCATATCGAAATCGGCGGTGTCCAAACATGTCTCGGCGCTGGAGGCCCGGCTTGGCGCCCGGCTTCTGAACCGCACCACCCGCCGCGTGTCGCCCACGGAAATCGGGCTGGCCTATTACGACCGGGCCCGCCGCGTGCTGAATGACGCGGGCGAGGCCGATGCGCTGGTCACGTCCATGCAATCCGCGCCCTCGGGCCTGCTGCGCATTTCGGTGGCCACGGATTTCGGCGTGAATCTGCTGTCGCCCATCCTTGGCGATTTCCTGCTGGAATATCCCGACATCACCGTCAACATGGTGCTGAACAACCGCTATGTCGAACTGATCTCGGAGGGGTTCGACATGGCGATCCGGGTGGGAGAGCTGGAAGATTCCTCGCTGCGCGCCCGCAAGCTGACCGAGACGACCAAGCGCATGATCGGCGCGCCGGTCTATTTCCGCAAATACGGCCGCCCGTCGAAGATCGACGATCTGAACGAGCACAAGCTGCTGCATTACTCGAACCAGGCCAATGGCAATGTCTGGCGCGTCACGGCGCCCTCGGGCGAAAAGCGGCAGGTCCGGTCGAACGGCTGGCTGACGGTGAACGATGGCCAGTCGCTCCTGAATGCAGCGATCGCGGGCCTCGGCATCGCCTATCTGCCCTCGTTCCTTTATGCCGACGCGCTGCGCACCGGCCATGTGGAGGAGGCGATCGCCGGCCTGCCGGTCGAGGTGCTGGGCATCTATGCCGTCTATCCGCCGGGGCGCTTTACCCAGCCCAAGGTGCGCGCCTTCATCGACTTCCTTGCCCGCCGCTTCATCGACAAGGGGCCGGACAACTGGTGAACTTTCCGCCTGCTCCCTTCGGGGGGCCGGGCGACCGACTTCCCTCGGCACCCCGTCTTTCGTTTCGGGGTGCGCCTTCACTGGGTCGGGGCCGGCACGGCCTCGACCCTTCTGTTTTTCAGCCGTCCCTCCTCGCTCAGATCGCTGGCGCGCGGCGCCAGGGGGCCGACACCTTCGGCCTCGACCTGCCCCGGCGCGACCGAATAGCCGTCGATCAGCGCGTTGCGCACCGCCTCGGCCCGGCGCTTCGACAGCGCAAGGTTGCCGGCCAGCGCGCCGGATCCGTCGGTATGACCGACCAGGAACAGCCGGCGCGACGGTTCTGCGGCCAGCCAGCCCGACAGCGCCGCCAGCGAGGGAAACTCGCCCCCCGCCAGCGCCGCCGAGCCGGAATCGAAGACCAGATCGTCCAGCGCGACCGAAAGCCCGGCATCGAGCCGCGCCGCCAGATCCGACGGCGCAACGGCACCGGGATCGGGCGGATCACCCTGCGTCACGGGGGAAACCGGGGCCATGGGCGCAACCGGGGCAACCGGCGCCATCGCCTCGGCCCCGACCGAGATCATCTGCACGAAGACCGCACTGCCCGAACGGCTGACAAACAGGCTGATCGCGGCATCCCCGTCCTGCGCGGACAGAAAGCGGAACCCGCCCAGATCGACATGCATGCCGGGTTCGGGCATCACCTCGGTGGCGAAGCGGAAATCGAAACCGCCGCAGGCCCGGGTCTCGCAATCCAGAACCACGGCATATCCCGCGCCGCGCACCTGATCGCGCAGCGGCGCCAGCACGTCGAGCAGGCTCCTCCCCGGCGCATCCAGCCGCCAGGCGCGGCGGTCGACCATGCCTTCGACGATCCGCGCCGGCAGATGGTCGCCGGCCCATGGCGCGGTGGGAAGGGCGTAGCTGTCGAATTCCGGCGGCCGGGCCACGGCGCCGAGAATCGGGAAAGGCATCGTCAGATCCAGCGCCGCAACCGGACCCGGTGCCAGAACGGCACAGGCCACAAGCACGGACAGCGACGGGAGGGCGGGCCGGGTCACGTTTCTCGAAAGCTCCTCACGCGCGGATGTTCCGGCGCGCCCGGTCGCCCGGGTCACTTTTCCCTGTAACGATAGCGACCCACAACTGCCATTCCCGCCGCGTCATAGAGCGCGCGGGCGGCAATGTTCCGCTCTGTCACCACCAGCGACAGCCGCGTCGCGCCCTGATCGGCCGCCCAGTTCGCCGCCGCACGCAAAAGCCGCCCGCCGGTTCCCTGCCGCCGCGCCGTATCGCGAACCTCCAGCGCATGCAGCATCGCCTCCGCGCCGTCGCAGGCAACGAAGGCGATCCCCGCGGATCGGTCGCCGGTACGGGCCAGGACTGCGGCCTTCGGCCCGCCGACCCGCTGCATCACCGCAACGCGGGCCGCGCCTATCCCGCCTTCGGCCCAGATGTCGCGCGCGACCTCGAGCGGCGGCCAATGCGCGAAGGCGGCCAGAAACGGCAGCGGCCCGGCCAGCACCGCCACCGGCGCGGCATAGGCCACCACCGGATCGACGATGCGGTAGCCCCGGGCGGCCAGGGCCTCGTCCAGCGCCTCGTCCCCCACCCGCAGGGCAAAGAGCGGGGTTTCCATCGCCGCTTCGGCGGCGGCAAGCGCGGTCCCGTCCCAGGCGCCGTCGACGGTCGCAGCAGAAACGCGCTTGCCGCCGCCGGCGCCGTCGCGCAGCCGGAACGGGCCGAGGCGCCAGCTCCGGGCAGGCGGCCATGTCGCCTCCATCACCTGCGCCAGAAGCGCCGGCGTCATCCAAAAAGCCCCGTCAGTCGCATCATCGCCTCGCTGACCCGGCCCGGGTGGGTGCCGCGAATCACCAGGTTGGTGCCATAGGCGCCGCTCTGCACGAAGGGATAGGATCCCATCGACAGATCGGAATATTCGGCGGCCAGCGCCCCGAACGGCGCGGCGATATCGGCCTCGGGCCGCATCACCCGCAGGGTCTGGGTCAGCAGCGGCGCCCCGCCCGTCAGCCCGGGCAGGACCGAGGCGACCATCGCCTCGAAGATCTGCGGCACCCCGGCCATGACATGGACATTGCCGATGGTGAATCCCGGCGCGGCGGAGACCGGATTTTCGATCAGCGTGGCGCCATCGGGGATGCGGGCCATGCGGCGGCGGGATTCGTTGAAATCCACCCCCTGCCGGTCGTAATGCGCCTGCAGGATCGCCAGGGCATCGGCGCGCGGGCTGATGCCGGTGCCCATCGCCTCGGCCACCGCATCGGCTGTGATGTCGTCATGGGTCGGGCCGATGCCGCCGCTGGTGAACACATGATCGCAGGCCGCGGACAGCGCCCGGACCGCCGCCATGATCGCGGCATGATCGTCGGGCACGATCCGGGCCTCGATCAGGTCGATCCCGGCCCCCGCAAGCCTGCCTGCCAGAAAGTACAGGTTCGAATCCCGCGTGCGCCCAGTCAGGATTTCATCGCCGATGACCAGGATTGCGGCGGTAGGGTTTGCCATGGGACCTCCAGTCCAGCGGATGCTTCCGATATAGCCCTGTGCGGCGGGCGTTTTCCACCCTGCATGCCCGCTGACGGGCCGACAAGGCCGCCTTGCGATCCCGGGGTCTGGCCTTTTCCGCGCGTGCCGCCTATCTAGGGCCGGAAAGGACTTTGCCATGGACGAAACCCGCGCCCGCGTGACCCGCGATGGTATCCGTATCTATGAGGATGCGGATTTTGCCGGCATGCGCGTGGCAGGCCGCCAGGTCGCCGAAATCCTCGATCTTTGCGGGCCTCTGGTGAGGCCAGGGGCGACCACGGCCGAGATCGACGATTTCATCCGCGAAGAGGTCGACCGGCGGGGCCTGATCTCGGCCACCATCGGCTACAAGGGCTATCGCCACGCCTCCTGCATCAGCGTGAATCATGTGGTCTGCCACGGCATTCCCGGCACCAAGATCCTGACCGACGGCGATATCCTCAACATCGACGTGACGGTGATCGTCGATGGCTGGTACGGCGATTCCAGCCGGATGTATGTGGCGGGCGCGCTGCCGCGAAAGGCCGAGCGGCTGATCGAGGTGACGCATGAGGCGCTGATGCGCGGGATCGCCGCGGTGAAGCCCGGGGAAACCTTCGGCGACATCGGCCATGCGATCCAGTCCTATGTCGAGGCCAACCGCATGTCTGTCGTGCGCGATTTCTGCGGCCACGGTCTGGGCCGGGTCTTCCACGCCCCGCCGAACGTGCTGCATTACGGCCGTGCGGGCAGCGGCCCGGTTCTGGAGGAAGGCATGTTCTTCACCATCGAGCCGATGGTGAATCTTGGCCGGCCGGACACCAAGGTTCTGCCCGACGACTGGACCGCCGTGACCCGCGACAAGTCGCTTTCAGCGCAGTACGAACATTCGATCGGCGTCACTGCCACGGGCTGCGAAATCTTCACGCTGTCGCCCGCAGGCCGGTTCTTCAAGACCTGGGACTGAGATGGCGGCCACAAGGGGCACGCGGTCGCTGACGGCGGCCGGCGTGGCCTTCACGCTTCATCGCTATGACTACGATCCCGATGCGGAGAGAATCGGACTGGCCGCTGCCCGGACGCTGGGGCTTGACCCGGCGCTGATGCTGAAGACGCTGATGGTCGAGGTGGACGGCCGGCCGGCCTGCTGCGTGATTCCCGCCGGCGCCAGCCTGTCGATGAAAAAGGTGGCGGTAGTTTTCGGCGGCAAGGGGGCGGCCATGATGCCTCCGGCACGGGCCGAAAGGCTGACCGGCTATCATGTCGGCGGGATCTCTCCCTTCGGCATGCAGCGCCCGGCGCCCGTGGTGATCGAGGCCGCGCCCTGCGATGCCGGGCGGATCTGGATCAACGCCGGCCAGCGGGGTCTGCTGGTCGCCCTTGCCCCCGTAGATGCGATCCGGGTGCTGGATGCCCGGACCGCGGCGCTGACCGCCTGACAGGTTCCGATGCGACCCCCCGCGCGGCCCAATCCGGCACCCCCCCCGGGGGGCACCGGACCGGCCGCCCCACCCTCACGACGCGGCCAGCCGCCCGCGAAGGACCTTTCGGCAGGATGCCTGCCGTGCTTAGTTGCGGGCACGCAGGGGCATTGCCGCCCCGGATGGAGAGACAATGACGAAACCCCTTCGCCTGCGGCTGAACGATGGCCGCCACATTCCGGCCATCGGCCTTGGCATCTGGCAGGTTCCGGCCATGGGAACAGCGGCGACCGTCTCCTCCGCATTGCAGATGGGCTACCGGCTGGTGGATGGCGCGGCGATCTATGGCAACGAGGAAGGGCTGGGCCAGGGCCTGCGCGCCTCCGGCCTGCCGCGGGACGAGGTGTTCGTCACGACGAAGATCTGGAACAGCGCCCAGGGCTATGACAGCACGCTGACGGCGCTGGACGAAAGCCTCGCCCGCCTGGCCATGGATCGGGTCGATCTCTGCCTGATCCACTGGCCTTGCCCCGCGCGGGGCCGCTTCATCGACACCTGGCGGGCCCTGATCCGCGCCCGCGACGACGGCCGGGCCGCGTCGATCGGCGTATCGAACTTCCTGCCCGAGCACCTGGAGCGGCTGGTAGATGCAACAGGCGTGGTGCCGGCGCTGAACCAGATCGAGCTGAACCCCCGGTTGCAACAGGCCGAGTTGCGCGCCCTACACGACCGGATGGGAATCGTCACCCAAAGCTGGACCCCCCTCGGCCAGGGCGCCAGCTTCGATGCCGCGCCCGTGCGCGACGCCGCGCGGCGCAGCGGCAGGACCCCGGCGCAGGTGATCCTGCGCTGGCATGTGCAGCTTGGCTGTTCGGTTCTGCCGCGCTCGGTTCGGCCCGCCCGCCAGGCCGAGAATCTGGCGCTTTGCGGCTTCACCCTGACCGATGCCGAGATGACCGCCATCGCCACCCTGGACGAAGGGGTCCGCTGCGGCCCCGATCCGGCCGTCTTCCAATAGGCTTCCGCCGGATTCGCAATCGTTGTATACAAAGGCATGCAGAAGACGCTGACCGAAATATACGAAGCCCGGGTCACGGCGGGCCTCCTGCAGCCCGATCCGGCGCAAAAGGCCGTGCTGCCGCTGCTCGAGGATTTGCGCCGCTGGCTGGAAGACACGCCGGCGCGCAAGATGGGCCTCTTCGCCGGCCTGTTCGCCCGTCCGGTGATGCCGCCGAAGGGGCTCTATCTCTGGGGCGGCGTGGGCCGCGGCAAGTCGATGCTGATGGATCTCTTCACCGATGCCGTCGACATCCCGGCCAAGCGTCGCGTGCATTTCCACGCCTTCATGCAGGAAATGCACCATGCGATCCATGCCGCCCGGCAGCGCGGCGTCGAGGATCCGATCGTCCCGGTGGCGGATGCCGTGATCCGCGACGCTAGGCTTCTGGCCTTCGACGAGATGCAGATCTCCGACATCACCGATGCCATGCTGGTCGGGCGCCTCTTCGAGCGGCTGTTCGCCGGCAGCGTGGTGATCGTCACCACCTCGAACCGGCCGCCGGGGGACCTGTATCACAACGGGCTGAACCGGCAGCTTTTCCTGCCCTTCATCGCGATGCTGGAAAACCACCTTAACGTCGTCGAGTTGCAAAGCCCGAACGATTACCGCCAGCATCTCCTGGCCGGGACGCAGGTCTATTTCCACCCCGCCGGCGCCGCGCGCGGGCGGATCGCGGCGATCTGGTCCGATCTGACCGGCGGCGCCACCGGCGCGCCGCTGCTGCTGCCGGTCAACGGCCGCATGGTCGAACTGCCGCAGTTTTCAAACGGCGTCGGCCGCGCCAGCTTCTGGGAGCTCTGCGCCCGCCCCCTCGGCCCCGGCGACTACCTTGCCATCGCCGCAGCCTGCCGCGTCCTCATCCTCGAGGACATCCCCCTGCTGTCCGCCTCGAACTACAACGAGGCCAAGCGCTTCGTGACCCTGATCGACGCGCTCTACGAGGCCCGGGTGCGCCTCATCTGCTCCGCCGCCGACGAACCCGAACGGCTCTATGTCGAAGGCGAGGGCAGGTTCGAATTCGAACGCACCGCCAGCCGCCTGCGCGAAATGCAGGGCGCGCATTGGGGCGAAGACCGCGACCGTCCTTCCTCTTGACCGAAATACCCTCGGGGAAGTCGCTTCGCAGAAGCGACTGACGGATTTCAGAAAGTCTATTACCGGTGGTTTTTCAGATCTTTTTATTTCAACGGGTTGGAGGGAGGGAATTTCAACGGATTTAATATTTTGCGGCCGGATTTGGCTGCTGCGCACGGTGCCGTTACTCAATGTCGCAGAAAATATTCAGAAAAACCAATGGGTGCTTTAAGGCGAGAGGCAGGCAAGAGTGTGTTTATGGGAACTGTTCAGTTCCTGTTTCCTGTGGTGTTGTGTAACTACTTAGTTTCGCCTGAGCAACCTTCATCCCATTGATTTTGTGTTGGATCGTTGCGGTTTGTCTCGCAGTCGGCTGCAAGGTTTCGTCTGATTTCATTCAGAACCCTGCAATTTCGGTCTGCC
>JBDHSO010000012.1:0-43288 GCA_039808125.1 Rhodobacter sp. | reverse complement strand
GAGTAATAGTTGATGCAGTGATAGCTGGTGAACAGCGCGGCGTCGATCTGCTCCTTCGCCATATGGGCGCGGATGGCATCCAGCCGGCGCTGCATCTCGGCGTCCGAGAAGGTGGGCACCGCCTTGCTGCCGTTTTCCACGAAATTCTGAAGCCGTTCGCGCTGCATTCTGTCCTCCAGGCAAGCCGCCGGGCCGGGCGGCCCTTCGAGGACCAGAAGGGCCCGCAGACGTGCCTCTTGTCAAAAGACCATATCTCACCATAGCATGAGAGAAACTTGTGCTGGGGCCGCCATGACCGCACCGCTGAACGCCCTTCGCGCCTTCGAGGCGGCGGCCCGGCTGGGGTCGTTCAAGGCCGCCGCGGATACGCTGTGCGTCACCCAGTCGGCGGTCAGCCACCAGATCCGCCATGTCGAGGACTGGCTGGGCAAGCCGCTCTTTGCGCGCGAGGGCAACCGCACGCGGCTTCTGGACGAAGGTGCGGAACTGGCCCGGAGCCTGTCGATCGCGCTTTCCGAGATCGACAGCGCCTGCCGCCGCGCCCGCGCGGCACCCGCGTCGCAAACCCTTGTGATCGCGGCAATTCCTTCGGTCGCGATGTGCTGGCTGATCCCCCGGCTCAGCCGGTTCCGCGCCGCCCATCCCGGCATCGAATTCCGCGTGGTCTATGCGATGCACGGCCATGACATCGACTTCGACGTCGTCCACATGGCCTTCGTCTTCGCGCCCGAGCCGCCGCGGATTCCCGGCATCGGCAGCGCATTCTTCCTCGGCGGCGAAAGCGTCCCGATCTGCGCGCCGGGGCTGGCGCAGCGGCTGGGTCCCGGGCCCTGGACGGCGGCGCAACTGCTCGACCTGGGTCTCCTGCACGACGGCGAAACCGCGGGCTGGCGGACCTGGCTGCAGGACATGGGCGAGGAGGCCGGCGATGCCATCCCCGGCGCGACATTCGAGGATTTCAACCTTCTGCGCGCAGCGGCGCTGTCGGGGCAGGGGGTCGCGCTCTGTCCCCTGGCGATGGTGCAGCCGGACCTGCGGTCGGGCAGTCTCGTCCAGTTGTCGGATCATGCCATCACCTATGGCTCGGACTATTACCTGCTGTCGGCTCTTGCCGCACCGCCTTCGCTGGCCCGCCAGGTGCGCATATTCCGCGACTGGGCCATGGCCGAGCGCGGGGACCCGCAGAAGGGGGCCGGCACGGGCGGGCGATAGGTGCCCTGATCTCTGGCGGGTCCATCGCGTCAATCCGTCCCTCACAGCCAACAGCGCCGAAAGCCGCGCTGTTTTAAGATGCATGTATTACGAATATTTTGTGCAATATCTTTCGTTTTGCAGATAGCTTTCTTGACGCAATACTGCGGGACATCAGTCATGCGAGGCATATCAGCGCAGAGGCATGGTGTCGCAGGCGGATCACTTAGAGCTGCCTGTGGTGACGGGGTGTACGGTAGGCGCGTCAAGGCGCGGCATCACTGCTGACGAGATGTGGGGGCTTGCTTGCAAGGCTGGCTGGCGCCAGGGATCGATCATGTCCCGTTTCACGACAGAGCAAAATGGAACACGGCAAAGCAGGGAGACTCAATAGCATGACTAACAGAACAATCGCAGGTGCTGTGGTCCTGATGACGGGCCTTGGATTTGGACCGGCTGCGAACGCAGCCGATATCGTGATCGGGGTGGGCCCCTGGCCGTCCATCAGCGCAACCGCGAATGTGCTCAAGGAAGTGATCGAGCAGAATTTCGGTCTCGATGTCGAGCTTCAGAATGGAAACAACCCGATCATCTTCGAAGCGATGGATCGGGGCACGATGCAGATTCATCCCGAGGTCTGGCTGCCGAACCAGCAGAACCTGCACGATACCTATGTGAACGAGAAAAAGACGGTCGTGATGAATGAGCATTCCGTGGATGCGTTCCAGGGAATGTGCGTCGACAAGGCCCATGCCGAAGCCAATGGCATCAAATCCATCTTCGACCTGACCAAGCCGGAAGTTGCCGCACTGTTCGACACTGACGGCAATGGTCGGGGCGAGCTTTACATCGGCGTGCCGGGATGGGAATCGACCAATGCCGAACGGGTTCGGTCCAAGTCCTACGGCTATGACCAGACCATGGATCTGCATGAGAGCGACGAGACCATCGCCTATGCCGGCCTTGACAATGCAATCAAGGCTGGGAGCCCGTGGGTGGGGTTCTGCTACGCCCCCCACTACGTTTTCGCGCAGCACGGGGATGATCTCGTCGTGCTGGAAGAGCCTGCCTATGACGCCGCGAAATGGAAGGTGACCCAGCCGACCGAAGACCCGAACTGGCTTGCCAATTCCGAGGCGCCGACAGCGTGGGAGGTCGTTCACCTGAACCTGCACTACGCCCAATCGGTCGAGCAGACGCATCCCGAACTCGTGCCGCTGCTGCGCAACTTCAGCCTGGACACGGATACGGTGTCCGCCTTCACCTACGCGCTTGTCATCGAGAAGCAGGACCCGGAAACCTTTGCCAAGACATGGGTTGCCGAGAACGAGGCCAAGGTTCTGGGCTGGCTGACCGACTGACCCCTAATCGGAGCGGAATGCGCGAAAAAATGTCGCCGGGCCTTCCCGGCGACGTTCAACGAACGGACATCGGACCATGCCAGAGCCAGTCGTCAAGCTGTCAAACATATGGAAGATTTTCGGGGCCGGTGCCGATCGGGCGATGCAGGCGATCCGGAACGAAGGCATCGACAAGGCGGAAGTGCTTCGACGCTTCCGCTGCGTCGTGGGGGTTCAGGATGTCTCTTTTGATGTGCGGCGTGGCGAGATCTTCTGCATCATGGGCCTGTCGGGCTCTGGCAAGTCAACACTGATCCGCCATGTAAACCGCCTGATCTCGCCGACTTCGGGCAAGATCGAAATTCTGGGGCGCGACATTTCCGCGATGGACGAGCGGGAATTGCGTGATCTCAGGGCGGGTCATATCGGCATGGTTTTCCAGCACATGGCCCTGATGCCGCATCGATCCGTGCGCGAGAACGTGGCCTACCCGCTGGAAATCCGGAATGTTCCCAAGTCGCGCAGATGGGCGATCTCGGACCATGTGCTGGGGTTGGTCAACCTGACCGGCTACGAAGACCGCCGTCCGGCCGAACTGTCGGGGGGGATGCAGCAGCGTGTCGGCATTGCCCGCGCGCTGGCCTCCGATCCCGAAATCCTGCTGATGGACGAACCGTTTTCTGCGCTTGATCCGCTGATCCGGCTGCAGTTGCAGGATCAGTTCAAGTCGCTGGCGGTTTCGCTTCAGAAGACAACCTTGTTCATCACGCACGATCTGGACGAGGCGATCCGTATCGGCGACCGCATCGCCATCATGAAAGATGGCGTGCTGGTGCAGGTGGGCACGCCGGAGGATATCGTGATGAACCCGGCCGACGACTATGTGCGCGAGTTCGTGAAGGGCATTTCGCGGCTGAAGCTGGTGAAGGCGCATTCCATCATGCGGCCCATGGCGGAACTGCCCGACCTCTCGGCAGACATGCAACGGGTCAGCGGCAATGCCGATCTGGATTCGCTGATCGATCTGTCCGTGACCACCAATCAGCCCCTGATCGTCAAGGAGGGCGACAAGGATGTTGGATTCATCTCCAAGGTACAACTTCTCCGCGGCATCCAGGGCGGCAAACATGCAGCGGCATGACGACGACCCGTTGGCGGCGGGATGGATGGGAATCGAGGAGAACCAGCTTGCCGTGTCGGAAGCCATCGACAGGTTCGCCGGTGTGAACGGCGCCTATTACGCAAGGGAATTCCACAAGATCCACTGCGCAACCGGCTGGAAGCCGACCGGGTTCAATGCCGCTGCCGCCTTGTTCGGGCCGATCTGGGCGGCAGCGCGCGGTGTCTGGGGCATGTTCTGGGCCTTCCTGATCCTCGAGATCATCGCCTGGGTGCAGATCGGCCGGGGGTCCTGGGGCAACCCCGGCGCCGCCTTCCTTGAGCGTGCCCTTGGTCAAAGCCAGAGAGCCAAGGAGTTCGCCGATCGCGCGGCAGAGGCACGTCTGAATGGCGAAGACCCCACACAGTTCGAGACACTCGCCAAGAATATCGGCAGCGCGGCCGAAAAGAGCCTCGCCATGGCAGAAGCGGCAAGTGCGGGGGCCCTCTCGATCCTGATGGCCGGGATTTCGCTTCTCTTGGTGATGAAGCTGCTGCAGGGCCTTCTCGCCAATGTGGTCTACGAACGGCAGTTCTCGAAATGGCGGATATCACCCCATGAGGTGGAAAGCGGGCGTCGCCCGAAGAACCTGATCCTCGGCGTTCTTCTTGTCGCCGCTATCGCGCCGTTGACCATCTTCAACTTCACGATGGGTGGCACCGGTGACCTGTTGTCGGCCTTCCCGGCCAGACAGATCTCTGCGGCGGCATTCAACGAGTCGAGTGCCACATTCTTTTCCGTGACAGCGGGGTGGCTGGACGCGCGGATCGACGCTGCGGCCCAGTCGTGGTCGGGCTTCTTCGACAGCATCACCTATGGGATCAATTCGATCCTGGTCTCGCTGACGGTCGCGTTGAACGGCACTCCGTGGCCTGTGGTGATGCTGGTCATCTGTGTCACCGCGGCCCGTGTCGCGGGGCTGCGGGTCGCAGTTTTCACCGGTGCCGCGCTGGCCTATATCGCGCTTTTCGGCTATTGGGAGATTGCGCTTGAAACCGTGGCGCTGGTGGGCGCAGCAGCGTTGATCTGCGTCGCCATCGGTGTGCCGCTTGGCGTCTGGTTCGGCAAGTCGCCGCGGGCTGCGGCGATTGCAGAACCGCTTCTGGACCTGATGCAGACCCTTCCGGCCTTCGTCTACCTGATCCCGATCATTGCATTCTTCGGCACCGGCAACCCGCCGGGCATTCTGGCAACGATCATCTTCGGCATGCCGCCGGTGATCCGGCTGACCGCCCTGGGCATCGAAGGCGTGCCTGAACCGATCAAGGAAGCCGCCACGGCTTATGGCGCCTCGCGCTTCCGGCTTCTGAAGGATGTGGAACTGCCTCTTGCGCTGCCGTCCATCATGACAGGGGTGAACCAGACCATTCTCATGTGTCTGTCCATGGTCGTCATCATCTCCCTGATCGGAGGGGGAGGCCTGGGCAAGGTCATTCTGGAATCGCTGCAATACGCAGCGAAGGGCCAGGGGATCCTGGGCGGCATTGCGATCCTTTTCTGCGCGATGATCCTCGACCGGATCGTGCAGGGTGCGTTTCGACAGAAGCGCGGCTGAGGAGGGCGGAGACGTCACCGACGGGCGATGTGGCGCTTGCGTTTTGGCGGATGCAAAGCGCGTGCAGGACTGGCACGAGGTCAGGACGCTAGAACTCCAGATCGTCGATCAGTTGCGGCAGCCAGGTCCAGCCTTTGGCAACGACGTCATTCACGACAAGATAGGTGTTGCGCCGGAATTTCGGCGCATCCGGCACGACGAACAGACGTTCCTGGGCAAGGTGGGGTGCCGCGATGCGACTTGGCAGATAGCATGAACCGCCGTTTGCCAGCAGGAATTCCAGCGCCCAGACGGCGGTGCCGAAGGTTATCCGCGCCGTATCGGCATCAGCATAGGCCGCGGCGTGCAGCTTGCGGAATTCATCGCCCTGCTCGACGAACACATAGCCCGGATCGAAGCGCATCGGTCGATTGGGCTCTGTCGCATAAAGCACGATCTCGTCGGGACGCAGGGCATGGATCGTCTGGTTGCCCTGGGCCGTCGGTTCATAGGTCATCACGGCGTCAAGCAGGCCAAAGCCAAGCGATTGGTTCAGCTCGGCGTGTTCGCCCTGAGAGGCGGAAAGTGCCATTCGCGGATGCGCCTGGTTCAGCAAGTTGAAGAAGGCCCGCCCCGGGCCGGGCCAAAGATCCACATGGCAGCCGAAGTTGCAGACCGCTTCCGTCCCCTGCGGCAGGCCCGTCTCATACCGCGCCTGCCGCCATAGCCCGACCATTATTTCGGCATAGCGCAGCAACTTTGTGCCTGCCGGCGTCAGTGTGGCGCCGGACTTGTTCCGAAGAAGCAGCGTCTGGCCAAGCTCGTCTTCCAGTGTCCGCAATCGCGCCGTCACCGTCGACTGGGTGACATTCAATCGCTCGGATGCGCGGACAAGCGATCCCGTCTCGACGATGGCGAGAAATGTCCTGAGCGCCACAATGTGCATCTGCCCACCATAATTCGAAATTCATGCACTGTTCATGCTAAAAGTTTCGTTTTTCAAATTCAAGTAGTTTTGCCATTGTCGGCTCATGTCGAAATCTTGAACGCCAGAAGGAGGTTAAATGCGCAGATCGGAGGTTGAAGCCACCGCAGCTGTCCCCAAGGCCGACTTCATCCGTGCGATGCGAATGGTGGCCAGCAGCGTTGCCGTCGTTACCACGGACGGATCGGCAGGCAGGCACGGCGCAACAGTCAGCGCATTCTCGTCCGTATCGGCGGACCCGCCGACTGTGCTGGTCTGCCTGCGCGCCGAAAGCCGCATTTCGCAGGCGGTCGCAGCCAACCGGCGGCTCTGTGTCAATGTCCTTTCTCACGATCGCGAGGACATCGCGAACCGGTTCGCCGGGAAGGATGACGACAGGCTTGCCGACCGGTTCTCTGGCATCGAAGTCTACGGCTGCCCCGGGACGCCGCCCGAAATCGATGGTGCGACCATCTTCCAAGCGGATGTGGATCAGATCGTCACCTCAGGCAGCCATCACATCTTCATCTGCAAAGTCATGACCGTCCGGGAAGGCCTGAAAAAGCCGCTGACCTATATGGACGGATCCTATCACCACGTCATCCCGCAGAACGCCAGCAGCACCAGCCTGCTTGCGAGATCAGCGTAACGACCGCAAGGAAGCTGGAAGAATGAACCCAATCAGAGATTACCGGATGCTGATCGACGGCGCATGGGTGGCGGCGTCGGACGGCGCGACCTTTGACAGTGTCAATCCGGCAACCGGGGAAGTCTGGAGCCGCGTCCCCGAGGCGACGGCCGAGGATGTGGATCGCGCGGTCCATGCCGCGCATCGCGCCTTCACGACAGGCCCATGGGCAAGCATGTCGCCGACGCAGCGCGGCCATTGCCTGCGTCGCCTGGGCGATCTCATGGCGGATCGATCCGAGGCGCTTGGCACGATCGAAACCATCGACACCGGCAAGATGCTCAAGGAGACCCGGTGGCAGGCGAAATACGTGGCCGAGTTCTTCCATTTCTATGCCGGCTGTGCCGACAAGATCCACGGCGAGACACTTCCCGTCGACAAGCCGGACCTGTTCGTGTTCACCCGGCGCGAACCGCTGGGGGTGGTTGCCGCCGTCGTTCCCTGGAACTCGCAGCTGTTCCTGTCGGCGGTCAAGATCGGGCCGGCACTGGCCGCCGGCAACACGATCGTGCTGAAGGCATCGGAATTCGCATCGGCCGCGATGCTGGAGTTCGGCAAGCTGATCGAAGAGGCAGGCATTCCGCCGGGCGTGGTCAATATCGTTACCGGCCATGGCGATCCATGCGGCCGCATCCTGACGTCGCACCCGCTGGTCGCGCGGGTTTCCTTCACCGGCGGGCCGACCGCAGCAAAGCATATCCTGGCGAACTCGACCAACAATTTCGCGCAGGTCTCACTGGAACTGGGTGGGAAGTCACCTTTCATCGTCTTTGACGATGCCGATATCGAAAGCGCGGTCAACGGCGCAATCTCGGGCATCTTCGGGGCGGCAGGGCAAAGCTGTGTCGCCGGTTCGCGCCTTCTGGTGCAGGACAGCATCGCCGATGAATTCCTGCGCAGGATGACCGAAATCGCCGCGCGCATCCGGATCGGCGATCCCCTGCTGGACGAAACCGAAATGGGTCCGATCTGCACCGAGGGCCAGCTTGCCACCATCGAACGCGAGGTCGCCCACGCCCAGACCGAAGGCGGCCGGCTGTTGTGCGGCGGAAAGCGCGTGGCGGGGGTTGCGGGTCGGTTTTACGAACCGACCATCGTCGAATGCCCCGGCCCGCAGTTGCGCATCGTGGATACCGAGCTGTTCGGCCCGGTCCTCAGCGTCCTGCGCTTCAAGGACGAGGCCGAGGCCGTTCGTCTTGCGAACACCACCGAACATGGCCTTGCCGCAGGCATCTTCACCCGCGACAGCGCGCGTGCGTTGCGCATGGTCGGCGCGGTCAGGGCGGGCATTGTCTGGGTGAACACCTATCGCGCGGTTTCACCGATCGCCGAGTTCGGCGGCATGAAGAACTCCGGCTACGGCCGCGAAAGCGGCTATCAGGCGGTCTACGACTATACCCGCCCGAAAACCGTCTGGATGAACACCTCCGACACGCCGCTGGCCAGCCAGTTCGTCGCGCGCTGAACCACTCAACATTCCCACGGAGATCAGGATGAAGTTCCAACTCGCCATCAACATGGAGCGGATGGACTCCAGCATCGACATGAAAGAGGTCGCGCGCCATACGCTTGAAATGGTGCAGATGGCCGACGACGGGGGCTTCGAGATCGCCTGGGCGGCTGAACATCATGCGATGGAGATGACCATCGCCCCCAACCCCTTCCAAATCCTCACCTGGTGGGGCGATCATACCAACCGCATCCGGCTGGGCACCGCCTGTGCGGTCGCGCCCTACTGGTCGCCGATCCGGCTGGCCGGCGAAGCCGCCATGACCGACCTGCTGACAGGGGGTCGCCTGGAATTCGGCATCGGATCGGGGGCCTATCAGCGCGAATTCGACCGGATGCATCCTGGGCTGAAGCAGTCCGATGCCTGGCGCTACATGCACGAAATGATTCCTGCGGTGAAGGCGCTCTGGGCAGGGGACTATGCGCATGACGGGGAATTCTGGTCCTTTCCCAAGGCAACATCAGTCCCGAAACCGATCCAGAAGCAGATTCCGATCTGGGTCGCGGCCCGCGCACCGATCACCTTCGACTATGCCGTCGAGCATGGCTACAACATCATGTCCTGGCCGCTGACCCGCCCGATGACCGAGGTGGATCTCTATCTTCAGCGGTTGAATGATGCCATGGCGTCGCATCCCGGCAAGACCCGTCCGAAGATTGCGATGATGCGGCATACGGCCCTTGTCGACCGCGCCGATCAGATCGACGTGCCGATCAACGCGGCCCGCCGCCAGTTGAGCCAGTTCGAGAACCTGTTCAAGAACCTTGACGACGTGGTCAACGGGTTTGCCAAGCAGATCCCCCTGGAATCGTTGGAGAACCGCGCCGAGTATGATCGCAGCACGCTGACCGACAACCTGATGTTCGGCACGCCGGACCAGATCATCGCGCGGCTGAAGGATTATGAAACGCGCGGCGTCGACAGTTTCATCTACTACGCCAGCCTTGGTCTGGGCCATGCCGAACAGAAACGCTCGATGGAGTTGTTCTGCAAGGAAGTGGTCCCGGCCTTTGCCCCCGCCTACGCCTGAAGGAACCCGAGATGAGCACCGAAATCCGCAGGACCATTCTCAACCTCCAGACCACGCATATCGAAGGTGGCAAGGCCGTGCCTGCGCCGACGAAACTGATCACCGCGATCGCCATCATCCGCAACCCCTGGTTCGGCCGTGGCTGGGTGGAGGATCTGAGCCCCGAAGTACGAACGGTCTGTCCCGAAGTCGGCAAGCTTCTGACGGGCATGATCCTCGACGTCACCGGTGATCGGCTTGAGGGCTACGGCAAGGCCAGCGTGGTGGGCATGGGCGGCGAGATCGAACATGCACAGGCGCTGACTCATTCGCTGTGGTTCGGCAACCAGTTCCGCGAGGCGGTGAACGCCAAGACCTATCTGGCTTTCACCAACACCCGCGGTTCGGCCGGCACATCGGTGATGATCCCGCTGATGGACAAGGATGACGGCGGCCGGCGGTCGCATTACCAGACCATCCATGTCTCGGTGCAGGATGCCCCGGCTGACGACGAGATCATCGTGGCGCTTGGTGCCTCGATCGGGGGGCATCCGCTGCACCGGATCGGAGATCGCTATCAGGATCTGCGCGAGATGGGCCGCGATGCCGGAAACCCGGCAGGTGTCTGACGCATGATCATCGACGGCACCGCCTGTGACCTTGCAGGGCCGGTCGACGGGCCGGTCCTGGTCCTGATCCACGGCCTTGGCCTGACTCGTCAGACCTGGGCCGGCTTCATGCCCGACCTTGCCCGCAATCACCGGGTTCTGAGCTATGACCTTTGCGGTCACGGCGAAAGCCGACTGCCCGCCAAGACGCCCAGCCTTGCGGTGCTGTCGGACCAGTTGCGGACGCTGCTGGATGGGCTGGGCATCGGCCGGGCGACACTGATCGGTTTCTCGCTGGGTGGCATGATCAACCGCCGCTTTGCCATGGATTGCCCGGACAGGACCGAAGCTCTTGTGATCCTGAACTCGCCGCATGAGCGGACGCCCGAAGCGCAGCGTCTGGTCGAGGAACGCGCAGCCGCAACCGGTGCGGGCGGTCCGGCCGCCACGATCACCGAGACGCTGGACCGCTGGTTCACGCCCGCGTTCCGCTGGGACCGGCCCGATGTGGTGAACTGGGTCCGGGACACGGTTCTGGCGAACGATCCCGACAACTATGCACGGCACCGTCAGGTGCTGGCAGCGGGGGTCCTGGAACTTGTCCGGCCCCGTCCACCGATCATGGCGCCGACCCTGGTGATGACCTGCGAGAACGACAGCGGCAGCACGCCGGCCATGACAAACGCCATAGCCGCCGAAATCCCCGGGGCCGAGACGGTGATCGTGCCCGGACTTCAGCACCTGGGTCTTCTTGAGACACCCAGGCCTTTCCTAGATCCCACTCTCAGATTCCTGGACCGCGTCCTGCACAGGGAATCTTCCGTCACGAAGGGTTGAGACATGACACAGCTAACAGGTGGTCAGGCAGCAGTCGAAGCATTGAAAGCCGAGAAGGTCGAACATGTGTTCGGCCTGATCGGTTCAGCCACGATGGAAATGTTCGACGCTCTCTACGATGCGAAGGACATCAACTTCGTCGGCGTGCACGATGAGCGCACCGGAACGCATATGGCAGATGGCTATGCGCGTGCCAGCGGAAACGCCGGAGTCGTTCTTGCCGGTCAGAACGGACCCGGCGCGACCAACCTGGTGACAGGCCTTGCCCAGGCCGCCGCCGCCTATTCGCCGGTGGTGTCGATCGCGGGCTCGCTCGCATCGGCCCATGTCTATCGCGATGCCTTCCAGGAAGTCGACCAGCAGGCTTTGTTCAAGCCGATCACGAAAAAGACCTGGACGGCGACCAGCGCGGATCGCGTGCCAGAGATGTTCCGCGAAGCCTTCCGCGTGGCCACCACACCGCGGCGCGGTCCGGTCCAGCTGAACCTGCCGCGCGACGTGTTGTCGGCGCAGGCGGACTATCCCGATTTCCAGCGGCCGGACACCTATCGCGTTCAATCGGCGCCGGCGGCCCAAGCCGAGGCGATTGACCAGGCTGCCGCACTTCTTGCAAAGGCGGTCCGCCCGGTGATCATCGCCGGCGGCGGCATCAAGAACACCGCCGGCCATGCCGAGGCGCTGGCCCTGGCCGAAGCACTGAACGCACCCGTTGTCACATCGCCCGGTCACGGCGATGCAATCCCCTTCGGCCATCCGCTGAACGCGGGGCAGATGGGTCCGCGCGGCAATATCGTCGCCTCGCGTCTAGTGCGCGAAGCGGATGTGATCCTCGCGCTTGGAACCCGGATCGGTTTCAATGCCACGTTCTACAGCTATGACAACATCAACAAGGATGCCGCCATCATCCAGGTCGAGCTGGAGCCGACGGCGATCGGACGCTACTTCCCCGTGACCCTGGGCATCTGGGCCGATGCTCCCACGGCCGCCCGGCAACTGACCGCCGCGCTGGCGAAGCTGGGCGCGCGGACCAAGGCCGCAGCATGGACCGAAGCCTACAGGGCCGAGCGTGCAGCCTACCTTGCCAAGCGCGATGCCGACGCGCAGCTGGACGCGATGCCGATCCATCCCTCGGGTCTGTTCAAGACGCTTCGCGATGTCATGCCCAGGAACGCCGCGGTGACGATGGATGCCGGAACGCTTTGCCTTCAGGCCACCGATGCCCTGAACTACTGGGAGCCGAAAAGTCTTTTCACTCCGCTGGATTTCGGTCTGGTCGGCTTCTCTTTCGCCTGCGGCCTTGGCGTGAAGCTTGCCCGTCCTGACCAGCCCGTCATCAGCCTGATGGGGGATGGCGGCTTTGGCATGACGGTTTCCGAGTTGTCCACCGCCGTGGATCACGGCATCAACACCGTGACCATAGTCATGAACAATCGCTGCTGGGGCGCCGAGAAAGCCTATCAGCGCGACTTCTTCGGCGGGCGCTATATCGGCGCGGATATCTCAAGCCCCGAATTCGACAAGCTGGCCGAGCTTTACGGTGCCAAAGGGTATCGCGCTTCGACCCTTTCCGGCATGGCCGAGGCGATCGAAGCGGCGCTTCAATGCGGCAAACCGGCCGTTATCGACGTGGCAGTCGATCCCGCCGCGCTTTACAGTTTCCGCCGCGACAGTTTCAAGCACCGGGGGGGCTGACGCGATGTCCAAGACAAAGACCTATCCCGCGACCGACGCGCAGCGCGCCACCGGCGACTGGAATCCGATGTGGGATGCGCTGTCCAACCTGGACCCGGACTATCTGGAAGCTTTCCTCGCATTCCGTGCCGTCCCGCAGACCAAGGGGCCGCTGCCGCAGAAATACAAGGAGCTGATCTTCATTGCCATAAACGTGGCGACAACCCATCTCTGGCCTTCGGGCGTCCGGCGGCATATCCAGAATGCCCTGCGCGCCGGCGCGACGAAGGAAGAGATCCTCGAGGTGATGCAGCTTACCTCGATCATGGGCATCCACTCCATGGCGCTCGGGGTGCCGATCCTTCAGGAGGAAATGGAAAAGAGCCAAAAGTAGGCCATGTATAATCCCGCCAAGCCGGGTGCCGTCAGAGGCGCTACGATGACTGCCGAACTTGGCTGCGCGGAGAATAAGGCCTGCCACCCCTCCGGCCTTTTTGCGCAAATGAGATGGAGGATTCACTCAGTGAATCCAGCGTGGCAGCTGGTCTGCATGGGCAGACCAGCTGCCCCCCACCAACCGCACTGCGAACTGGCGTGACTACAACCGTGCGCTGGCGAGGCGCGGGTCGTTGGCGATCCGGTTCGATCCTGAGGCGCAGTGGCTGGCCGCGCCGACCGGCAAGCGTGGCCGTCAGCCGGTCTTCAGCGACGCCGCGATCCAGATATGAGGAGGATCTGAAAACAGTCCGGGCGACTGTTTTCCCGACGATTGACCTGACGTTGAAGGCCCTCTTCGGGCTGCCATTGCGGCAAACGACCGGGAGGGTGGCGAGCCTGCTTGAGCTTGCCGGGCTGGACTGGACTGGCCAGTGCCGGATTTCAGCACCCTTTGCCGTCGCCAGAGACACCTTGCGGTCCACATCCCCTACCCGCGCCTGCCACACGGCATCGCGCAACGGGCGGCGGCCGCCGTCATCCCGCCCCGCAAGAACGGCAAGCCCTGGAAGGAACGCACGGCCGGAGCGACCCGCGCGCAACGATGCCTTGCGCAGTTGCCGCCGCCTTGGGGCGGGCCATCTGGAAGCGCTGGACCGGCTATCGCGGACGAAGTCTGGCCGAAGCCAAGATGCGGTGCCTCAAGCTCTTGGGCGAGCGCGTCATGTCACGCGACTTCGGCAGGCAGGGCGCCGACCTTCGGATCAGGGCAGCGATCCTGAACCGCTTCACCACCCTGGGCACGCCCCTTACGCAGCGCATGGGATAAGTCTGTCCAGGGAAAGGGGAACCCCGGACCTCAGTCGATTTGCGCAACAAAGCCGGCTGACGCGCAAAACGTGCAAGTCCTGCCATGCCATCACCGCCGAGGATGGGACAGAGATCGTGAAAGGCGGAAAGACCGGACCGAACCTCTTTGGTGTGATCGGCCGCACTGTCGGATCCGAACCGGGCTTTGCCGCCTATGGCGACGCCATCAAGGCAGTCGCGGCGGCCGGAACGGTCTGGGACGAAGCCGCCCTGGCCGCCTATGTCGCCGACCCGACGGGCCGGCTGAAGGAAACCTCGGGCGATCCGGCGGCCAAGTCGAAGATGACCTTCAAGCTTGCCAAGGGCAGTGAGGATGTCGCCGCTTATCTGGCCAGCGTGCACTGAAACTCCCGCCGCAAGACGCAGATTGGGCGGGTTCGCCCGACCCCGGCTGGCCAAGGCATCCCAACTGCCTCGCCCAGCCGTCCCGCGGGAATCTTCACCATGCGGCCCGGCTCAGGCCTTCAGGATGCCGGGCAGGTTCAGCCCGTGTTCGCGCGCGCAGTCCAGCGCGATGTCATAGCCGGAATCGGCGTGGCGCATGACGCCGGTGGCGGGGTCGTTCCACAAGACGCGGGCGAGGCGGCGGTCGGCGTCCTCGGTTCCGTCGCAGCAGATCACCATGCCGGAATGCTGGCTGAACCCCATGCCCACCCCGCCGCCATGGTGAAGGCTGACCCAGGTTGCACCTGAAGCGGTATTCAGCAGCGCATTCAAAAGCGGCCAGTCGGACACGGCGTCCGATCCGTCCTTCATCGCCTCGGTCTCGCGGTTGGGGCTGGCGACCGAGCCGCTGTCCAGATGATCTCGCCCGATCACGACCGGAGCCTTCAGCTCGCCATTGCGCACCATCTCGTTGATGGCAAGGCCGGCGCGGTGCCGGTCGCCGAGACCGATCCACATGATCCGCGCGGGCAGGCCCTGGAAGGCGATGCGGTCGCGGGCCATGTCCAGCCAGTTGTGCAGATGGGCGTTGTCGGGGAACAGTTCCTTCATCCGCTGGTCGGTCTTGTAGATGTCCTGCGGATCGCCAGACAGCGCCGCCCAGCGGAACGGGCCGATGCCGCGGCAGAACAGCGGCCGGATATAGGCCGGAACAAAGCCGGGGAATGCAAAGGCGTTCTCGAGACCTTCGTCCTTGGCGACCTGACGGATGTTGTTGCCATAGTCCAGCGTGGGAACTCCGGCGTTCCAGAAATCCACCATGGCCGCGACATGGGTCTTCATGCTGGCCCGGGCCGCCGCCTCGACGGCCCTGGGATCGGTCTCCTGCTTCGCCCGCCATTCCGCGACAGTCCAGCCGACCGGCAGATAGCCGTGGACGGGATCATGCGCGCTGGTCTGGTCCGTCACGATATCGGGACGCGGCCCGCCGGCCTTCATCCGGCGCACAAGTTCGGGGAACACCTCGGCCGCGTTGCCGATCAGGGCGACCGACTTCGCCTCGCCTTTCGCGGTCCAGTCGGCGATCTTCGCGAGCGCCTCGTCCAGGCTATGGGCCTTGTCGTCGCAATAGCGGGTGCGGATGCGGAAATCGGCGCGGGTCTCGTCGCATTCGACGGCAAGGCAGCAGGCGCCGGCCATCACCGCAGCCAAGGGCTGTGCGCCCCCCATGCCGCCAAGGCCGGCCGTCAGGATCCAGCGGCCTTTGAGATCACCGTCGTAATGCTGGCGCCCGGCCTCGGCAAAGGTCTCGTAAGTGCCCTGAACGATGCCCTGCGTGCCGATATAGATCCACGACCCCGCAGTCATCTGGCCATACATCGCCAGACCCTTGCGATCGAGTTCGTTGAAATGCTCCCAGGTCGCCCAGTGCGGCACCAGGTTAGAATTGGCGATCAGCACACGCGGTGCGTCCTTGTGGGTCTGGAACACGCCGACCGGCTTGCCCGACTGCACCAGCAGGGTCTGGTCATCGTCTAACTTGCGCAAGGCAGCAACGATGCGGTCGAAATCCTCCCAGGTGCGGGCGGCGCGGCCGATGCCGCCGTAGACGACCAGTTCATGCGGGTTTTCGGCCACATCGGGATGCAGGTTGTTCATCAGCATCCGCAGGGGTGCCTCGGTCAGCCAGCTTTTCGCGGTGATCTCGGTGCCGGTGGCAGGATAGATGTCGCGGGTATTGTGACGCGGATTGGTCATGGTGTTCTTGCCTTAGGTTCAGCGGTCGATGCCGCCAGATTGAACAGGATCGGGGCAGGGGTCACGGCAGGCCGCGTCATGGATGCACCTCGGCCAGAAGGCCGGCCGGAACGGTGCCGGTCAGCGCGCCATCGCGGATCAGAGCGGCCGCCGCGACCAGATCGGGGGCCAGGTAGCGGTCCTGATCCAGCGCCGCCACGTCCTGACGCAGCCGGGCGATGACCGCGCGCAGCGGGGCCGAGGTTTCCAGCGGCGCCCGGAACTCGACTCCGGCGGCGGCGCAGATCGCCTCGATGCCAAGGATCTGGAACAGGTTGGCGTTCATCCGCCGCAACCGGCGCGCGCCATGCGCGGCCATGCTGACGTGATCTTCCTGATTGGCGCTGGTGGGGGTGGAATCGGTGCTGCAGGGGGTGGCCAGATGCTTGTTCTCGCTCATCAGCGCGGCGCTGGTGACTTCGGCGATCATCAGGCCGCTGTTCAGTCCCGGCGCGGGTGTCAGGAAAGGCGGCAGGTCGTGCGACAGCGCCGGGTCCACCATCAGCGCGATGCGCCGTTGCGCGATGGCGCCGATTTCCGCGATGGCAAGCGCGATCATGTCGGCGGCAAAGGCCACAGGCTCGGCATGGAAGTTGCCGCCCGAGACGATCAGATCGGCCCCGACCAGCACCAGGGGGTTGTCGGTGGCGGCGTTCGCCTCGACTTCCAGCGTGCGGGCCGCCTGCCACAGGATGTCGATGCAGGCGCCTGTCACCTGCGGCTGGCAGCGGATGCAATAGGGATCCTGCACGCGGGCATCGCCGGTGCGGTGGCTTTCGCGGATGACCGACCCTTCCATCAGCCCCCGGATGGTGCGGGCGGCGGTGATCTGGCCGCGATGGCCGCGCAGGGTGTGGATTTCATCGAGGAAGGGCGCGGTCGACCCCATGATGGCATCGGTGGACAGCGCCGAAGTGACAAGGGCGGCGCGGGCGGCAGCAAAGGCGTCGAACAAGCCCGCCAGGGCAAAGGCGGTGGACACCTGGGTGCCGTTGATCAGCGCCAGCCCCTCCTTGGCCGCCAGGACGACGGGCGACAGCCCTGCGGACCGAAGCGCCTCTGCCCCTGCCATTTCGCGGCCTTGCCAGACCGCGCGGCCTTCGCCCAGCATCACGGCGGCCAGATGCGCAAGCGGGGCCAGATCACCCGAGGCGCCGACGGACCCCTGCGCCGGAATCACCGGCAGCACGCCGCGGGCCAGCATGTCTTCAAGCAGCGCGATCACCTCGGGGCGGACACCAGACGCGCCGCGGCCCAGCGACAGCAGCTTCAGCACCATGATCAGCCGCACGGTTTCCGGCTCGACCGGCTCGCCCACGCCGCAGCAATGCGACAGGATCAGATTGCGCTGCAGGGTGGCGGTATCCTCGGGCGCGATCTTGATCGAGGCAAGCTTGCCAAAGCCGGTGTTTACGCCATAGACCGGCTCGGTCCCGTGGGCTGCGCGGTCGATGCGCGCGGCCGAGGCGGCGATGCCCGCGCGCGCGCTGTCGGCCAGCCGCACCGGCCTGCCTTCGCGCCAGACCTGCTCAAGTTGTGCCAGCGTGGTTTCGTTCGGGGTCAGGATCAGCTCAGACAAGGTCGCCTCCGAGGATGCGGGCATGAAGCGGGTTGAAGCCGATGCGATAGGACAGCTCGGCCGGGTGGGTGACATTCCAGACGGCAAGATCGGCCCGCAGGCCGGGGGCGATGCGGCCGCGGTCGGACAGGCCAAGCGCGCGGGCGGCGTTCAGCGTCACGCCGGCCAGGCATTCCGCGGGCGTCATGCGGAACAACGTCGCCCCCATGTTCATCGCCAGAAGGATCGAGGTCAGGGGCGAGGTGCCGGGATTCATGTCGGTGGCCAGCGCCATCGGCACGCCCGCATCGCGCAGGGCCTGAACCGGCGGCAGCTTCGTTTCGCGCAGGGCATAGAAGGCGCCGGGCAGCAGCACGGCCACGGTGCCCGCGCGCGCCATGGCGGCGATGCCCTCGGCGCCCAGCCATTCCAGATGGTCGGCTGACAGCGCGTCATGCTGCGCCGCCATCGCAGCACCGCCCAGATCGGACAATTGCTCGGCGTGCAGCTTGACCGGCAGGCCCAATTTCGCGGCATGGTCAAAGACCTGCGCCATTTCATCGCGCGTGAATGCGATGCCTTCGCAGAACCCGTCCACCGCATCCGCCAGCCCCTCGGCATGGGCGCGGTCCAGCCCGGTGATGACCACATCGCGCAGATAGGCGGCCCGGTCGTCGCGGTATTCCGGCGGCAGCGCATGGGCGGCCAGCCAGGTCGTGCGAACGGTGACGCGCTGCGCCTGCCCGATCCGGCGCGCAACACGCAGCATCTTCAGCTCGGTCTCGATGTCGAGACCATAGCCGGACTTGATCTCCAGCGTGGTCACGCCCTCGGACAACAGCGCATCGACGCGCGGCAGCGCACTGGCCAGCAATTCCTCTTCCGAGGCCGCGCGGGTGGCGCGGACGGTGGAAAGGATGCCACCCCCGGCGCGGGCGATGTCTTCATACGAGGCGCCTTCCAGCCGCATCTCGAACTCGCGCGCGCGATCGCCGCCATGGACGATATGGGTGTGGCAGTCGATCAGCCCCGGCGTGACCAGTCGCCCGCCCATGTCGCGGCGCGGAGCCTGCGCAAAGCGCGACGGCAAGTCCGGCTCGGCCCCGACCCATGCGATCAGGCCGCCGTCGATGGCGATGGCCTGCCTGCCGGTGCCATCGCTCATTTGCACATTGCCAATGACATGCATCGCTTCGTGGCCTTTTCTTGCCGGGTCTATCATATTATGTCTATACTTATTTTGACCATATGTTTAGACTTAAATGGCGTCAACACAAATCAGCGGAGAGCGGACATGACGGTGCTGTGGGCAAAGCGGGCCTTGCTTCCCGCTGGCTGGGCCGAGGCGGTGCGGGTGGAAATCGGGGCGCAGGGACGAATCGTTTCGGTCACGCCCGATGCCGCGCCCGAAGGTCAGCGGCTGGACCTGCTGCTGCCGGCCATGGCCAACCTGCACTCCCATGCCTTCCAGCGCGCCATGGCCGGCCTGTCGGAAGCGCGCGGTCCGCACAAGCGTGACACCTTCTGGACCTGGCGGCAGATCATGTATCGCTTTCTGGACCATCTGACGCCCGAGGATGTCGAGGCGATCGCCGCGCTGGTGCAGATGGAAATGCTGGAGGCCGGCTACGCCACCAATGTCGAATTCCACTACCTGCATCACCAGCCCGGCGGCCAGCCTTACGACAACCCGGCCGAGATGGCGGACCGCATTGCGGCCGCGGCGGCGCGGACAGGCATCGGGCTGACGCTCTTGCCGGTACACTATCAGTTCGGCGGCTGCGACGGCCGTCCGCTGGGGTCGGGGCAGGCGCGGTTCGGCACCGATCCCGACCGCTACATCGCGCTGCTGGAAGCGTCCGAGGCCGCGCTGCGCCACCTGCCCGCCGATGCCGGGATCGGTGTTGCGCCGCATTCGCTGCGCGCGGTCAGCCCTGAGGCGCTGCGGATCTGCGCCGCCCTCCGGCCCGGACGTCCGCTGCATATGCATCTGGCCGAACAGATCCCCGAGATCGAGGAAGTGCAGGCCATGCGCGGGCGTCGCCCCGTCGAATGGCTGCTGGAAAACGCCCAGCCCGGCCGCGACTGGACGCTGATCCATCTGACCCACATGACGGATGACGAAACGCGCCGCCTTGCCGCCACCGGCGCTGTCGCCGGTCTCTGCCCGCTGACCGAGGCCAGCCTTGGCGACGGCATCTTCAACGGCACCGTCTGGGCCGAGGCGGACGGGAGGCTGGGTTTCGGCTCCGACAGCAACATCCGCATTTCGCTGGCCGAGGAGCTGCGCGGGCTGGAGTACAGCCAGCGCCTGCGCGACCGGGCGCGCGCGGTTCTGGCGCAGGCGGACCGTTCGACCGGGCGGGTGCTGTATGACGCGGGGCTTGATGGCGGGGCCACGGCGGCGGGCCGCAACACCGGGGCCATCCGCGCCGGGCTTTGGGCCGATCTCTGCGCGGTATCGCTGGAAAACCCGGTCATGGCCGGGCGGACCGGCGATCACATGCTGGACAGCCTGATCTTTGCCGGCGGCGACGGGCTGGTGCGCGATGTCTGGGCAGCAGGGCGGCATGTGGTGCAGGATGGCCGGCATCTGGACCGCGACCGGATCATCGCCGACTATCTGGCCTGCATCGCAAGACTGCAGGAGCGGATGTGACGGACAGGACGCCAGCGCCCACCACCGGAAAGGCCCTCGCCATAGCCGCCGAGGTCCGGCGCCGGATCGTCGACCGCGAATGGCAGCAGGGCGACCGCATCCCGGACGAGGCCGATCTGGCGATCGACTTCGGCGCGGCACGGGCGACGGTGAACAAGGCGCTGCAGATCCTTGCCGATGAGGGCCTGCTGGAGCGCAGGCGCCGGGCCGGTACGCGGGTGGCTGTCGATCCCGTGCGCAAGGCCACGTTGTCGATTCCGATCCTGCGCGAACAGATCGAAAGCGCGGGAATGGGCTACAGCCACCGTGTCGTCGCGATGCAGCACGCGCCGCCGTCGCCCGAGGCGGCCCGCCGGATGGGTATTGCTCCGGACGGACCGATGATCCACCTGCGCGCCGTGCATTACGGTGACGGCAAGCCGTTTCAGTACGAAGACCGCTGGATCAACCCTGCGGCGGTGGCGGGAATGGGGACGGTGGATTTCCGCCATGTCAACGCCAATGAATGGCTGGTGCGCAATGCCCTCTATCAGCGCGCCGACGTGACGTTTTCGGCGGCAAATGCCGATGTGCGGGATGCGCGGATGTTGCAGACACGGGTTGGGCGGGCCCTTTTGATCCTGCACCGGACGACCTGGAACGATGCGGGGCCGATCACCACCGTCCGCATCGCCTGCCGGCCGGGGCACGAGATCGGCACCAGTGACTAGCCCGCCCTTTCCAGAACCGCAGCAAGGGCCGACAGGAAGATGTCGTTCTCGTCGGCCGTGCCGATGGTAACGCGCGCCCAGTCGGTAAAGGGCGCCTCCTGCCAGGCCTTGATCAGCACGCCCTGCCGCCGCAGCGCCTCGGCCAATTGTGCCGCGGGGCCGGGCGTGCGGAAGAACAGGAAGTTCGCCTCGCTGGGCGCGACCTCGATCCGCAGGGCCTGCATGGCCTCCGCCAGCAGGAGGCGTTCGGCACGCGTCGCTTCGACGTTGCGGCCCAGGTGGCCGGTGTCGGCCAGCGCGGCAAGCGCGCCGGCGGCAGCGAAGGCGTTGACGGAAAACGGATTGCGGGTCTTGCGCAGGGCGCGCATCAGCCCGGGCGCGCTGCAGATGCCATAGCCGATGCGCGCGCCGGCCAGACCATAGGCTTTGGAAAAGGTCCGAAGCGAGATCCAGTTTCGTCCGGCCTCCTCCATCACCGCACAGGCGTCAAAGACCAGATCGGCAGAGAGGTATTCGCGATAGGCTTCGTCAAAGACGACCAGCGCCTGCGGGTCGACGCCGGCAAGCAACCGCTGGAACGTGCCGCGGTCGATGGCCGGCCCGGCGGGGTTCGACGGCGAGGAAAAGATCAGGATGCGCGTCGGCCGGGCTGCGGCTTGTGTCAGTGCCTGCAGCGGGAACGACCAATCGGGGTTGAAGGGCACCTTCTGCACCGTCGCCCCGCAGGACAGCGCCCCGAATTCGTGCAGGCCGAAGCTGGGGCACAGCGTCACCACCCGGTCGCCCGGCCGCAAGGTGGCGCGGAAGATGGCGCCGATCAGGTCTTCGGACCCGTTGCCAAGGATCACCCGTTCGGCATCACAGCCCTTCATATCCGCAAGGGCGCCGCGCAGCGCGGTATCGCTGGCATCGGGATAGCGCCCGATACCGCGCGCGGCCGCCTCCATCGCGGCGATGGCGGCGGGCGAGGGGCCAAGCGGAGATTCGTTGCTGTCCAGCTTGGCGCGCGCCTCGATACCGTAGACGGCGCGGAAGCGGTCCAGCGCCAGGCCGGCGTTGTAGTCGGGCAGGCTTGCCACTTCGGGGCAAATGATGTCGGTCAGCGGTGCCATGATCGGTCCTTGTCAGTCGAAAATCTTGCCGGGGTTCATGATCCCCGCGGGATCGACGGCCTGTTTCAGCCGCCGCATCAGATCCAGCGCAGGGCCGTGTTCGGCCGCCATGTAGGATTTCTTGCCCAGGCCGACGCCGTGTTCCCCGGTCGATGTTCCCCCCATCTCCAGCGCCAACTCGACAAGGCGGTGGCTGATGTGCCGGGCGGCGGCGGTTTCCGCAGGGTCAGCAGGGTCGAACAACAGCACCAGATGGAAATTGCCATCGCCGACATGCCCGACCAGCGGCGCCAGCAGGCCGGTTTCTGCGACCACGGCCTTGATGGCGGCAATGCACTCGGCAAGGCGCGACACCGGCACACAGACGTCGGTGGACAGGCCCTTGATCCCCGGCCGCAGCGCGCGCGAGGCGTAAAGCGCGTCGTGCCGGATCCGCCACAGCCGGGCGGCATCCTCGGCCGTCGCGGCCGGTTCGAAGCGGGTGGCCCCTGCATCCGTCACCAGTTCCGCCAGAAGCGCCATGTCATGCGCGACGGCGACCTCGGACCCGGCAAGCTCGACCCACAGCGTCGGCGCTTCGGGCAGGTCGGACTTGCGGAAGGCATTGATCGCCTTCATCTGCAACTCGTCGGCCAGTTCGATCCGCTGGAGGCCAAGGCCCAGTTGCGTGGCCACCGCCACGCAATCCGTCGCCTGTTCCAGCGTGGCAAAGCTGATCAGGGCGGTGCGCGTCGCAGCCGGGATGCCGACAAGGCGCAGCGTCACCTCGGTGATGATGCCCAATGTCCCCTCGGCGCCCACGAACAGATGCGTGAGGTCATAGCCCGCCGCCGATTTCCGGGCGCGGCCGCCGGTGCGGATCACCTGCCCGTCGGGCAGCACCACGGTCAGCCCGATCACCAGTTCGCGCATCGAACCGTACCGCACGGTCGTGGTGCCCGAGGCCCGGGTCGAGGCCATGCCTCCCAGGGTCGCATGCGCCCCCGGATCAACGGGGAAGAACAGCCCCAGCGTGCGCAATTCCTCGTTCAGCCGCTGGCGCGTCACACCGCATTCCACGATGCAATCCATATCCTGCGGATGGAGAGCAAGGATACGGTCCATGCCGGACAGATCGAAGGTGACGCCACCCTGAACCGCCAGAACCTGCCCTTCTATCGAGGATCCGGCGCCGAAAGGAGTGACGGGCACGCGGTGGCGGTGGCAGATTGCCATCGCCTGTGCCACTTCGGCCGTGGAGGTCAGCCGGACTGCCGCGTCGGGCAGCCTGCCGGAGATCCAGCTTTCGGCCGCGCCATAATGCGACAACGCCGAGGGCGTGCGCAGGACACGGTCGCAGAACAGACCTGCCAGTTCCTTGATGGCAGCCAGCGAGGGGGCGGTCAGGGCGTGCATCATTTTCCTGAAAAGCGTGGCGGACGGCCCTTTTCACAGGCCGCCCGCATGCCGTCTCTTATTCGGTGAACCACCAGCGCTCGCCTGCGCGGGCGCCATCCAGTTCCCAGTCGTTGGCCAGCTCGCCATGCGCCACCTTGTCTGATGTCGCATCCAGGAAATCGGCCCAGACCGGCGCGACCAACCCGCCATCCTCGGCGATCAGCGACTGGCATTCCCAGTACAGCTGCTTGCGCTTTTCGTCGTCGCGTTCGCCCCGTGCCGCCTGCAGCGCGGTGTTGAAAGCCGCATTGTCCCAGCTTGTCTCGTTCCAGCTGCCGATGCTTTCGCGCGAATAGGCCAGGCTCAGCATCACATCCTCGCTGACACGGCCGGACCATTTGGTCGCGAACATCGGACGCTTGCCCCAGATGTTCGACCAGTAGCCGTCATCAGGCTCGCGCTGCACGTCGATGGTGATGCCGGCGGCGGCGGCCTGCTGGGCGTAAAGCTGCGCCATGTCCACCGCCCCGGTGAAGGGGGCGTCGGCGGCATGCAGCGGAACGGTCAGCCCGGCCACGCCCGCCTTTTCCAGAAGCGCGCGCGCCTTGTCCGGGTCATAGACATGCTGCGGCAGGTCGGGATTGTAATCGGGATAGGCCACCGAAATCGGCTGGTCGTTGGCGATGGCGCCATAGCCCGACAGGATCGTGTCCACCATGGCCTGCCGGTCGATGGCAAGCTTCATCGCCAGCCGCACATCCGGGTTCTGGAACAGGGGATCGGTGACGTTCATGGCAAAGCCGTAATGTTGCTTGCCGGTGGTCTGGATCAGCTTGACCCCGGGCATGGCGGCCAGAAGCTGCGCCGTCGCCGTGTCCGCACCGCCCATGGCGTCGATCTGCCCGGTCTGCAGCGCGGTCGTGCGCGCGTTCACATCGGCGATGCAGCGCGTCTCGATCGCGTCGAAATGGCCGCGACCCTCTTTCCAGTAGTTCGGGGCGCGGACCACGCGCGCCGCAACGCCGGGTTCGAAGGATTCCAGCGTGTAGCCGCCGGTGCCGATGCCCTTGCCGAACTCCATGTCATCGGCCGGAACGATCAGCATGTTGATCAGCGCCATCAGCGCCGGAAAGCCGGCATTCGGTGCAACCAGCGCTACCGTCACCTCGTCCGGCGCGCTGACCTGCACATCGCTGATCTGCTCCATCAGAGCCTTGGCCTCCGAGATGGTGTTCGGCCCCCGGTGCAGGTTGATCGAGAACACCACGTCTTCGGGCGTCAGCGTCTTGCCGTTGTGGAACTCCACCCCCTGCCGCAGCTTGAACACCCAGCGTGTCAGGTCGTCGCTGCTGTTCCACTCGGTCGCCAGTTCGGGGACCAGAGTGCCGTTCGGCCCGACTTCGATCAGGCAGTTGCGCAGCTGATACTGCACATGCATGCAGAACCGCGTCTCGTTGATCTGCGGGTCCAGCGTATCGGCGGTGTCGAAATCCTGAATGGCCAGGCGGAAGGTGCCCCCCCGGCGCGGCGCGGTCTGCGCCAGCAGGGGTGCTGGCCGCAGGCCAAGCGCGGAGGCAGCCGAAACGGCGGCGCCGCCAAGGATCAATGATCGACGATTGAGCTGGATGGACATGACGGCTCTCCCTTGTTGCAACTCCGGGCGCCAAGCCGGGGCTTGACGGGTTGGCTTTTTTATGTCTGCTCTTAATCCTAGACAGATGGCGGGGATGCAACAATTCAGCATAACTGCTGCGCACCCCACCTCAGCTAAACTGTCCTTCTGGTGGAGATGGTCATGGCGACAGCGATTCCTCCCCTGCGCGCCTTGCAGGCCTTCGATGCGTTCGGCCGTCTCGGCTCGGTCAATGCCGCGGCCAGCGCGCTTGGAGTGACGCCCGGGGCCATAAGCCAGCAATTGCACCTGCTGGAGGACCATGTCGGCGTACCCCTGATGCTGCGTGACGGACGGCGCGCGGTCCTGACCCCGGCGGGCCGGTCCTATCATGACCTTGTGGCGCAGGGGTTCGGCCGCCTGATCGTGGCGCAGGACTATATCCATGCCCATCGCCGGGCCGAACACCTGACGATCTCGGGATTTCCGACCTTGTTGCACAAGTTCGTAAATCCGCGCCTCGGCAGCTTTGCGACGGGGACAGAGCATACGATCCGCATCATTGCCACGCATCAGGAGCCGGATCCGCAAACGATGGAGCAGATGTTCCGGCTGACCTATGGCGAAGCGTCGAAACGCTTTGCGCACGCGCGCGTGCTTTATACCGATCATTGCTTTCCGGTCTGTTCACCGCGGTTTCTGGCCCGCCATCCCGAAGCGCGCGATCCCGCCGCCTTGATCCGGCTGCCGCTGATCGCCATCGACTGGGGCCAGGGCTATACCTCCGAACCCGACTGGCGCGACTGGTTCCTGGCGCAGGGCCTGACGGATCCGGCAGGGGTGCGCCCCGGGCTGGTCCATTCGATGTCCAGCCTTGCCCTGGATGCCGCGGCCGACGATCAGGGCGCGGTCCTTGCGCAGGGCTCTTTCGTGCAGGACGATCTGCAGTCGGGTCGGCTTGTCCGGCTGTCCCCGGTCAGCCTGCCGATGCCGGATCCCTATCATGTGTGCTGGGGGCCATCGACGCTGGACCAAGGCATCGCCCGCAGTTTCCTCAACTGGCTGATGCGGCTGACAAAGCCGTTGCGAGCGGAGACAGTTGAGACAGACTAAACAACGGGCCGCAGTTTCTGTGCTGTTTGACCGGCATTATGCCTATACCATAAATCCGATAGCCACGGATGGGTGTAGCCATGTTCCTGAAAAATGCCTGGTATGTCGCGGCATGGAGCCACGAGATCACCAACAGCCTGCAGCAGATCGTCGTCCTTGGAGAGAAGGTCTGCGTCTTCCGCAACAGCGAGGGCGAGGTGATCGCGCTTGAGGATGCCTGCCCGCATCGCAAGCTGCCGCTGTCCAAGGGCCGTATCAAGGGCGACAATGTCGAATGCGGCTATCACGGCCTGACATTCGATTGCGCGGGCCAATGCGTCTGGGCACCGGGCGGCGGACGCATCCCCTCGGCGGCCAAGGTGCGCCCCTATCCGGTTCATGAGAAATACGGTCTGGTCTGGATCTGGATGGGCAATGCCGCCATCGTGGATGTTGACGACATCATCGACATTCCGAATTTCGACAGCCCGGACTGGGGCATCAACTCGGGCGACGCGATGGAGTTGCACTGCAACTACCTTCTGATGTGCGACAACCTGCTGGACCCCACCCACGTGGCCTGGGTGCACGAGGGCAGCTTCGCCCAGGCGGCCACCCGCGACACCCCGTTGAAGGTGACGCGCACCGAGAACGGCGTCATCGTCCACCGCTGGATGATGAATGTGGAACCGGCGCCCTTCTACAAGAAGATCGTCGAGTTCGACGGCAACTGCGACCGGCTGCAACACTATGAGGTGCGCTATCCCGCCCATGCGCTGATCCGCGCCGTGTTCACCCCCGCCGGCACCGGCGGACCGGATGGAACGCTGCACGAAAACACTTTCGTCATGGACAGCTACAACTTCATGACCCCGGTCAGCGAGACCGAGACCCGCTATTACTGGTTCCAGCTGCGCAATGTCCGGCCGCAGGATGCAGAGCTTTCGAAGATGATGGCGCATGATGTCCGCGGCGCCTTCATGGAGGACAAGGCCGTGCTGGAAGAGGTCCAGATCGGCATGACGCAAAAGACCTCGCCCCATATC
The DNA here is from genome assembly GCA_039808125.1 of Rhodobacter sp. GTDB lineage: Bacteria > Pseudomonadota > Alphaproteobacteria > Rhodobacterales > Rhodobacteraceae > Pseudogemmobacter. The sequence continues at coordinate 16,125 of JBDHSO010000012.1, read as the reverse complement.
GACCTGTCGATCGACGCCGGGCAGTTGCGCTTCCGCCGTCAGCTCGAGGCGATGATCGCCGAAGAACAGATGGTCGACGAGAAGATGAGGGCGTGACATGGCCGATGCGTTCCGGCGCTTTCGCGTGGCCCGCAAGCTGCGCGAAAGCAGCGTCATCACATCGTTTCATCTGGTCCCCGAGACGGGCGAGATCTGGCCCTATCGTCCGGGCCAATACCTGACCCTGCGCATTCCCGGCCCGCAGGGGCCGGTCTTGCGCACCTATTCCCTGTCGATGGCCGATGGCGATCCGGGCTTTCACCGGATCAGCGTCAAACGTGAAGACAAGGGCATCGGCTCGGGCTGGCTGCACGACAGCGTGGCCGAGGGCGATGTGATCGAGGCGGCCGCCCCCCGCGGCAGCTTCGTGCTGGACGAGGACAGCTCCCGCCCCGTGCTGCTGCTGGCAGGCGGGGTCGGGCTGACCCCGCTTCTGGCCATGCTGCACCGGCTGGCCCCGTCGGGTCGGAAGGTGTGGTTTCTGCACGCGGTCGAGAACGGCGAAGTGCAGGCCCTGCGGGATGAGGCAGCTTCGCTTGCTGCCGCCAGCGACGGCCGCATCGTGGTGAAGAGCATCCTGCGCAGCCCGACAGCGGCTGACCGAGGCCACGGCCGCGTCGATGCCGAAGGGGTGATCGACAAGCCGCTGCTGCAATCGCTGCTGCCGATCGACGATTACGATGTCTATCTCTGCGGCCCCACGCCGTTCATGGTGGCGATGTGGCGGCTCCTGACCGGTCTGGGCGTGGCACCGGCCCGCATCGCCTATGAATTCTTCGGCAAGGGGGGATCGCTCTCCCGGCTGGCCGATGAAGCGATGCCGGTCCCGGCCGCGCCGGTCAGCGTGCTGCCGGCCCATGCGCCGAAATCGCTGGCGCGGCTGGAGTTCATCACCGATCCGGAAGCCCGTGCCGTGGCCGAAAAGCCGACAAGTGCCGGCGCGGCAAGACAGGCGCCGTCTGACGCTGACGGCGATCAGGTGATCTTTGCCCGGTCGGGCATCACCGCGGTCTGGGACGGGTCGGCCGGCTCGATCCTGGAACTGGCCGAGGCGGCAGGGCTTGCCCCCGACTTCAGTTGCCGGGAAGGCATCTGCAACACCTGCCGCTGTTCGATCCGCGATGGCCAGGTCGACTACCTTCAGCCACCGCTTGACACGCAACCGGCCGGTAAGGTGCTGATCTGCTGTTCGCGCCCGGTCGGCAAGGTCGTGCTGGACCTTTGAGCCCCTTGAACTGACGTGTCAACGGGCGGCGCCAACAATGGCTCCGCCCGTCTTCATCCTTTCGCGCCGGCCTCCCGCGCCGCCAACAGGCGGGTCAGCCAGGTGGGGTCCATCTCGGGGACCGACGACAGAAGCCTGTCGGTATAGGGGTGGTGCGGCGGGGTGAACATCTCGTCCTTCGGCCCCTGTTCCACAACCCGGCCGCCTTGCATCACCACGACGTCATCAGCGATGGAACGGACGGTGGCAAGATCATGGGTGATGAACAGATAGCTTAGCCCAAGCTCGCGCTGCAGCCGGTCAAGAAGGCGCAGGATACCTTCGGCGACAAGCTGGTCCAGAGCGCTTGTCACCTCGTCGCAGATGATGAACTCGGGTCCCGCGGCCAGCGCCCGGGCAATGCAGACCCGCTGCTTTTGCCCTCCCGACAATTCACCGGGCAGACGGTCGAAGAAGCGGTCGGGGTCCAGTTCGATCTGTTCCAGAAGCTCGCGGATGCGACGGTCACGCGCCTCGCCCTTCAGGCCCAGGAAGAATTCCAGCGGACGCCCTATCACCTCGCGGATGCGATGGCGCGGGTTCAGCGCGACATCGGCCATCTGGTGGATCATCTGCATCCGCCGGTGAAGGTCGCGCTGGCGCTGGTTGCCTTCGTCGGTCAGCACGGCGCCGTCGAAGACCACCTTGCCTGCTTTCAGCGGCAAGAGGCCCATGATCGCCCGCGCTGTGGTGGACTTGCCCGATCCGCTTTCGCCCACCACGGCCACGGTCCGGCCGCGGGGCACCTCAAAGCTGATGTTCTGCAGGACCATATGCCCGCCATAGCCGCCGGTGACGTTCTGCACCCGCAGGATCGGCGCGGGCGGCGCGGGTTCGGTCCGCGGCGAGGGGCGGAAGCTGCGCACGGCCCACAGCGACCTTGTGTAGTCTTCTTGCGGCGCAGCCAGCATCTCGGCGGTCGGCGCCTCCTCCACTTCCTCGCCTTTCAGCAGGACCTTGATCCGGTCGGCCATCTGCGCCACCACGGCAAGGTCATGCGTGATGTAGATCGCCGCCGCGTGATGCTGGCGCACCACGTCACGGATCGCGGCCAGAACCTCGATCTGGGTGGTGACATCCAGCGCCGTCGTCGGTTCGTCGAAGATGATCAGATCGGGATGGCAGGCCAGCGCCATCGCCGTCATGGCCCGCTGCAACTGCCCGCCCGAGACCTGATGCGGATAGCGCAAGCCGATGCGCTCGGGTTCTGGCAGGCGCAGGTCGCGGAACAGGTCAACCGCCTCGGTCCGGGCCTGGGCACGGGTCATCACGCCGTGGCGGACCGGCCCTTCGCAATACTGGTCGATCAGGCGCCAGGCCGGATTGAAGGCGGCAGCCGAGGACTGCGCGACATAGGCGATCCGCCGCCCGCGCAGGCCGCGCAACAGACCTTGGGAAGCGCCCACCAATTCCTGCCCGTCAAAGCGCACCGATCCGCCGGAAATCCGGCAGCCGGGCTTCACGTATCCCATCGCCGCCAGGCCGACGGTCGATTTCCCGGCCCCGGATTCACCGATCAGGCCCAGAACCTCGCCCCGTTTCAGCACCAGGTCCACGCCCTTAACGATCCCGGTCCAGCGGCCGTCTGTCTGTGCGTCGATCCGCAGGTCCCGGATTTCCAGAAGGTTTGTCATGGCGTCAGTCCTTCAGCCCGCTGGAAAGGTGCAGCACCCAGTCCACCACCAGATTCACCCCCACCGTCAGCGCCGCGATGGCGCCTGCCGGCAACAGGGGCGCCAGCCCGAAGGTCGCCGCCTGCCAGGACGAGAAATTTGCGAAAGCGATCAGCTTGGCGCTTTCGCGCACCATCGAGCCCCAGTCGGCCGTCGGCGGCTGCAGCCCCAGGCCAAGGAAGGACAGCGCCGAGATGAACAGGAACACGAAACAGAAGCGCAGCCCGAATTCGGCGATCAGCGGGGCGCTGACATTGGGCAGGATCTCACGCCGGATGATCCAGCCCAATCCCTCGCCGCGCATGCGGGCAACCTCGATATAATCCATGGTCAGGACGCCCTGCGCCACCGCGCGCGACAGGCGGAACACCCTTGTGCTGTCCAGAACTGCGATCACCAGCACCAGCGCCACCACCGAGGTTCCGGTGATCGTCAGGATCAGCAGCGCAAAGATCAGCGAAGGCACCGCCATCAGCACATCGACCACGCGCGAAGACAGGGTGTCGAACCAGCCGCCGCGCGTTGCCGCCATCAGGCCGGCGCTGGTGCCCAGAAGAAAGGCCAGGATCGTCGTGACAAGCGCGATGCCCACGGTGTTGCGGGCTCCGTAGATCAGCCGAGATAGCACATCGCGCCCCAGGGCATCGGTGCCCAGCCAGTGCGGCGCCTGCCAGGGCAGGTATTTGGCCCCGACGATCTCGGCCTCGCCAAAGGGGGCAAGCAGGGGGGCCAGGATCGCAACGCTGGCGTAGAGCAGGATCAGGGCGATGCCGACCCGGGCCGACAGCGGCGCGGCGCGGAGCTTGGAGAAAGACAGGCTCACGCAATCACCTCGGGTGCAGAAGGCGGGGGTTCGACACGATGCCAAGGACATCCGCCAGCAGGTTCAGCAGGATATATGTGGCGGCAAATATCAGGCAGGCGGCCTGCACGACGGTCACATCCCGCTTGGCCACGCTGTCAACCAGTAGCTGGCCGAGACCGGGGTAGACGAACACAACCTCGACCAGCACGACGCCGACGATCAGATAGGCCATGTTCAGCGCAACGACGGTGACGATGGGGGCCACAGCATTCGGCAGGGCATGCACCACGATCACCCGCCAGCGCGACATGCCCTTCAGTTCTGCCATTTCGACATAGGGCAGCGCCAGAAGGTTGACGATCGCGGCCCGCGTCATCCGCATCATATGCGCCATGACGATCATCACCATAGTCAGTGCCGGCAGGAAGGTGACGTAAAGCCGGTCCGCCAGCCCCATGCCGGGGGACACGTCCGCAAGGCTGGGGAACCAGCCCAGCCCGGCCGCAAAGATCACGATCAGGATATAGGCCACGAAGAATTCGGGAAACGAGATCACCGCAAGCGTCGTGGTCGAGATGAACCCGTCCAGCCACGAACCGCGGTAGAGGGCTGCGACAATGCCAAGGCAGATGGACAGGGGAATGGCGATCACCGCGGCATAGCCGGCCAGAAAGAAGGTGTTTTCGGCCCGCTGCGCAATCAGCTCGGCGATCGGCCTCTGGTTTGACAGCGACAGGCCGAAATCGCCCGTCACCGCGCCGCCCAGCCAGTGCAGATAGCGAATGCCCGCCGGATCGGTCAGGCCGAAGCGTTCGCGGAAGGCGGCCAGAGTCTCGGGCGTGGCCGACTGTCCCAGGATCTCGGTGGCGATATCGCCCGGCAGAAGCTCGACCGCCCAGAAGATCACGGCCGAGACGACCAGCAGCGTCAGCAGTCCGATCGCTAGTCGTTTCATGATCAGCGTGGCAATCATCGCTGTCTGGCTCCTTATGACTGGACATTATGATTGGTTTTGCAGACATCATTCACATCCACGCTCATGGGTCCACGGGCGATAGATTAGCTGGGCTGTGGGATTTCGTAGAATATCTGGTCGGAAGGCGTCTCACACCGCGCTAGTATTGACCTTGACAGCAGAGGCATCATGAGCAGTTTTCGTGATATCAAGGCAGACATAATAAGGCGCATCTCCGGCGAGGAATGGACGCCCGGGTCACGGATTCCGAATGAGATCGACCTTGCGCGCAGCTATGGCACCGCGCGGGCAACCGTGAACCGCGCCATGGCCGAACTTGTCGATGACGGCATCGTCGAACGACGGCGCAAGGCGGGCACCTTCGTGCGGGACGTGCCGCTGCGGCAGGTGCGGCTGAGCATTCCCATCGTGCGCAGCGAGATCGAGCAGAACGGCGCATCCTATCGCTACGTCCTGCTTCAGTCTTCGATCGGGCCGGCGCCCGAGTGGTTGCAGGCACGGCTGGCGCTGCCATCGACCGTCGAAATGCGCAAGCTGTCCTGCCTGCATCTTGCCGACGGGCTGCCCTACCAGCTTGAGGATCGCTGGATCAATCTGGCGGCAACCCCTGCCGCGCGCAGCTTTGCCTTCGACAAGACCGGCCCCAGCGAATGGCTGATCCGGCAGATCCCCTTCTCGGAGGTGGAGATCAGCTTTTCAGCGGCTTCTGCGGGGCCGGACGAGGCGCATAGCCTTGGCTGCGCCGTTGGCGACGCGCTCTTCAGGATCGAGCGGCAGACCTATTGGACTGGTCAGGCCGTTACCTTTGTGCGGCTGTGGTTCCACCGCGGTTACAGGCTGACGTCGCGCTACGGCCCCGGCACGGATACGCAATCTGCTGCGCGCACCGGCCGGGGGTAGCGATTCCGGGCGGTCATCCGGCCCAGTGCAACCCGACCAGGATGAATGCGCCAAGAAACACGGTTTCGGCCACGATCAGCGCGATGGCCTGGCCGCCGACCTCGAACATGGTGCGGAGCGACGTTTTCATCCCGACGGCAGCAATGGCAACCAGCAGCGCCCAGCGAGAGACATCGCCAAGCGCATCCGAGAGGCCCGCAGGCATCAGGCCGACCGAATTGATCGTTGCCAGCAAAAGGAACGCAAGCACAAAGCCCGGCAGAAGCGGTGGCCGCTTGCCGTCAGCCGCGCCCGTGCGCGATCGCATCGCCAGCGAGAAGCACAGCACGACAGGCGCAAGCATGCTGACGCGGATCAGCTTGACCAGGGTCGCGGTCTCACCCGTCGATTCCGAAACAGAGAACCCTGCGCCGACGACTTGGGCCACGTCATGGATGGTCCCGCCCAGAAATACGCCGGTTGCGGTCTGGTCCAACCCGGCAAGGCTGGCAATCATCGGATAGACGATCATGGCCAGCGTCGACAGGATCGTGACGCTCAGCACGGTAAAGATCAGGTTCTTCTCCGAATTTTCGTTCCGTGGCAGCACGGCGGCGATGGCCATTGCGGCGGACGCGCCGCAGATGGCCACCGAGCCGCCGGTCAGCAGGCCGAAATTCGTGCCGCGTCCCAGGAGACGTGCCGCAAGCAGGCCGAACAGGATGGTCAGGATCACGCCGGCCACCGTCAGGGCGATCAGGCCGGGACCCAGATGTATCAGAAGCTCGACACTGACGCGCGCACCCAGCAAGGCCACACCAAAGCGCAGCACCGCACGCGAGGTAAAGCCGATGCCCTCGACACAGCGGCCTTCTTCCGACAGGAAATGGAAAGCGATGCCCAGCAGCAAGGCCATCAGCATGGCGGGCGCGCCGTAATGTTCCGACAGGAACTGCGCCGCAATGCCAATGACTGTGGCGACTAGCAGGCCGGGAAGCATCTGCTTGACCGTCTGGCTGCGGGGAAGAAGTCCGGTGATGCGCGTGGCGATGGTGGGGGGCATTTCAGTATCTGCTTTTTGCAGTATCGGGGCCGACCAGCAGGCCCGGCCCCGAACGTGAAGTTTCAGGCGGCGGCAGAGGCGCTGCCCGCACCCGTCCAGCGGTTCGAGAAATCGAAGGCCCCCGAATAGCCGAACAGTGCTGCAGATCCGCCGGTGTGGACAAAGACCACCCGCTCACCCTTCTTGAATTGGCCCTTGCGGACCAGATCGATGAAGCCTGCAGCGCCTTTCGCCGAATAGACGGGGTCCAGCAGGATGCCCTCAAGTTCGGCAAACATCCTGATCGCGTCAAGCCCGCTTTCTGTCGGGATGCCATAGCCCTTGCCGACATAGTCGCTGTTTGCCACGATATCCGCCCGCGAAACGATGCCGCTGCAGCCCAGCTTCTCCGCCGTCGCGCAGGCCAGCTTGTAGACATTCGCCTCTTGCGCATCCTTCGGGGCGCGCACACCGATGCCCAGCAGCGGGATCTGCGCGTTCATCGCCTTTAGCCCCACGATCAGCCCGGCTTGCGTGCCCGCGCTGCCGGTCGCATGCACGATGTGGTCGATCTTCGTGCCGCTGCCGTTCAACTGCGACAGCATCTCGAAGGCGCAATTGACATAGCCAAGCGCGCCGGTCGGGTTCGAGCCGCCTCCGGGGATCGTATAGACCTTGCGGCCGTCGCCGCGCATCGTCTCGGCCAGTTTTTCGATCTCGGCGTTCATGTCGCCGCCAGCGGGACGTTTTTCCGTCGTGGCGCCATGCAGATGATCCAGCAGGACGTTGCCATTGTGGTTGTAGTTGCGGTCATCGGACCCGGTGCGATCCTCCAGAAGGATATGGCACTTCATCCCCAGCTTCGCTGCAAAGGCGGCGGTCTGGCGCGCATGGTTGGACTGCGTCGCACCCTGCGTGATGATGGTGTCAGCGCCGGCCAGCTCGGCTTCGGCCATCAGGAATTCCAGCTTGCGGGTCTTGTTGCCGCCAGTGCTGAGGCCGGTGCAGTCATCGCGCTTGATCCAGATTTCCGGCCCGCCCAGTTCGGCGGAAAGGCGGTCCAGCCGCTCAAGCGGGGTGGGCAGGTGGGCCAGAAAGCGGCGCGGGTAGCGGGCAAGATGCATGGAATCCTCCTGATTTCTGATTTTTGGACAGTTACAGCACTTTCTGTCTCAATAATAATGCGTTATTCCGAGACTAAATTTCCAAAGATGCAATTTACTGCACATTGCTCCGGAGGGGAAATGCGGCTCGAGTGGATCAGGGACTTGCTGGCAGTCATGGAAGGCGGGTCGCTGGCACGGGCGGCCGAGCGGCGCTTTGTGACCCAATCCGCCTTTACCCGTCGCATCCGGCTGATCGAGGATAGCCTGGGCGCCGAGTTGTTCGACCGCAGCCGCAAGCCGCTGGAGATGCTTGCCTCGGTTCGGGCCCTGGAGCCCGAAATGCGCGCTTCGGTCGCCCGGCTTGAGGCGCTGCAGACGGCGCTGTCACAGGCGGGCTCCGCCTCGGGTCAGGGCATCTCCTTTGCCTGCCAGCATGCCATTGCGGCCACCGTGTCGCCCCGGGTCGTTGCCGAGTTGATCGTCAGGCACAACCTGTCGGTCAAGGAACGCGAGGGAAACCGCGACGAATGCCTGTTCATGCTGCTGTCCGGCGAGGTGGACTTCGTGCTGAGCTATTCCAGGGCCGAAGACCGCCACCTTCCCGGTGGTCAGGCCTTCGACTCGGCGGTGTTGGATACCGAGATTCTGGTCCCGGTCTGTGCGCCCTCGCTGCGGCCCGAGGTCGACAGCGCAGTCCTGCCGGTCGTCAGCTATCCGCCCGAGGTGTTCTTTGGCCGGGTGTTCACCTCAGCCGTGGCGCCCAGATTGCCGCCGACGCCCGTGCTTCACCGCCGCGCCGAAACCGCGCTGTCCCTGGCCGCATTCCAGCATGCGTTGAGCGGCATCGGAGCAGCATGGCTGCCGCTTTCGCTGGTCTGTGAGGCGGTCGAGGATGGCAGGTTGATCCGGCTGGACGATCGGCTGCCCGCTGCCGAGCTTGACCTGATGGTCATCTGGCTTGCCAGTTCCGCCCGCCCCGACCTTCGCGACGTCATCGCTGGTCTGGTGGCGCATTTCGCATCGGGGGCGTGATCAGAGCGCATCCCACACCGCCCGCCCTGTGCGGTCCAGCCTGTCGATGGAACAGAACAGCGACAGTGTCATGTTCGCGTGCCATTCCGCGCCTCCGACCAGGTGCAGGACGCCGTCCTGCAACTCTGTCCGGATTGCATCTTCCGGCAGCCAGGCGATGCCGCTGCCGGCAAGAACGCGCCGCTTGATCGATTCCGTCAAGGCATCCATGTAGCGGATCGTCAGCCGGGGCTTGCGGTTTCCGATGGTCTGATCAACGACCGCACCGAGAAAGCTGTTGGGATCATAGCTGAGATAGGGCAGATCGGCCGCGGGGGGCGCCGAAAGGGTCCAGCCGCCCTGTCTCGCCGCTGTGGCTTCCGCAACCGGCAACATGCGCACCGTGCCGATGTCCTTGCGTTGAAACTGGCGTTCATCCAGCGCGGGGGTGACATCCGTGTGGCTGTAATACAGCAGAAAGTCGCAGGCGCCTTCTTGCAGCATCTGGCAGCAGTTCGGCAGATGGTCGGAAAACACCCTGACCCGCAGGCCGGCAATGTCGCGCTCCAGATCGGCAAGTTTCTGCGACAGATAATTGACGGAAATCGTGTGCAGCACGGCGAACCGCTGAAACGCCGTCGTGCCCCTGACCTCGGCGCGGATGGCCTGACGGGTGTCGGTCAGGGTGCTGGCCACCTCGCGCGCGACAGAGAGAAACTGCAGGCCGGCATCGGTCAACTGGACGGGATAGGTCGTCCGTTTGATCAGCGGTGTGCCCAGCCAGATTTCCAGCGACCGGATCCGGCGGCTGAAGGCGGGTTGGGTGATGTTCCGCTCCTGCGCGGCGCGGGTGAAGTTCAATGTCCTGCCAAGGACCACGAAATCCTGAAGCCAGTTTAGGTCCAAGTCCCTATGCCCCCAGTGCATGCGCTTGAAAAAACATAACCATGCCGTTTCTGCATCATTGCATGAAATCATGCTATTGGCACGCGTCTTGAAACGGTGCTTAGCGTGACAGCACCTGGGAGAGGAGATGACGATGCAACCCAATCACACGATTCGCGGCCTTCTGGCGGGCACCGCGCTGATGGCGCTGGCGGGGACCGTGCAGGCTGAGACCACGATCCGGCTGTCGACCTATGTGAACGAAACCGATGTGCGCTATCAGGGGTTCACGCATTTTGCCGAACTGGTTGCCGAAAAGACCAACGGCAGCGTGAAAATTGAAATCTTCGCGTCCTCCACCCTGCATGGCTGGTCGGAAGGGGTGGATGCAGTGCAGGGCGGTGTGTCCGACATCAGCTGGATCAACGCCGACAACCGCCTTCCGTGCTATGTCGTGACCTCGCTTTATCCGGCGACGGTCGATCTGTCCAAACAGACCGAGCTGGACGCCGCCTATGCAAATCTCATCCGCGCCGAAGCCGAGGTGCAGGGCCTGGTGCCGCTGATCAACTCCAACTACTCCTACGATCAGGAATGGTGGTTCGCCGACAAGGATGTCGATCTGGCCAAGCTTGACGGCAAGCTGGTGCGCTCTATCGGGCCGCTGGTCAGCATGATGATCGAGACCTGGGGCGGTGAGCCCGTGTTCGTTGCTCCGAAAGAGGTGTTCCAGTCCGCCGAGCGCGGCGTGGTGGACGGCATCAACATGGGCGTTGCGACCTACAGCTCGTGGAAACTGTGGTCGGTCATGCCGCACATGATCGACGCCAATCTGTTCTATGGCAACATCATCTACATGATGAACAAGCAGAAATTCGATGCCTTGACGCCCGAGGAACAGGCCGCCCTGACTGCCGCTGCCGCCGAAACCGAGGCGTGGTTGCAGCCGATCTATGAAGGTTGGGTGGACGAGCAGGTAGCCGCCGCAATCGCCGAAGGCGGCACCGAGGTGAAGCTGCCCGCCGAGAAGAGCAACGAGCTTCTGGCAAGCGTGCAGGACAAATGGGCTGTCGAGGTCGACAAGGCCTGCGGGATTGAGCTTGCCGATCAGTTCCGCGCGCTGATTGCCGCGCATGCCCAGAACGCTCAACCCTGAGGATATGGTGGCCCCGGAGCTTGGGGCCGTCGATGTCCCGGCGGAGAGGAGGATCGCCATGAATACCCTTGATCGCCTGATCGCAGGCGTCGAACGGCTGGTCGTCTGGCTGGCCGGCGCAGGTGCCGCAATCATTCTGGTCCAGATGCTGTGGATCTCTTACGGCGTCTTCATGCGCTATGCGCTTGGCCGGCCGGATCGCATGGCCACCGAAGCCACCGCGCTGCTGCTCTTTCCTGTGGCCTTCGCCGGCCTCGCCTATGCCCTGCGCGAGGATTCCTTTCCCAAGGTCACCATGATGACCGATCATCTGGCGCCACTGCCGCGCCGGGTTCTTGATATCGTCAACTATCTTGTGATGATCGGTGTCGGCGCCTTTTTCGCCTATGCCGGCGTCAGTGCGACGATCCGTTCGTTCAACTCGGGCGTCGCCTCCGAGATCCTGTTCTGGCCGCGCTACCTGTTCTGGGCGCCCGGCGCGATTTCGCTGCTGCTTTTCACCCTTTACGCAACCCTGCGGCTGATCAGACTGATCCGCTCGCCCGCACGGTAAGGCAATCTGACATGGAATGGTATGTCGTCGCCCTCGGCCTTCTGGGGCTGCTCGTCTTCTTCATCGTGATCGGCCTTCCGATCCCCTTCGCGCTTGCTGCTGCCTCGTTGCCCTTCCTGTGGCAAATCCAGGGACTTGAAACCTCGATCGTCTCATCCGAGCTGAAGCTTTGGGGGGTGTGGATCGACTATATCCTGCTGGCGGTGCCCCTGTTCGTCTTTTTGGGCGAGTTGATAGGCAAGTCCCGCATCGGGCCGAACCTGTATCAATTCCTGCATCAGGGCGTGCGCATCAAGGGATCGGCCGCCTATGGTTCGATCGGGGCAAGTGCGGGTTTCGGCGCCGTCTGCGGCTCGTCCATGGTGGGGGCGCTGACCATCGGCGGCGTGGCCCTGCCCGAGATGTTGCGGCTTGGCTACGGCAAGCGGCTGTCCAGCGGCGTGCTGGCGGCGGGCGGAACCCTGTCGGTGCTGATCCCGCCCAGCCTGATCCTGCTGTTCTACGGCATCGTCGCCGACCAGAGCATCGGCGATCTGTTCATCGCCGGCGTCATTCCTGGCATCATCCTTGTCCTGAGTTTTGTTGCCATCGTCTTTGTCTGGGGCAAGCTGAAGCCCGAGGACATTCCGGTGCAGGAAAGCGCCGAGAAGATGCCGTTCACGATGATCCTGGCCACCGTCGGGCCTGTTGCCCTGATCGGCCTGGTGATCACCGTGGCAATCTATGCCGGAATCGCCACCCCTACCGAAGCGGCGGCGGTTGCAGCCCTTTTGACCGTGCTATTGGCATTCGGCGTGGGAGGATTGACCTGGCGCGGCTTCGTCGAGTCGATCTTCGCGACGATGCGGACGATGGGTTACCTGGGCCTGCTGCTTTCCGCGGGTGTCCTGTTCGGCTTCGTGCTCACCTACTATCGGGTGCCGCAGCAATTCACCGATCTGTTCCTTTCCTTCGATCTGTCGCCCTATACGGTGCTGCTGATCGTGGTGCTGTTCTACATCATCCTTGGCATGTTCCTGGAACCTGTCTCGATGACCTTCATCACGCTTCCGACGATCTATCCGCTGATGGATGCCGCCGGGTTCAACCTGATCTGGTTCGGCGTTGTCTATACCATCACCATGGAGATTGCGGTGCTGACGCCGCCTGTGGGTCTGAACCTCTATGTCATTCAGGCCATCAGCCGGGATCAGGTGAAGATCGGTGACGTGATCATGGGGTGCCTGCCCTTCATCGGCGCAATGATCCTGCTGATCCTGATCCTGGTTGCGGCCCCCGATGCCGCGCTGTGGCTGCCGGAGCAGATGCGCTGATGTCTGCCCTGCTCTCGCATATCCGGGCCGGGTCCGGTTTCCCTCTGGTCCTGGTTCATGGCTATCTAGGCGGGGCCGGACAGTGGCAGGCCGAGGTTGAACGCTTCGCATCCGGCCACGATGTGATCGCGCTGGACCTGCCGGGCTTCGGTGCGGCCGCGGACCGCGACGGCTGCGACCGCATCGCCGGCTTTGCCGATGCGATCATCGGCCTGCTGGACGGTCTGGGCCTCCGCCAGTTCGATCTGCTGGGGCATTCGATGGGCGGGATGATCGTCCAGGACCTGGCCCTGCGCAATCCGGGGCGCATCAGGAAGCTGGTGCTTTACGGTACGGGACCGCTTGGTCTCATGCCGGACAGGTTCGAGCTGCTGGACGTGTCGCGCACCAGGCTGCGCCAGGATGGCGTGCCTGCCACAAGCCGTCGGATCGGCGCAACCTGGTTCGTGAACGGAGAGGCCTGCAGCGCTTTCCCCACCGTGCGCCATATCGGCGAACAGGCCAGTCTCGGGGCGGCGCTTGCCGCTCTGGACGCCATGGAACACTGGGACGGCCGCGACTCGATGGCTGCGCTGACCATGCCCACCCGCATCATCTGGGGCGATCACGACAGATCTTACCGTTGGCCGCAGGTCCAAAGCCTGTGGCAGGGCCTGCCCAATGCCGATCTGGCTGTGATCCCCGGCGCTTCCCATGCCGCGCATCTGGAAAAGCCGCAGATCTTCCACCCTGTTCTGGCGGATTTCCTGGGCTGACGCCGGTTCCAGCCGATCGGCCCGGAACAGGCCCCTCAGGGCGCACGGGCCGGCGCTGCCATCTGCAGAATCCAGGCCACGAATTCGGCCACGTCGCGGTTCTGCATGGAACCGGGCCGGCAGGCCAGGAAATATCCGTAATGGTCCAGCTGGTGCCCGCTGAGCCGAAACAGGCGTCCGGCCTCCAGCTCGGGTTGGACAAGCGCATCGTTGATTGCGATGCCTTGCCCGTCGATCACCGCCTGCACGCGAACATTCGGATCCGCGATGGTCAGTTCATCCGTCCGCAAGGCCAGCGGCAGCCCGACCACCCGGTGCCAGTCCGCCCAGGCCCGGCTGCCGCTGCGGTCGGCCAGCAGGGTCAGTCGGGGCAGGGCGGCCTCCAGCCCGCTCTGCCGCACCAGCGCCAGCGCATCGGCCCCGCCGGTGGCAAAGGCCGGGCAGGGGAACAAGGGCTGCACCGGAACATCTGTCCAATCCCCCAGGCCCCAGCGGATGGCAAGGTCGATGTCTTCGTCCTCCAGTTCGGACAGGTCCGTCATCGGCTGGATCCTGAGCCGGACCGCCGGATGGTCGCGGATGAACAGCATCAGCCGGGGCGACAGCCAGCGCGAGGCGAAATAGGTGGTCACGCCGATGACGATCGGCCGCCTTGGCCGATCCTGAAGGCTGGCGATGCGCGACTCGATCCCTTCGAACGCGCCCCTTGCGGCGGCGAGCAACTCTTGCCCCTTCGGCGTCAGGGCCACGCCGCGCGGCAGGCGGGTGAACAACGAAAAGCCAAGCGCCTGTTCCAGAAGCCGGATCTGGTGGCTGACCGCGCCCTTGGTCAGGTTCAAAGCCTCGGCCGCAGCGGCTAGGCTTTGATGGCCTGCGGCGACGACAAAGATCCTCAGGCTGTCATGATGCCGGAAACGCATGGCCTGAGTATAGGAAAATTAAACGCTTGGGGCAATTCAATTGCCTTGTCCTGTGACGAAGCTATCGGCTTTTCTACGTTCGACACGCAGATAGGCGCGTTGGAGGAGAAGTCTGTTGCTCGCAGGGGATGCCATTGGGCAGGCAGGTGCCACGGATCGCCGCCGTGGTGGGCGCAACAGGCGCGGCGCGGCGGAAATCGGGGCGGCCAATGGCGGCAGGTTCGGGCGCCGCATTCCGGCCTATGACTTGCTGGACGAAGAGGCGCTGGCGGCGCTTGAGGATCAGGCCGACTGGATCCTGACCACCATCGGCGTTGATTTCCGCGGCGATGCCGAGGCGCGGGCGCTGTTTGCCGGTGCGGGCTGCGATGTGCAGGGCGACCGGGTGCGCTTTCATCCCGGACAGGCCCGCGCCCTTTGCGCCACCGCCCCGGCAGAGTTCACCCTTCACGCGCGCGACCCGCGCTGCTCGGTCGTGCTGGGCGGCGACCATCTGGTCCTGATGCCGGGCTACGGTTCGCCCTTCGTGACCGATCTCGACCGCGGGCGCCGCTATGCCACGATCGAGGATTTCCGCAATTTCGTGAAACTGGCCTGGGCCTCGCCCTGGCTGCACCATTCCGGCGGCACCGTCTGCGAGCCGACGGACATTCCCGTCAACAAGCGCCATCTCGACATGGTCCATGCGCATCTGACGCTGTCGGCCAAGCCCTTCATGGGCGGCGTGACCTCGGCCGCGCGCGCGGCGGATTCGATCGAGATGGCCCGCATCGTCTTTGGCGCCGATTTCGTCGCAAGCCACGCAGTCATCCAGGGCAACATCAATGTCAACTCGCCGCTGGTGTTCGACGAAACGATGACCGGGGCGCTGCGGGTCTATGCGGCGGCGGGGCAATGCGTCTGCGTGTCTCCGGCGATCTTCGGCGGAGCCATGGGGCCGGTGACTCCCGCCGCCGTGGCCGCACAGACCCATGCCGAGGCCATGGCGGGCATTGCTCTGACGCAGCTTGTCCGTCCGGGGTGCCCGGTGGTCTACGGCAGTTTCCACAACACCATGAGCCTGAAATCCGGCGCGCTGACCTTCGGCACGCCCGAAGCCAACCTCGTGACCTTCGCGCTGGCACAACTGGCGCGCAGGCTGCGGGTGCCGGTGCGGTCGGGCGGGGGGCAGATCACCTCGGCCAATGCCGCCGACGGGCAGGCAATGCAGGACAGCGCCTCGGCCATGTGGGCGACGATCCTGTCCGGGGCCAATCAGGTCTGGCACGCGGCGGGCTGGCTGGAAGGCGGGCTGACCATGGGCTACGAGAAATTCGTGATGGACCTCGACCATTGCGGCGCGATGCTGAAGATGGTCGGCGGGATGCCGGTCACGGAAGACACGCTGACGCGCGACTCCTATCTTGAGACAGGACCGGGCCAGAACTTCCTGTCCACCCACCATACGATGCAGAATTTCGCCCGTGCGAACTTTCTTCCCGCCATCGCCGAAGCCGGCCCCTACGAATCCTGGATCGAAGGCGGCGGCCGGACGGCCGAACAGCGCGCCAGTGATCTGTGGAAGGCGATGCTGGCCGACTGTCCGCCGCCGCCGATCGACCCCGGCATGGACGAGGCGCTGCGCGACTTCATGGCACGCCGCAAGGCCGCGATGCCCGACGAATGGTATTGACCCGGAAAGGACCATCAGATGAGCGCACCCCTCAGCCGCCAGTCCGCCCTGGCCAGCCGTCACCGCGCGCTTGGCT
>JBDHSO010000011.1:0-43530 GCA_039808125.1 Rhodobacter sp. | reverse complement strand
CACAGGCGCTTGCCTCCGCCTCTGCCCCCGGATCGCCCCTGTCCCCCTCCGCCCGCCGCCCCGGGGATCGCGCAGGCCGGGATTGTGCATGGCTGGCGCGGATCGTGCACTCCCATCGAATTCTGAACGCGAAAGAGGACCTCTAATCCTGCCCCCCGGGCAGCCCTATTTCCCTCTCATCAGACGCACCAAGGCGTCGAGCTTGAAAGGAAAGAGAAAATGACCCGCTTTGCCACGATCCTGACTGCTGCTGCCGTTCTGGCCGGTTCCGCCCAGCTGGCGCTTGCCGAACGTCATGTGGTCTACACCGACCCGACCCAGGGCACCCAGGTTGAAGTTCTGGCCGGCGACGTGCTGAGCAACAAGGACCTGATCCGCGCCGGAAAGTCGGCAGGCGACGTGATGACCGTGACGCTGCTGCCCGAAGGCGCGCCGGCCGATGAGCATGGCAGCGACCGCTGAGAATGTGCCGCGAGGTTGACCGGGCGCCCGCAAGAAGCGTGGGCGCCCCTGCCTCGCCCGGCCGGAAGGTTTTCCGGCCCCGCCGGTCTGCGGCCCCCGCGCGCCCGTGATGGCCGCCCGGTGCCGCGCTGATCCCGCGCGGCCCTTGTGCCTTTGTGCACAGAGAATTCCCCACCCATAGCGCTTGCTGCCACGAGGCGGCGCCATTACTTCCTCTGCAGATGCCGGGGGCCGGTTTCACGGCCGCCCGGCATTGTCTATGCGCAAAGGGGTATCATGGATACTGCTATCCTGCAGGCCTATGTCCATATCGTCGACGAGGGCAGCTTCGCCGCCGCCTCGCGCCGGATGGGGATCTCGAAAAGCCTGGCCAGCAAATATATTGCAGATCTGGAGGCGGATCTCGGCACGCGGCTGCTCAGTCGCACGACACGTTCCGTCCGCCCGACCGAGATCGGCACGGAATATTACCGGCAGGTGAAAGAGATCCTCTCCCGGCTGGAAGAGGCGAATGAAACGGTGCGGCAGGTGTCCAAACAGGCCCGCGGCCGTCTGCGGATCGGGGCGCCGATCTATTACACGCTGAGCGTGCTGCAGCCGCATGTCACCCGTTTCGTCGAGACCTATCCCGAAATCCAGCTTGAACTCGTCCTTGACGACGGGCGCAACGATGTGATCGCCGAAGGGCTGGATGCCGTGATCCGGATCGGCGAACTGGAGGATTCCTCGCTGCTGGCACGCCGGTTGCGGTCGGCCAGCGTTCTGGTCGTCGCCTCGCCGAGTTATCTGGCCGAACATGGCCGGCCGATGACACCGGCCGATCTGGCCGGGCATCGATGCCTTTACTACACCAACATGCGCGGCGCGGGCACCTGGCCTTTCCGGCAGAACGACGAGATCATCTACCAGAAGGTCCAGCCGTTCTTTTCCAGCAACAATGCCGAGATGATCCGCCTTGCGGCCCTGGCCGGCACCGGAATCGCGATGGCGGTGGATTTCATGGTGGCCGAGGATCTGGAACAGGGCAAGCTGGTGCAGGTTCTGCCGGAGTTCACGCTGCCCGAACTGCCGGTCAGCGTGGTCTATCCCCAGTCGCGCGGCATGACGGCCGCCATGCGGGCGTTCCTCGACTATCTGTCGCAGGGCATGCGCTGATCGGGCCGCCGCCACCTCCATCTGGGGTGGCACGGGCCCGCCGCCCTGTGTCGCAACGAGTTCAGATCCGGCCTGACAGCAGATGGCAAAGGTTCAGCACCGCCGCATCGCCGAATTTCGGCCCGACGATCTGGATGCCCAGCGGCAGCGCGTCGCCCGCGGCACGGACCGGGATCGTGGCCGCCGGATTCTGGCCGAGGTTGAAGACATAGGTGCCGGCGTTCCAGCCGAACATGTCGCCTGCCGTGCCCAGTTCGAAGGCCGGCCCCGGCGTGGTGGCCGTGATGAGCAGGTCGAAACGCTGGAAAAAGGCCGAGATCTGGCAACCGAGCGTATAGCGCGCCTCAGTCGCCTGCCGCAGCGCATCGACCGTAGTCGCGGCTCCCGCTTCGGCCAGTGTCAGAAGGCCCGGGTCGGTGCGGCGGCGTGCCTCTTCGCCCATGTCGCGGAACCGGCGCACATAGCCTTCGGGGAACAGGGTGCGGGCGATGAAGCGCGGATCGGTGATCTCGGGGGCTGCCACCTCGACGTGGGCGCCAAGCGACTCGGTCGCGATCTGCGCCGCGGTCAGCGCGGCGAGGACCGAAGGGTCAGCCGGCACGTCGGGAAACCCGGGTGCGATTGCCACCCGCAGCCCCGCGACCGGCCGGTCCAGCCGGTGCGAAAAGGGTTGCGGGCCGGGCAGGGGCGTGTTGTACCAGTCGCGCCCGTCGGGCTGGCCGATCACGTCCAGAACCCGTGCCGCATCCGCCGCGGTGTGGCAGATCGGGCCGATATGGGTCATCGGGCCGGCAGGATGGGCGGCCACGGCGCCGAAGGTGGGCTTCATGCCGAAGACGCCGCAGAAGGCGGCCGGCACCCGGATCGACCCCGCGGCATCCGACCCGATGTTGACCGGCGCAAGCCCCGTTGCCGCCGCAACCGCCGCGCCGCCGCTGCTGCCGCCCGGCGTGCGCGCGGGATCGTGGGGATTGCGCAGGACGCCATATTTCAGGCTGTCGGTCACGACCGTCCAGCTGAATTCCGGCGTCGAGGTATATCCGCCAAGAAGCGCCCCGGCCTCGCGCAGCCGGGCCACGGCGGGGGCGTCCCCGTCCGGTCCCGCGCCCGGGTCGACGGTCAGGCTGCAGAAATCGAGCGGCCAGCCCCGTACGGCGAGCAGGTTCTTGATCGTCACGGGCACCCCGTCGAGGGGGCCAAGCTCTGCCCCCGCCCGCCAGCGCGCGCGCGAGGCTTCGGCGGCGGCGATCATCTCGCCCTCGGCGATATGGGTCAGCGCGGTGCCGAGGCGGCGGTTCAGCGCATGCGCGGCGGCGATGAACCAATGCGCCGCCTCGACCGGCGAGGCCCGGCCCTCACGATAGGCCCGGTTGAAGTCGCCGATGGTCCAGAAGGCGAAATCCATGATCAGGCGCTGCGCGGCAGGACGTGAACATCCTCGGGGTCCCAGGCCACCTGGATCCGTGCGCCCGGGCGGCAGCCCTCGGCCTCCCGCGCCGAGACGCGCAGCCGCAGCGGCGTGTCGTTCGGGCCGATCCCCTCGACCAGCACGCGGTCGCCATAGTTCGTGATACGCGAAACGACAAGCTGCGCCCCGTTCTGCGGCGCGGGCCCGGCGGACAGCCGTACAAGCTCGGGCCGGATCATCACCAGCACCGGCTGGCCCGAGGCCAGCGCCGAGGTTCCGTCCGCGCAGGTGATCCGCCCCAGCGGGCTGTCGGCCAGGCCGGCCTGGCCGGCGATGGCGCGGCCCTCGATCATGTTGCTGTCGCCCACGAACTCGCCCACGAAGCGCGTCGCCGGGCGGCGGTAGATCCGGTCCGGCGGGGCGATCTGGTCGATCCGGCCATGGTTGAAGACGGCGATGCGGTCGGACATGGTCATCGCTTCGCTCTGGTCATGGGTCACATAGATCAGCGTGATGCCCAGCGACTTCTGCAACTCCTTGATCTCGACCTGCAATTGCTCGCGCAGGTTCTTGTCGAGTGCGCCTAGGGGCTCGTCCATCAGGACGACCGGCGGCGAGAAGACCAGCGCCCGCGCCAGCGCCACCCTTTGCTGCTGGCCGCCTGAAAGTTCGGCGGGACGGCGCCCGGCCAGCCCTGACAGCCCGACCATTTCAAGGTAGCGGCCGACAGTGGTCCTGACCTCGGCCGCCGCAATCTTGCGCAACTCCAGCGGGTAGGCCACGTTCTGCGTCACGGTCATATGCGGGAAAAGCGCATAGTTCTGAAAGACCATGCCGAAATTCCGCCGGTGCGGCGGCAGGCCGACGATATCGCGGCCGTCGAGCAGGATGCGCCCTTCGCTGGGCAATTCAAACCCGGCGATCATCATCAGCGTCGTCGTCTTGCCCGAGCCGCTGGGGCCGAGCAGGCTGACGAACTCGCCGCGCCGGATGTCGACCGAAATGCCGTCGACCGCCGGCGCCGTCGTCCCCGGATAACGTTTGACGATCGCATCGAGGCGAAGGAAGGAGGCATCGGTTTCGGTCACGGAACTGTCCTTATCTGTTGGCCGGCCGCGCAGCCCGCCGTTGCCGCAGCGCCACGACCAGGGCCACGGCGGCGACCGCACCGAACAGCAGGGTCGAGACCACGGCGACGATCGGGTCGGATTCCTGGCGCACGCTTTCGAACATGCGCCGCGGCAGGGTCGAGGCCGCGCGCCCCGAGATGAACAGCGCGACGACCGTCTCGTCGAACGAGGAGATGAAGGCGAAAAGCCCCGCAACCAGAAAGCTTGGTCGCAGGATTGGCAGGCAGATGCGGCGGAAGGTGGTGAATGCACCGGCGCCGCAGGCCTGCGAGGCGCGCACCAATGTCCAGTCGAACCCCTTCAGGCTTGCCGACTGGATCAGAAAGACGATCGGGATCGCCAGGCAGGCATGCGCGATGATCACCCCTGCCATGGTGTTCAGCAGCCCGATCTGGCCGAAGAAGAAGAAATAGGCCAGCGCCATGACGATGAAGGGCACCATCAGCGGCATCATCACCAGAAGCCGTATCAGCCGCTTGCCGCGAAAGTCGTACAAGGTGAAGGCAAAGGCGGCGGGCGTGGTGACGGCCAGCGCCAGGATCGCCGAAAGCGCCCCGATGACGAAGGAGTTCAGCGTCGGTATCGTCCAGCTTCTGCTCTTGAAATAGGCGGCATAGGACTCGAGCGTGTAGGCCTGCGGCGGGAAGCGCAGCGAGGATCCTTGCCCGAAGGACATCACGGCGACCAGCAGCATCGGGATCAGGATGAACAGGGCGACCAGCACGGCAAGGCTGCGCGACAATGTTCCGGAGCCGTTGAACATGGTGAAAGACCCTATCCCTCAGGACCGCCAGAGCCGGTCGAGACCGAAGAAGAAATCGTAGACCGCATAGATCACCAGCGTCACCGCCAGCAGGACGGCGGCCATCGTCGCCGCCTCGCGCCAGTCGAGAAGCTGCTCGATCTGCGAGCCGATCTGCCGCGCGATCAGCTGGTCGCGCGGGCCGCCCAGCAATTCGGGCGTGACGTAGAAACCCAGGCAGACGATATAGACCATCGCGCAGCCGTTGATCATGCCGGGAACCGAAAGCGGCAGGAACACCCGGCGAAAGGTCTGGAACCGGGTAGCGCCCAGCCCCTCGGAGGCGCGCAGAAGCGTCCGGTCGATGCGCTGCATCACGGCAAAAAGCGCCAGCACCATGAAGGGCAGCATGATGTGGATCATGCCGATATTGGAGGCAAGCCCGGTGAACAGGATCTGCGGCGGCTCGAACCCCAGCGCGCGGGCAAGGTTCGAGATCAGCCCCTGCGAGCCGAGGATCACCATCCAGGCATAGGTCCGGGCGAGAAACGAGGTCCAGAAGCTCATGGTAACGATGAGAAGCAATGCCGTGCCCAGCCCGCCGGCATAGCGCGCCGCCACATAGGCGACGGGATAGCCGAGGATCAGGCAGCCCAGCGTCACGATCAGCGCCACCCCGAGCGTCCGGCCGAGGACGGCCAGATGAAAACTGTCGGTGAAGAAGGTGGCATAGGAGGCCAGGGAATAGCCGTCCTCGCCCTGGATCGACAGCCGCAGGATCCCCAGAAGCGGCACAAGGAACAGAACGATGATGACGGTCAGGACCGGCAGCAGCAGGATCCAGGGCCGCGCCGCCCTGATCGCCCCGTGCCAGAACTGCCGCGATGCCTTGAAGTTGTCTTCGGCATACATTCTGCTTGTTGCCATCGTATGTGTGCTCTTGTCTTCTATCGGACGACAGGCGTCACTATAAGAAAACTAGAATGTGCTGTGTATCATTTGTCAACCGCCCGGTTGGGCGACGGGGAAGAAAGACAGGGGCGAGAGATGGACGCGAAACGGGACGAAGAGGCGAAGGGCGGCACGCGGCCGCTCAGTTCATCGCTGCGCACGCTGGCGATGCTGGATGAGATCGCGTCCTTCAACCGCCCGGTCCGCTTTGCCGAACTCGCCCGCAAGATCGGCGGATCGCGCGCGACGAACTTTCAAAAGCTGATCACGCTGGTCGAGGCTGGCTGGGTCGAGCCGAATGCCGCCGGCGAATACCAGTTGACCCTGCATGCCGCCCGGGTGGGCAGCATCGCCTTCAATCAGGTCGGGCTTGGCAAGCGGATGCATCCGATCATGGAGCAGCTTTCGGCGGAACTCGGCGAAAGCGTCAGCCTTGTCGTGCTGGACAAGGATGCGCTCTACATCATCGAGGAGGTGCTGACCCAGGATCTGCTGCGCGTCTCGTACCGGGTCGGCACGACGATGCGGATCACCGACACGGCCTCGGGCCGGATCTTCGCGGCCTTCATCTCCGACCGGCATCGCGAGGATCTGGCGGCGGCGGGAACGGTATTGCCCGATCAGGGGATCATCGCCGCGGCCCGGCGCGACTATTACGCCACCTCGCACCGGGCCGAGAAGTCCGAAATTCTCGCCGTGGGCGTGCCGGTTTTCGACGCGCAGCAGCGCATCATAGCAGTGCTGTCGATCGCCGGCCCCTATGACCGGGTGGATGTCGAGGCCGCGCGCCAGGCGCTGATGCGCGCGACCAGCCGCTTCATGACCGAGACCGGAGGCTGGAAGCCCTGGGGCGATGCCTGGGACTGAGCTGCCGGCTCAATCCGCAAGTTGCAGCAATGTATCGCACAACAGCTGAGGGTGGGTGATCATGGCATTATGCGCCGTGTCGATGTCGCGCACCTGCCAGCCGTCGACCCCGCGATGGCGGTCGGCCGCGGCCTGAAAATACGGCCGCTTGTGCCGAGTGCAGCGGATATAGGCCCGGCGCATTGCGGGCGGGTCGCCGGTCAGGGCCAGCGGCTCGGCATAGCATTTCCAGGGCATCGGCGTGACCATGCGGTCGATCCAGTCGCCGCCCTCTTCGGGGGCGGTGCCGAAGAAGGCGGCGGGGGTCGGCGGCATCAGCCAGCCAAATCCCTCGGCATCGACCCGAGCCTTCAGATCGGCCGTGACCTCGGGGCCGATCAGGTCGCACATGGATTGCCCGTCCGCGGGCACATGGGCGTCGAGATAGACCAGTTGCCCGATCCGCCCGGCCACGCGGTCGGCGACGCCGGCGATGACCATCCCGCCATAGCTGTGGCCGACAAGGATCGCATCCTCCACCCCGGAATAGTCCATCAGGCTGGCGATATCCTCGACATGCGTCGACAGCCCGACCGCCGGCGACAGCAGATGCCGCCGGTCGGCGTGGCCGGTCAGCGAGGGCGCCAGCACCCGGTGGCCCCGCGCCTCGAGCAGCGGCGCCAGCCGGCCCCAGCACCAGCCGCCGTGCCAGGAGCCGTGAACCAGCACGAATGTCCTTGGTTTTTCCGTCATCGCGAAACCTCCCCTCCCGGAACCGGCATCCGGTGCCGCTGTAACTCTGTCGCCGATCGTGCCCGGCCTATGCCCCGCCCGGTGCGGCCGCCTGTTCCGGCCCCGGCGGAAAAGTGCCGGTTCCGTCGCCGGCATGGCTGCGCGATGCCTCGGATTCCGGCACGAGGTAGCTGTCCGCCCGCTCCCGCAGCGCCGCCAGAAGTGCGGTGGAGACCGCGTAGAGGCGGGGTTCGGCGGGCGGGCCGGTCTCTTCCCCGGCGGCGGGGCGGGCGGCGACCTCGGCCCCGCCGGGCGTCGGACGCAGGGAAAGGGCAAGCCCGTAGGGCGCGGCCAGCATCGGCAGGGCCGCAAGGTGCTGTGCCTCGGCGCAGTTGGTGACGACGACCCGTCTTTCCCCTTCGGCAGCGGCCGGCAGCAGGTGATCGAGGACGGTGGGCATGCAGACGAAGGCATGGGCGCCCGCACCGTCGATCCGCCAGCCGGACGGCGCCTCGCGGCGCGCGGCGATGGCTGCGGGGATCGCGGCGGTAATGACGGCCCAGTCGCGGTCGAGCGCGTCAAGCCCGTCGCCCGTGGCCAGATGCGTGGCCAGGACGATGGCGCTGACCGCGGGTTCCATCCCCCTGGCCCACGGGGCCTGGCGCAGAATGCGCGAGGTCAGCACCGCAGCCTCGCGCGGGGTCAGAAGGATCGGGTCCGGCCGCGGGGAATCAGGGGTCATGCCGCACTCCGGGAAGCTTGGGATAGAACCAGCCGGGTGGCAGCGGCGCGGCCAGCGCATCGCGCGAGGGCGCGCCCTGGAACATGATGCCGCGCGCGTTCCGGCCCAGAAAGTCAACCGGACGGTCCAGCCCGTAAAAACCGATCATCACCAGCCGGACCAGCGACAGCGCATCGAAACCGGCATCGAAAGGGTTGCACTGCGGGGTGTGGAACCGGGTATCGGCCAGAAGCTCGATGCGCTGGATTGCGGCGCGATGGTCCGGATGCGCCAGAAGATAGGCAGCCATGTCGCCATCGCGGCCGAAAGCGGCAATCCCGTCGCGCAGGTCGCGGACCTCGCGCGCGACATCGCGCAACATGTTGGGCGGCAGGGGCGTGTCGAACCGGGTGCAGCGCCGCGGCTCTTCGTTCGAGATCGACTGATACCAGATGAAATGCGCGGCCTGCGGACTGTCGAGGTCAAGCTTTGCGACCCAGCCATAGTCGCGCGCGATCAGATCGGCGATCTGCCGCAGGCTTGAGCGCGGCGCGGGCGGCACGGTTTCACGGATGAAGAAGGTTTCAAGCAGGCGGTCGCGAAGGCGGGGAACCAGTTCCATGCAGCACGAAGCCAGCGTCTCGGCGGCATCGGCCGGCACCAGACCGCGGGCGCGATGCAGCAGATCCGCGATGTCCAGCTCATCCGCGGCCTCGTCGACCAGAGCCTTCAGCCGCGACAGCGCCGCGACATGCAGCGCCCGCGACCGGGCGTCGCGGCGCGCGATCCGGTCGGTGGTGGCGAAATCCGCCGCGCGCGCAAGCAGCGCGGACAGCAGATCCCGGCGCGGATCGCCTTGCCCCAGCCGCAGGGCGGCCGCGGTGGCCAGCAGCCGTTCCCGCATCTCCAGCCAGCGGCCGATGAAGGCGGGACGGTTGTAGACGAAGAACACCAGCCCGATGGCCGATCCGTTGCCGATGCCGAGATAATGGCGCACCTCGCGCGACAGCGGCACCGCATCGGGCGAGGCGACGCGGGCCAGATGTTCGGCCAGATCGAGGGCGAATTCCCGCATCATGTAGCCGGCCAGCATCTGCGCCATATAGGGCAGCGCCAGCGGATGGTCGTGGCCGTATTCGGAAAAGGGGCGGGTGCCGTAGATGCCGTTGCCTTCGATCCCGACATTGCGCATGAGATAGCCGGTCTCGGCAATCGCCTCGGGGTCGGGTTGCAGCCCCTGGGCCAACCGCGCAACCACATGGTCGAAGAACCGCATCGAGCGGTTGCAGCGGCACCAGATCAGCGTGTCGCCCGAGGCGCGGCCGCCGTAAATCTTGGGCATCTCGCGCCGCATGGTCGCGATCTGTTCGTCTGTGGCCCGACCCTCGTAGAGCCCCGCGTCGGTGTCGCGCGCGCCGTCAAGCACCCGACCGCTGCGCCCGCCCTCGACCGGCGGGTTGGACAGCGCCACGAATTCGAACATATGGCCCTGGGCATGGATCGTGTAGCGGGCGATGCCGGCGCCCACGGCGTCCAGATCGAACTGCGCGGGTTCGATCCGCCAGCCGCGTGCAACCATGAGTTCGACGAAGTAGCGGCCGCAACTCAGCGCCGAGGGTTGCATCGCGCCAAGCGATTCCGGGCGCATCACCTCCTCTTCGGGGCGCAGCGGCGGCTCTCCCAGCCGGCGCAACTCCTCGACCGGCACCGGCCGGAGGCGTGGCCCGGCCGGCGCCCGATAGGGAGAGGCCGGACCGGACCGGCCGCGAAGGTTCGCTGTTGTCGTCATGAATGTCTGTAATCGCGGTATTGGGGAAGCCCCGGGTCCGGCCGATCCGGCCCCGGGGCGCGGGTCAGCTTGCCATCCAGCGATCGAACCGCTTCGTCATCTCGGTCAGGCGGGTGCCCACGTCCTTTGCATCCTGCCAGGCCACATCGGTCATGTTGCCCGGCCAGGTCGGCATGGTCTTCGCGCGGTCTTCGGGGATCAGGTCAAAGGCGCGGGGGTCCATCGGGCCGTTGCTGCCATCGCGGCAGAAACCGGCCATCGGCTCGGGGCTGACGGCGAACTGGATGAACTTCCAGGCATTCGCGGCGCGGGGCGTGCCTTTCGAGACGCACCAGTAGGCAACGTCGAGCAGCGCCTGATTGCGCACAAGGGTCATGGCGACGCCGTTCTTCTCCAGTTCCTCGGCCGTCGAGGCCCAGACGCCGCCGACCGATACCTCCTTGTCCTGCAAAAGCTGGACCGCCTGCGCGCCCGATTGCCAGAACACCCGCAGGTCGGGCTTCAGCCGGTCGAGGCTGGCGAAGGCGCGGTCGAGATCCATCGGATAAAGCTGATCCGGCGGCACGCCATCGGCCATCAGCGCCAGGGCGATGGTTTCCGACGGATAGACCGGCAGGGTGCGCGGGCCGGGGAAGGCGCCGACATTCCAGAAATCGGCCCAGTTCTGCGGCCCCTTGCCATCGGGAAAGGTATCGGTGCGGTTGACGATGTTGAAGGAATAGGCATGCGAGGCGACGCCATCGTAGATCGCATTGCCTTCGGGCACCTTCGACGTGTCGAAATTGCCGTCCATCGGTTCCAGCACGCCGGCCTCCTGGGCCTGGAACAGCGCGGCCCCGCCCAGCGTCGTCACGTCGAAATCATAGGTATTGGTCTGCGCCTGCGCCACTAGCTTGGCGAAGGAGACGGGGGATACGGTCTCGACCCGGATGCCGGTGGCTTCGGTGAAGGGGTCGAACAGGTTTTTCCGCGCCGATTCGAGCCAGCTTCCCCCCCAGCTGTTCACCACCAGAAAATTGTCGGCCGCCGCCGCGCGGCGCACGAAGGGAGCGCTCAGGCCGATCGCGCCAAGGCCTGCCGAGGCCTGCAACAGCGTTCTTCGGGTCAGGCCCGACTGGTTTACATTCCGCACTTCTACCTCCCATGTTTTCTATACGAAGACAATATCTTTATTTAGAAAACACTATTTGTCATCCGACCGGCTTGTCAAGCCGTTCGGCGGGTGGGGACAGGACGACCGGCCGGCAAGGCTGCGCCGCCCGATGAGCGCAGGCCATGCCGGCGCCGGCCGGGGCCGTTCGCTCGTGCCTTGGGGAAAAACCGGCCGGCGGCCGGTGGCGGTCAGCCGATCCTGCCGCGGATGCCGCCGGTCTGGCCACGGTCAAGCAGGAGGTGGTCGAGCAGAACGCAGGCCATCATCGCCTCGCCGACCGGAACGGCGCGGATGCCGACGCAGGGGTCGTGCCGGCCTTTCGTCACCACCTCGACCGCATGACCGGCGGTATCGACCGAGCGCCGAGGCGTCAGGATCGACGAGGTGGGCTTGACCGCAAAGCGGCACACGACCGGCTGGCCGGTGGAAATCCCGCCCAGAATGCCGCCGGCGTGGTTCGACAGGTAGCGCAGCCCGTCCGGACCCATCTCCATCTCGTCGGCATTCTCGACCCCGGTCAGCGCGGCTGCCGCCATGCCCTCGCCGATCTCGACACCCTTCACGGCGTTGATCGACATCATCGCCGCCGCAAGGTCGGAATCGAGCTTGCCGTAAAGCGGCGCGCCGAGGCCCGGGGGCACGCCGGTCGCCGCGACCTCGATGATCGCGCCGACCGAATTATGCGACAGCCGGAGGTCGTCGAGATAGGCCGCCCATTCCGCGACCATGCCCGGATCGGGGCACCAGAACGGGTTGCGCTCTGCCTCGCCGGCGTCGAAGCGGGCGCGGTCGATGACCCTGGTCCCCATCTGCACCATATATCCCGCGATCTTCAGCCCCGGGATCAGCCGCGCAAGAACCGCCCGGGCCACGCCTCCGGCCGCCACCCGGCTGGCGGTTTCCCGGGCCGAGGAACGGCCGCCGCCGCGATGATCCCTGACGCCGTATTTCAGGTGATAGGCCACATCGGCATGGCCCGGCCGGAACTGGCGCGCGATCTCGCCGTAATCCTTGGAGCGCTGGTCGGTGTTCTCGATCATCAGCTGGATCGGCGTCCCGGTCGTGACCCCTTCGAAGACGCCCGACAGGATGCGGACCCGGTCCGGTTCCTGCCGCTGGGTGGTGAATTTCGACTGGCCGGGGCGGCGGCGGTCGAGCCAGGGCTGGATCGCGCCCTCGTCGAGCGCCACGCCCGGCGGACAGCCATCGACCGTGCAGCCGATGGCCGGCCCGTGGCTTTCGCCCCAGGTGGTGACGCGGAACAGACGGCCGAAGGTGTTCAGGCTCATGGCGGATCTCCGTGTTTGTCTGCGCATAGCCCCCCGCGCGACGCCGCTGCAAGCCCTTCCGGTGCCGGAAATCCGATCACGACCCCTTGAAGTGCCCGGCCCGGCCCCTATCTGGCAACCTGCGGGCCGGGCCCCTCTGACGACGCCTGTCGTGGTGACAAATGTCGTGATGTCGGCCGCAATCGGGATGAATCGCGCCCGATGGTCGGCCCGGCATGCTGCCGTGATCGCCCCGTGCGCCCAACGGACAGGCAGATCAGAGTGGATATCCTTCTTACGCCCTTTCTCGGCACGGCCCTGTGGCTGTGGCTGACCTTTCTCGGCACCGTCCTTGTGCTGCTGGTCCTCGACCTCGGGATCCTGAACCGGGGGAACCATGAAATCGGCATCGGGAAAAGCCTGCGCCTCTCCGCGCTCTATATCGCGCTGGGGCTGGCCTTCGGCGGGTTCGTCTGGTGGCAGTTGGGGGCCGAGGCCTCGAAGCTGTATCTGACGGCCTTCGTGGTGGAAAAGACGCTGGCGATGGACAACGTGTTCGTCATCGCGCTGATCTTTTCCTTCTTCGCCATCCCCCGCGCCTATCAGCACCGGGTGCTGTTCTGGGGCATCCTGGGCGTGATCGTGCTGCGCGGGATCATGATCGGCCTCGGGGCGACGCTGGTCGCGGAATATCACTGGCTTCTCTATATCTTCGCGGCCTTCCTGATCTTTACCGGCATCAAGATGATGGTCACGGACGACCAGCATCTCGACATTTCGCAAAATCCGGTTCTGCGCTTTCTGCGCCGGCGGATGAATGTGACTGAGGGGTTGCGCGGCAATGCCTTCTTCGTGCGCGAGGCCTCGGCGAAGACCGGCCGCATCGCCCTGCACGCGACGCCGCTCTTTCTGGCGCTAGTGATGGTGGAACTGGCCGACCTGATCTTTGCCGTCGATTCGGTGCCGGCGGTCTTTGCGATCACCACCGATCCGTTCATCGTCTATACCTCGAACATCTTCGCGATCCTCGGCCTGCGCGCGCTTTACTTCGCGCTGTCGGCGATCATCCACCGCTTCCACTACCTGAAGTACGCCCTTGCGGCGCTGCTGGTGTTCATCGGCTCGAAGATCTTCGTGGCCGATCTGCTGGGCTGGGAGAAGTTCCCCGCCGACCTGTCGCTTGGCATCACCTTCGCCCTTCTGGCGGCCGGCGTGCTGTGGTCGCTGTGGAAGACCCGCGGCCAGATGGCCGATCCGGGGCACTGACGCGGACACCGCCGCCGGGGGCCTTGCGTCCGGCGGCGAATCGCCTATTTTCGGCGTCACCTCGGGGTGTCCCCGGTCTGCGGACCATGGGCTGAGATGCGAAAGCGAACCCGTTGAACCTGAACCGGCTCATACCGGCGGAGGGAAGGTGCATCGGAACGCTTCCTGTGCCCGACCATCCGTCGCAACAGAAAGGAAGCGAGATGCGACTTTCCCTTGCGGCGTGCCTGATCTGCCTTGCCCCTGCGGCAATGGCGGAAACGCCCGTCCTGACCGTGCTGACCTATGACAGCTTCACCAGCGAATGGGGCCCCGGCCCGGCCGTCGAAAAGGCGTTCGAGGCCGGTTGCGGCTGCGATCTGGTCTTTGTGCCCGCCGGCGATGGCGCGGCCCTTCTTGCGCGGCTGCAACTTGAGGGTGCGGCCTCCGATGCGGATGTGGTGCTGGGGCTGGACACCGGGCTGACGGCCGCCGCCGCGGCGACCGGCCTTTTCGCGCCGCATGACCAACCCGCCGCGACGGCCCTGCCCGTGCCCTATGACGACCCGCTGTTCCTGCCCTACGACTGGGGCTGGTTCGCTTTCGTCTATGACAGGACCAGGATTCCCACGCCGCCGGCATCGTTCGAGGATCTGGTCGCAGGCACGCTGAAGGTGGTGATCCAGGATCCCCGGTCCTCGACGCCGGGGCTTGGTCTTCTGCTCTGGGTCAAGGATGCCTATGGCGAGGGCGCGGCCGGGATCTGGCAGGCGCTGGCCGACAATATCGTCACCGTCACCCCCGGCTGGTCCGAGGCTTACGGCCTCTTCCTCGCCGGCGAGGCCGACATGGTGCTGAGCTATACCACCTCGCCCGCCTATCACCGGATCGCCGAAGGGGACGATACCAAGGATTGGGCGCAGTTCACGGAAGGCCATTACCTCCAGGTCGAGGTTTCGGGCCTGCTGGCGGGATCGGACCAGCCCGATCTGGCAAAGGCCTTCCTGGCCTTCACGCAGAGCCCGGAGTTCCAGTCCGTCATCCCGCAGACGAACTGGATGTATCCGTCGACCGACATCGCCCTGCCCGACGGGTTCGAGACGGCGCGGCCGGAGAAATCGCTGCTGATGCCCGCCGGCCGGGCGGGGGCGCTGCGCGATGGGGCGGTGGCGGAATGGCAAGCGGCGCTGGCACGATAGGCGGCCTCGCGCTTCTTCTGGTCGCCGCGCCGCTGGGCGCGGTGGTCTGGCGCGCGGGTGGCCTTGCGCTGTCGCCCGCCGATCTGGCGGCGCTGCGCTTCACGCTGTTGCAGGCGGCGCTGTCGGCCGTCGTCTCCGTGGGGCTGGCCGTGCCGGTTGCCCGCGCGCTGGCGCGGCGGCGGTTCCCCGGCCGAGCGATGCTGATCACGGTCATGGGTGCGCCGTTTCTCTTGCCGGTGATCGTGGCCATCCTGGGGCTTCTGGCCATCTTCGGGCGAAGCGGGGTACTGAACGCGGCGCTTGCCGCCGCGGGGCTGCCGGTGCTTTCGGTCTACGGCTTGCAGGGC
Source organism: Rhodobacter sp. (assembly GCA_039808125.1). Classification (GTDB taxonomy): domain Bacteria; phylum Pseudomonadota; class Alphaproteobacteria; order Rhodobacterales; family Rhodobacteraceae; genus Pseudogemmobacter. The sequence goes on along the minus strand of JBDHSO010000011.1, from coordinate 28,382 downwards.
GTTGTCCTGGCGCATGTCTTCCTGAACCTGCCGCTTGCGACGCGGATGATCCTTCAGGGCTGGCAGATGATCCCGGCCGAGCGGTTCCGGCTGGCCGCAAGCCTGGGATTTTCTCCGGCCGACAGCTTCCGCCATCTCGAAAGGCCGATGCTGATCCAGATCCTGCCGGGCGCGGTCGCCACGGTCTTCGCGATCTGTCTGACCTCCTTTGCCGTGGCCCTGGTTCTGGGCGGCGGGCCGCGGGCGACGACGCTGGAACTTGCGATCTATCAGGCGGTGCGGTTCGAATTCGACCTGCGCCATGCCGCCGGGCTGGCGCTGGTGCAGACCGCGCTGGGCGGGCTGGCGACGATGGCGGCCTGGGTCCTCGCCCGGCATGCGGGATTCGGCGCCGGACTGGACCGGACTCCGCTACTTGCGGCGCCGGGCGGCTGGCACCGGGTCGTGGACGGGCTGGCCGTGGCGCTGGCGGCGCTGTTCCTGCTGGCACCGCTTGCCGCGGTTCTGGCCGGTGGTGCGCCGGGGGTGTTGCAGCTTCCCGCGCAGGTCTGGCCGGCGGCGGCGCGGTCGGTTGCGGTGGCGCTGGTCTCGGCGCTGATGACGACGGGGGTCGCGCTTGCGCTGGCCGAGGCGCGGGCCGCGGGCCGGCTGGGCTGGGTGGAACTGGCGGCGATGCTGCCGCTTGCCACCTCTGGTCTTGTGCTCGGCACCGGGCTTTTCCTGATCGCCCAGCCCCTTGTGCCGCCGATGCTGCTGGCGCTGCCGGTGACGATACTGGTCAACACCCTGCTGTCGCTGCCCTTCGCCTATCGCCTGATTCTGCCCGAGGCGCAGGCGTTGCAGGCCGATTACGGCCGGCTGGCCACGGCGCTGGGGCTGACGGGGCTGTCGCGGCTGCGCCTCCTGACGCTGCCGCGCCTGGCCCGTCCCTTGGGTTTTGCCGCCGGGCTGGGCGCTGCGCTGTCGATGGGCGATCTGGGCGTGATCGCGCTTTTCGCCGGAGAGCGCGATGCGACGTTGCCCCTTGTCGTGCAGCGGCTGGCCGCGGCCTACCGCAACGACGCCGCGGCCGGCGCCGCGCTGCTGCTGGTGGGGCTGAGCTTTGCCCTGTTCTGGGCTTTCGATGCGGGGGGACGCCGTGCTGCAACTTGACCGTCTGGCGATCGCGCAGGATGCGTTCCGTCTGTCCGCCGACTGGCAGGTGCCGGCTGGCGCGCGGGTGGCGCTGATCGGCCCTTCGGGCGCTGGAAAATCGACGCTGCTGGCCGCCATCGCCGGTTTTCTGGCGCCGGTTTCCGGCCGTGTCCTGTGGCAGGGCCGTGATCTTGCGCCGCTGCCACCCGGCGAGCGGCCGCTGTCGATGCTGTTTCAGGACCAGAACCTTTTTCCGCATCTGACCGTGGCGCAAAATCTCGGGCTGGGGCTGCGCCCCGACCTGCGCCTTTCGCCGCAGGAGCGGGCAGAGGTCGCGGCCGCGCTGGAGCGGGTGGGGCTGGGGGGGCTGGGCGCGCGCCGGCCGGGCGCGCTTTCGGGCGGGCAGATGGCCCGGGCCGCGCTGGCGCGGGTTCTGCTGCGCGCCCGGCCGCTTTTGCTGCTGGACGAGCCCTTCGCGGCGCTGGGGCCGGCGCTGAAGGCCGACATGCTGGCCCTGGTGGCCGAGGTGGCCGGCAATTCGGGGGCGACGCTGCTGATGGTGACGCATGATCCCGCCGATGCGCTGGCGATCTGCGATCTGGCCGTGCTGGTGGCCGGAGGGCGGGCAGAGCCGCCGCGCCCGCCCGCGGCGCTGTTCGCCGAACGGCCGCCGGCGCTGGCCGATTACCTCGGCCCCGCGTCGGAATGAAAAAAACCCGCCCGAAGGCGGGGTCTGCGATCTGTGTCGGCAGAGGCCGTGGTCAGGGCCGCAACCGGAATCAGGCGATGAATTCCTTGCCCTTCACCCGCGCCCAGACCTTCTTGTTGGTCAGATAGAGCAGTGCGGACAGGACGACGAGGAAGGTCACGCCCAGGAAACCCGCTTCCTTGCGATCCATCATCTTCGGTTCCGCCGCCCACATCAGGAAGGCCGCGACATCCTCGGCCATGTGTTCGACATCGTTCGGGCTGCCATCGGCGAATTCCACCTGCCCGTCCGAAAGAGGCGGCGGCATGGCGATCCAGCCGGTCGAGAAGATCGGGTTCTCGTAATAGGTCGACCCCGCCTCGTCCTTGGTCTCGCCGGTGAAATGGGTCAGCAGCGCATGGATGTATTCCGGCCCGCCGGTGCCGCGGAACAACTGGTTGATCCCGCTGCCATAGGGTCCGTGGAAGGCGGCGCGGGACTTGGCCATCAGGCTGAGATCCGGCCCCATCCCCTCGCCCGAGCGCATCGGGAAGTGGTCGGTCCATTCGCGGGTACGCTCCTCGCCGTCGGGCAGCGGTACCGCGTCAAGCTCGGCGGCATAGGCGCGCACCTGATCGGCCGGCAGTTCGGGGCCGCCGGGATCGGCCAGCGTGCGGATCGGCACATAGCGCAGGCCGTGGCAGGCCGCGCAGACCTCGGTATAGACCTGCAGGCCGCGTTGCAGCTGGAACTTGTCGTACTTGCCGAACGGACCTTCGAAGGAGAACGAGTAATCCTCGACATGGGCGCCGCCTTCGGCGGCATGGGCCGCCCCGCCCGCCAGGGCCAGGGCGGAAACTGCGCTGAGAATGATCTTGCGGAACATTTGCATCAGATCCTTTCCGTCACTCGGCCGAATGGGGGTAGTGCGACTTGAAGTCCTCCTCGATCGTCGCCGGCTGCGGCAGCGGCTTCTCGATGACGCCAAGCAGCGGCATGATGATCAGGAAGTAGATGAACCAGTAGGCCGAGGCGATCAGCGAGACCCAGGACATGAACTCGGTCGGTTGCTGCGAGCCGGCCCACATCAGGACAACGAAGTCGATCACAAGCAGCGCAAACCACCACTTGAACATCGGCCGGTACCGGCCCGAACGCACCGAGGAGGTGTCGAGCCACGGCACCAGCGCCAGAACGACGATCGCGCCGAACATCGCGATCACGCCGAAGAACTTGGCGTCGACGATGCCGAAAGTGATCCAGCTTGCGAACTGCACGACCCAGACATCGGCGGTGAAGGCGCGCAGGATGGCGTAGAACGGCAGGAAGTACCATTCCGGCACGATATGCGCGGGCGTCGAAAGCGGGTTCGCCTCGATGTAGTTGTCGGGGTGGCCGAGGTAGTTCGGCATGAAGCCGACCACCGCGAAGAACACCACGAGGATCACGGCCAGCGCATAGAGATCCTTCATCACGAAATAGGGCCAGAAGGGCAGGGTGTCCTTCCGGGCCTCTTCCTTCGATCCGCGACGCACCTCGACCCCGGTCGGGTTGTTGTTGCCGGTGGTATGGAAGGCCCAGATATGCACGGCAACCAGCGCCGCGATCACGAAGGGCAGCAGGTAGTGCAACGAGAAGAAGCGGTTCAGCGTCGGGTTGTCGACCGCCGGTCCGCCCAGAAGCCAGGTCTGGATCGATTCGCCGATGCCCGGGATCGCGCCGAACAGGCCGGTGATCACGGTGGCGCCCCAGAAGGACATCTGACCCCAGGGCAGCACATAGCCCATGAAGGCCGTGCCCATCATGCACAGATAGATCAGCATGCCGATGATCCAGGTCACTTCGCGTGGGGCCTTGTAGCTGCCGTAGTAGAGACCGCGGAAGATGTGCAGGTAGACGGCAAGGAAGAACAGCGAGGCACCGTTTGCATGCAGATAGCGCAGCATATGGCCGCCGTTCACGTTGCGCATGATATGCTCGACCGAGGCGAAGGCCATGTCGACATGCGGCGTGTAATGCATCACCAGCACGATGCCGGTGACGATCTGCAGCGCAAGGCAGAAGGTCAGCACGATGCCCCAGATCCACATCCAGTTCAGGTTGCGGGGGGTGGGGATCATCAGCGTGTCGTAGAGCAGTCCGACGATGGGAAGACGCGAATTCAGCCACTTCTCGGGGGCGGATTTCGGCTCGTAATGGTCGTGGGGAATACCGGCCATGTGTTGCTACCTCAGCCCAGAAGGATGGTTGTCGCGTCGGTGAACTGCGCGAGCGGGATGTCCAGGTTGCGCGGCGCAGGTCCCTTGCGGATGCGGCCTGCCGTGTCGTAGTGCGAGCCGTGGCAGGGGCAGAACCAGCCGCCGAACTCGCCCGCGCCGTTGCCGATCGGCACGCAGCCGAGATGGGTGCAGACGCCGATCATCACCAGCCATTCGCCGGCATCGTCGAGGGTGCGGTTCTCGTCCGTCGCTTCCGCGTCCGGCTTGTTCTTGTTCTCGGCGCTCTTGTCGATCAACTCGTCCAGGCTGACAGAGCGTCCGGCCTCGATATCCTCGGCCGTGCGGCGGCGGATGAAGACCGGCTTGCCGCGCCACTTTACCGTCAACTGGGTTCCGACCTCGACGCTCGACACGTCGACGAAGATCGAGGCCATCGCGCGGGTGTCGGCCGAGGGGTTCATCTGGTTGATCAGCGGCCACACGGCAGCGCCGGTGGCAACGACGCCTGCTCCGGCGGTGGCGTAGTACAGGAAATCCCTGCGGCTGCCGGTTTGGTCTTCTGCGTGGGACACGAGTTCCTCTCCCTGGCAAGGCCGCCGGAGAGCGGCCCATGAATAGCGGGGGTCGGCGGAGAACCGCCCACCCTGTCCGCCGCGTTTTTAGACAAGGCGGGCGGGCGCGTCCAGCGGACAAACGGGCGCAGTCCAGCAAAGCGGTGTTGTTGCGGCACTTTTGTAGCGTTCATGTGTCACATGGGCGCCGCGTGCCGGCGATTGTCCGGCCCCGATTCCGCCGGTGCGACCGGTCCCGCCCGGTCGCACCGGCAGGCCGGGCGGGGTCGCGTCATGGCGATTGGCGCCGGATCGAATCCGGCACCTCAGCCGGCCTGTACCGGCGCCGTCGCCAGCATCGCGGGGCGGGCCGAAAAGGTGGCCTCCCAGGCGGCAAGGTCGGGATGGGCCGCCCGCCAGGGCATGGCCGACAGCCGGAAGTCGAGATAGCCGAGCGCGCAGCCGACCGCGATCTGGCCCAGGTCGAGCGGGCCGGCAAGATGGTCGATCCAGTCGCGCTCCAGCGTGTCGAGAGCGCGTTCGACCTTTTGCCACTGCGCCCGGACCCAGGGCGGGAAACGCTGCTCCTCGGGGCGCAGGCGGTTTTCATAGACCATCAGGATCGCGGCATCGAGCATGCCGTCCGCCAGGGCCTCCAGCACCAGCGTCTGCCACAGCCGGGGCGCGGCCGGATAGAACCCGGCATCGAAGGTGGTGTCGAGATAGCGGCAGATCACCCGGCTGTCGTAAAGCGCCAGGCCATCGTCGGTGATCAGCGCCGGGATCTTGCCCAGCGGATTGCGATCGACCGGCAGGTTGCCGGGTTCGACCGGGTTTCCGATAACGGAAACCAGTTCGACACCGGAAAGGCCGGCCTCGGCGATCAGCGTCGTGACCTTACGGACGAAGGGCGAGGTGGCGGAATGGTAGAGTTTCATCGGCGGCTCCCCAGTGGCTGAGAGGGGATGCTAGGCGCCGCCGCCCCGGCTGTAAACGACGGGCTCAATCATGCGGCAGATCCCGCATCAGCGCGGCAATGGCGGCCGCCCCGGCGTCGCCCCCGGCCAGCGCCGCGGCCGCCCGGTCGCGCAGCTCGGCGGTCTTGTTCTGGTTCAGCTTCCATGTGCCGTCCACCGCCGTGACCGTCAGGCGGAACGGCAGGATCATCCGCAGCATCCGCGCCATGGCATCCTCGGACATCTTGGCCGAGGTCCAGGGCCGCTTGCCGGCGATCCGCCCCTCGTGCTCGGCCGAAAGCGCGTCGACATGCGGCCGCAACGCCTCGGGCGGCAGCGGCGACAGGGTGCCGCGCAGATGGACGGCGACATAGTTCCAGGTCGGCACCTGATCGGGCACCGCCTCATGCGGCCCGTACCAGTCCGGCGAGACATAGGCATCCGGCCCCGGAATGGCGAGAAGCGCGGGCATCGGCAGGCCTGCACGGGCGATCGGGTTGGAACGGGCAAGGTGAATCTCGGCCGTGCCGCCGGCGGGATCGAGGACGAAGGGTACATGGGCCGCCAGCGGCCCTTCAGCGCCGTTCACCGTCAATATGCCGAAGCCGCGCCGGCGGGCGAAGGCCAGGTTGGCCTCGGCGGGCGTCTGGCGGAAGACCGGGTTGGGATGCATGGCGATCCTGCTGCAAAAGACGGCCGAATAAGAAAACGGGGCCGCCCGGTTTCCCGCGGCGGCCCCGATGATCCGAACATACCGGAACGCTCAGCCCTGGCGGGCCTTGTAGCGCTTCTGCGTCTTGTTGATCACATAGACCCTGCCCTTGCGGCGCACGACCTGGCAATCGCGGTGACGCGTCTTCAGCGAGCGGAGCGAGTTGGCAACCTTCATGGCTGTCCCCTTCCTTTTCGCGGCGCATCACGCGCCTGATTGACCCGTGCCTTCCGGGGCAAGCCCTGAAAAGCGGCGAAATGGTGGGCGGTACTGGGATCGAACCAGTGGCCACTACGATGTCAACGTAGTGCTCTACCGCTGAGCTAACCGCCCCACCTCGACCCGATTCGCCCTGCATCCTTCCATAAACGAAAAGGACGCGGGGCGTCCGCGTCGGCGTGGCCGGTCTATAGCCAGAGTCACCGGGCGCTGCAAGGGCTTTCGGCGCGTGACGAATTGTCGTTATATCCCGTTCAGGGCCTCTGCGCCCGCCGGTTCGCCAGAGGTGCCCTTGCCCGCCGTAACCACGACCGAAGCCTATGTCTTGCGCCGCCCCGACGGGCAGGTCGCGCCGGTGGTCCTGTCGTCGCCCCATTCCGGAAACTGGTATCCGCCGGAGTTCCTGGCCCGCAGCGTGCTTGATCGTCACACGATCCGCTCGTCCGAGGATGCCTTCGTCGACCGGCTGTTCGCCGCGGCGCCGGGGCTGGGGCTGCCCCTTCTGGCCGCGCGGGCGCCGCGGGCCTATCTTGACCTGAACCGCGCGCCCGAGGAAATGGATCCGGCCGTGGTCGAGGGGGTGGACTGGCCGCCGCACAATCCGCGTGTCTCCTCCGGCCTCGGGGTCATCCCGCGCGTGGTGGCAGGCGGCCGCGCGATCTATGCCGGCAAGCTGACGCGGCCCGAGGCCGAGGAACGGCTGGCGCGCTTCTGGCACCCCTGGCACGCCGCGCTGCGGCGGCTGGTCGGCGAGACCCGGGCCCGTTTCGGCGAGGCGCTGCTGATCGACTGCCATTCCATGCCGCATGAGGCGATCGAAGGCCATGCCCGCCCCGGAACCCCGCCGCCCGAGGTGGTGCTGGGCGACCGTTATGGCGCCGCGGCCGGGCGCGAGATGGTCGACCGGGTGGAGGCTGCCTTTCAGGCCGCCGGCCTGCGCGTGTCGCGCAATACACCCTTTGCCGGTGCCCATATCGCCCAGGCCTATGGCCGCCCCTCGCAGGGTGTGCATGTGATCCAGGTGGAAATCGATCGCGCGCTGTACATGGACGAGGCGCGGATCACCCCGCACCGTGATTTCGAGGCGTTCCGGGCGCGGATCGACGGCGTTCTCGGGCGGATCGTGGCGGGCTGGGCGCCGGGCGTGCCGCTGGCGGCGGAATAGGCGGCGGCGGAGGCCGGCCGCAGGCATGGGCCTGCCGACATCGGCCGCCCAAACCGACGACGGCGGACAACGAGCACGGACGACGGCAAAAGACCCCGCCATGTTGCCATGGCGGGGCAGTCGTGCCCGGGGCGGTCCTGGGCACAGGCGTCGGTTGGACCCTTGGGTGGGGTCAGTTCGGGCGAGTGGCCTCTGCTTCCATCTCGGCCCTGATCTGCTGCCGCAGAATGTCGATGGGCACCATGCGCCCGTCGCGCTTGAAGTGCCAGTAGGTCCAGCCGTTGCAGCTGGGCGCCTTTTCATATGCCGCGCCGACCTGATGGATCGACCCGGTCATATCCTTGCCGACCAGCGTGCCGTCGGCCCGGACCTTGGCGACATGGCCGCGCGGCCCGGTCAGTTCCTCGCCCGGGCGCAGCATGCCGCGTTCCACGACCTGCCCGAACGGCACCCGCGGCTCGGCCCGTTTCGAGCCGGTCACTTCCAGCGCGGAGGCGTCGAAGCGGCGCACGCGGGCGATCCGCGCGGTAGCGGCGGTGCGATAGGTCTCCTCGCGCTCGATCCCGATGAAGTCGCGCCCGAGCATCTTGGCGACCGCGCCGGTGGTGCCGGTGCCGAAGAACGGGTCCAGCACCACGTCGCCCGGATTGGTGGTGGCCAGGATCACCCGGTGCAGCAGCGCCTCCGGCTTCTGGGTCGGATGCGCCTTGTCGCCGTTTTCATCCTTCAGCCGCTCATGCCCGGTGCAGATCGGGATCACCCAGTCCGACCGCATCTGCACCCCTTCGTTCAGCGCCTTCAGCGCCTCGTAGTTGAAGGTGTATTTCGCCGCTTCGTCCCGGCTGGCCCAGATCAGCGTCTCATGCGCATTGGTCAGCCGCTTGCCCTTGAAGTTCGGCATCGGGTTCGACTTGCGCCAGACCACATCGTTCAGGATCCAGAAACCCTGGTTCTGCAGTTCGGCGCCAAGGCGGAAGACGTTGTGATAGCTGCCGATCACCCAGATCGCGCCGTTCGGCTTCAGGATGCGGCGGGCGGCGGCCAGCCAGGCGCGGGAGAATTCGTCATAGGCGGCAAAGCTGGAAAACTGGTCCCAGTGATCGTTCACCGCCGCAACCCGGGAATTGTCGGGCCGGTGCAGGGTACCCTTCAACTGAAGGTTGTATGGCGGATCGGCGAAGATCAGATCCACCGACCCGGCGGGGAGTCCATTCATCGCCTCGATACAGTCGCCTGCAAGAATCTGGTTACGCGGGAGGACTGCCTCCGCCGCGGCTTTCCGTGTCGTCATCTTTGCCTCTGCCCCACGGCATCTTGGTGTGCCGTTGTTGTGGACAAGTGTGGGGCAGAGGCGAATCGCCGTCAAATTCTTTTTTGAATCAAGAGGTTATAGAAATAGCTTGGCACAAGATATTGTGGACGGGCGCGAAGGAACGCCTATGCCAAGGGGTCGGCCCCAAATCTAGAAGCGCCTGCAGATGGGCCTTTGTCGGATAGCCGGCGTTCCTGTCCCAGCCGTAGCCGGGGTGCTGTTGCGCCAAATCCACCATGATCCGGTCGCGTGCAACCTTGGCGATGATCGAGGCCGCCGCGACGGAGAGGCATTTCGCATCGCCCTTGATCACCGCCTCGGCCGGGCAGGGCAGGCCTGGCGGGACGCGGTTGCCGTCGATCAGCGCGAAATCGGCCGGCAATTGCGCCACGGCGCGCCACATGGCCAGATGGCTGGCCTGCAGGATGTTCAGTCGGTCGATCTCTTCCACGCTGGCATGGGCGATGGCGCAGGCGGCATGCGACAGCAGCCAGTCCGACAATTGCTCGCGCCGGGCGGCGGTCAGGGCCTTGCTGTCGGCCAGGCCGGGCGGGATCCGCGCGGGGTCAAGCCGCACCGCCGCCGCCGTGACGGGACCGGCCAGCGGGCCGCGCCCTACCTCGTCAACACCGACGACGAAGATCGCGCCCTTGGCAAGGGCGGCGGTTTCGCGGGTGAAATCGGCAGCGGTCTTCGCTTTGGCGGGCATGGATCGGATCGTTCCGGACGGATCTGGCGGCGGTTTCGGATGCCGCGGGCCGGGGCAGGGCAACGGCTCGGCGCCGGTTTGTCAAGGGTCGGGCGGAACATCCGCCGGAAAGCCGGGGCGCGGGGGGAACGATCCCGCGCCCCGACGATGCCCGGCCCGCAGGGGGATCGGACCGGGCAGTCCCCCCGGGCGATTTCCCCGCCCGGGGGTGTCACGCATTACCAGCGGCGGTCGACGCGAAAGCCTGCGTCGGGCAGGCAATCCACGCCATAGACACGATCCCGCTCGCCGAAGATGAAGGCGCGGCTGGCGCAGTCGCGCGGCAAGGGGCCACGGACGCCTTCGCTGCGCAGGCAGGATTCGGCGTAAAGCTCCACCGAACGGTGGTTGCCTTCGATCTCGATGGCGCAGACGCGCGGGATGCGTTCGTGCCGGTCGCGGTCGGGCCGAAACCTGTCGTCGACATCGCCCATGCCGGCGGCTTCGGGGGCCGGGGCCGGCTCGTCTGCCTTTTTCGCCTCATGCGCGATGGCCCCTATGACCAGAACCGCCAGCAGCGCCTTGGCAATGTCGTCGCGGTCGGGGCCTGCGCGGGCGGGTAGGGCGGTGGACAGGACCAGCGCGGCGACCGCCGCCGCGACCGTGACGCCCGCGGCGAACTTGCGGGGCGGGGAACAACGCGGATGCGAGGTGCGGGGGGTGTGGAAAAGCGTCATCGGAGGTCTCCTTCTGGCGTTCGGGCTGGCATTCGGGCCGGTGTTCGGGACAGAGCCGGCCGGTGCGAGCCGCGATCTGAAGCCAGTCGGCCATCCGGGCCGGCGAAAGGCAATATCGCCGGCCTGTCAGGCGATAACGGGCGGCGGGAAGCGGCCTGCTATCGGATAGCAGCGCCCGTCGCCGCGCCGGAATGCGGCGGATATTGAATATCGCCGGGGGGCCGCGCATGGTGGCGGGACCGGGCACCCCCCCCGGCGGAGACGGACATGATCAGGACGATCCTCGCAGCCGCGCTGACCCTTGCGCTTGCCCTGCCGGCCGGCGCGGAATGCTATGCGGATTACAAGGCCAAGAAGGACGACCCGCTGCAGTTGCACTATGGTGTGGCACAGGTCGCGGATGGAAACTGTTCCCCCGGCGCGGCCGCTGGCGAACTTGCGCCGCGTCTGGCCTCGGCGGGCTGGACGCTGCTGAACGTATTGTCCACATTCGGGCCCGAAGGTCTGGGGGAAAGGAAAGCGAGTGCCGGGGACTATTTCCTCCGTTACTGACAGTCTGAAGCAGGGCAACCGGGTCGTCAGCTTCGGCATCGCCGCCGTCGTGCTGATCCTGTTCGGCGCGGCGCTGTTTCTGTTTCTGAACCTGCCCGATGCGAATGCCTTCAATGCGCGGGTCGAGCGGATCTTCGTAGAGAACGACGGCCTGACCTCGGGCGCCGAGATCAAGCTGCTGGAGATCCTCGCCCAGTCCGGCACCGCCTTTTCCGAGGTGCTGATCAGCTATCGCACCGTGATCTTCGTGCTTCTGGTGTTTTCCAGCGCGCTGCTGGTGGCGGCGCTGGTGTTTCTGGTGATGATCATCGTGCTGAACCGGCGGATCTCGGCCATCCAGCGCTCGGGCATCCAGGTGGCCAGCCTGATGATCAGCCGGGAGGCGCGGGCCGTCTATATCAACGATCTGGAGTTCCAGTTGACCGAGGCCGCGCTGGAAACCCTGGCCGTGCTGGCCGAGGCGCGGATGGATGACGAGGTGCTGTCGGGCGCGCAGATCGAGGCGGTGATCTCTGGCCGGTCCGAGGCGGATTGCGACGAGGCGGCGGGCGCGACGCGGGTGAAGCGCCTGCGCGATTCGCTGGGCAACCAGCTGGTCAGCGAGCTGCTGGTCAAGACCATCGCCCGCCGCGGCTATGTCCTTGCCGTGGGCAAGGACACGATCCGGATGATCTGATCCGCGCGGCTATTGCCGGTTGTCGGCGATATGTCCCGCCAGATAGTCGGCATCGTGCCAGACGCCCCAGATGAAGGGCGAGGCGCGGCGTGACAGCCAGGCGAGGCCAAGGAAATAGAGCCCAGGCACCTCGGTCACGCCACGGTCATGCGCCGGCCGGCCCCTGGTGTCGAAGGCGGGCAGTTTGAGCCAGCCGAAATCCAGCGCATAGCCGGTGGCCCAGATGATGGCGCTGATCCCTTCGGCCGCAAGGTCAAGCGACAGGACCGGGTTCACCGCGCAATCGGGCATCGGGCCGATGTCATGCGCCTTGGGTTCCTCGGGCAGGTCGATGCCGGTCGCGGCCAGATAGGCATCGGCCTCTTCCAGCATGGAAAGATAGTTGGCGTCCCCGGCCGCGATGTTCGTGGCCAGATCGCCGGCGAACTGCAGCCGGCCGTCGGCATAGCGCTCTGCCCGGCCGGTCAGGATCATCCCGCGCGCCGCCAGGTCGCGGAAGTCGACGGTGCGGCCGCCCTGCGCGCCCGAAACGGCGATGGTCACATGCTCGGTGCCGGGTCCGGGGGTGGCCATGTTCCATTTGCCAAGAACGCCCAGCCACCAGACGAAATCGCGCCCGCGATAGCGGATCGGCGGCCGGTCGTGCGGGCCGACCGACAGATAGACCTTGCGTCCCGCGCGCAGCAATTCGTCGGCGATCTGCACGCCGGACGATCCCGCCCCCACGACCAGCACCGCGCCCTCCGGCAACTGGCCGGGATTGCGGTAGTCGGCCGAATGGATCTGCATCACCCCGGCGTCCTGCGGGACGATGGGCGGGATGACCGGCGTCTGGAACGGCCCGGTTGCGGCAACGACGTTTTTGGCCCGGATCGTGCCCGCCGTGGTTTCGGCCAGATAGCCGTCATCGTCGCGCGTCAGCGCGGTGACGGTGACGCCGGTGCGCAGCGGCGCGTCGATCCGGCGGGCGAATTCCTCGAAATAGTCGACGATGCGGTCCTTGGTGGCGAAGGCATAGGGATCGACGCCTTCGAAGCTGAGGTCGGGAAAGCGGTCGTGCCAGGATGGGCCGTTGGCCACCAGCGAATCCCAGCGGCAGGTGCGCCAGCGCTCGGCAATCCGGTCGCGCTCTACCACCAGATGCGGCAGGCCGCGCTTGCGCAGATGCGCGCTCATGGCAAGTCCCGCCTGCCCGCCACCGATGATAAGGGTTTCGACCTGTTCGACGGGCATCGCGCGCTCCTTCCGCTGCCGGGATCGCGTAAGATCTATGACGGACTCTTCTTTGAAGAAATGCAATTCTTTCTGCGATATGATTAGGTAATGACTAATCAGCGGCCGCCTCGCCCCGCGGGTCCGGTGCGGCACCCGCATTCCCGCTTGCACCGGGGGGGTGGGGGGCCTAAATACCCCGCTTCCTGCCGTCCCTTTGGCCCCTGGGGGATTTTTGCGATGATCCAGACGCCCTATTACCTGATCGACCGCGCGAAACTGGCGCGGAATCTGGCGGTGATGGAGGATCTGCGTCAGGCCTCGGGCGCGAAGGTCCTGCTGGCGCTGAAGTGCTTTGCCACCTGGGGCGTCTTCGACCAGATGCGGCAGCACATGGACGGCACCACCTCGTCGTCGCTTTTTGAACTCCGCCTCGGGCGCGAGACATTCGGCGGCGAGACGCATGCCTATTCCGTCGGCTGGGCCGATCACGAGATCGACGAGGCCGTGGGCTATGCCGACAAGATCATCTTCAACTCGATCTCGCAACTGGACCGCTTCGACAATGCCTCGGCACATATCGCGCGGGGCCTGCGGCTGAACCCGCGCTTCTCGACCTCGGGGTTCGACCTTGCCGATCCGGCGCGGCCGTTCAGCCGGCTGGGCGAATGGGACGCGGCAAGGATCGACCGGGTGATGGACCGGATTTCCGGCTTCATGATCCACTACAATTGCGAAAATGCCGATTTCGACCTGTTCGACCGTCAGCTTGCGCGGATCGAGGAGGAATTCGGCGGGCTGTTGCGGCGGCTGAAATGGGTCTCGCTGGGCGGCGGCATCCATTTCACCGGAAAGGACTATCCGGTTGCGGCGCTGGCGGCCCGGCTGCGCGCGTTTCAGGATCGCTTCGGCGTTCAGGTCTACCTGGAACCGGGCGAGGCGGCGATCACCGGCGCGGCCAGCCTTGAGGTCACGGTGCTGGACGTGCTGAACAACGGCAAGGATCTGGCCATCGTCGATTCATCGGTCGAGGCGCATATGCTCGACCTGCTGATCTACCGCCAGCCGGCCCGGATCGAGACCGATGGACCCCATCCCTACATGATCTGCGGCAAGTCCTGTCTGGCCGGCGATGTCTTCGGCGAATTCGGCTTCCCCGCGCCGCTCAAGGTCGGCGACCGGATCAGCATTGCCGATGCGGCCGGCTATACGATGGTCAAGAAGAACTGGTTCAACGGCGTGAAGATGCCGTCCATCGTGATCCGCGAGACGGACGGCAGCCTGACCGTCGCCCGCGAATTCGGCTATGCCGATTATCGGGACAGCCTCGGCTGATCCCCCTTCCCCGCAACGCAGAGGAGGCGGTTTCCCATGAAACGGAACGTCCTGATCATTGGTGCCGGAGGTGTGGCACAGGTGGTGGCGCATAAATGTGCGCGATACAACGACCGGCTCGGGGAACTGCACATCGCCAGCAGGCGCCGGGCCAAGGCCGAGGCGATCATCGAATCGGTTCGCGAAAAGGGCGCGATGAAGGTGCCGGGCGTCTTTGCCGCCCATGCGGTTGACGCGATGGACAGCGCGGCGGTGGCCCGGCTGATCCGCCAGACCGGCGCGCAGATCGTGATCAATGTCGGTTCTGCCTTTGTGAACATGACCGTGCTCGAGGCCTGCATCGACACCGGCGCCGCCTATCTGGATACGGCCATCCACGAAGATCCGGCGAAGGTCTGCGAAACGCCGCCCTGGTATGGCAATTACGAATGGCAGCGGCGCGACCGCTGCCGCGCGGCGGGCGTGACCGCGATCCTTGGCATCGGCTTCGATCCGGGCGTGGTGAACGTCTGGGCGCGGGTGGCCGAGGGGATGATGGACCGCATCGATTCGATCGACATCGTCGACATCAATGCGGGATCGCACGGCAGGTATTTCGCCACCAACTTCGACCCCGAGATCAATTTCCGCGAATTCACCGGCACGGTCTATTCCTGGCAGCAGGGCGGCTGGCAGGAAAACCGCATGTTCGAGGTAGGGCAGACCTGGGATCTTCCGGTGGTGGGCGCACAGAAGGCCTATCTGACCGGCCATGACGAGGTGCATTCGCTCTCGGCGCGCTATCCGCAGGCCGACGTGCGGTTCTGGATGGGGTTCGGCGATCACTACATCAATGTCTTCACCGTGCTGAAGAATCTGGGCCTGCTGTCGGAGCGGCCGGTGAAGACCGCCGAGGGGCAGGAGGTCGTCCCGCTGAAGGTGGTCAAGGCCGTGCTGCCCGATCCGGCCAGCCTTGCGCCGGGCTATTCCGGCAAGACCTGCATCGCCGATGTGGTGCGCGGCGAAAAGGCCGGCAAGCCGGTCGAAATCCTGCTCTACAACGTTGCCGACCACAAGGAGGCCTATGAGGAGGTGGGTAGCCAGGGCATCAGCTATACCGCCGGCGTGCCGCCGGTGGCGGCCGCCCTGCTGATCGCCGAGGGCACCTGGGACGTGGGCACCATGGTCAACGCCGAGGATCTGGACCCCGCGCCCTTCATCAACCTGCTGAACACCATGGGCCTGCCCAGCCGCATCCGCGATGCCGCGGGCGACCGGCCGCTCCAGTTCTGATCCGCCCTTTTTCCGCGCGGCGTGGGCCGCCATATAGCAGACAGCACCGGATGGAGGGCGACGATGGGCGAAGGGCGCAGCGAAGACAGGTTTCCCGGCTGGCACGGCACGACGATCCTTGCCGTCCGCAAGGGCGGGCAGGTGGTGGTGGCCGGGGACGGCCAGGTCTCGCTGGGGCAGACCGTGATCAAGGGCAGCGCGCGCAAGGTGCGGCGGCTGTCGCCGGGCGGGCGCGATGTGGTCTGCGGCTTTGCCGGATCGACGGCGGATGCGTTCACCCTGCTGGAGCGGCTGGAAAAGAAGCTGGAATCCGCCCCCGGCCAGTTGGCGCGGGCCTGCGTCGATCTGGCCAAGGACTGGCGCATGGACAAGTATCTGCGCAACCTGGAGGCCATGCTGATCGTGACCGATGGCGCGGCGCTTTATGTCATCACCGGCGCGGGCGATGTGCTGGAGCCGGAGCATGACGTCGCGGCCATCGGTTCGGGCGGCAATTTTGCGCTGGCGGCGGCGCGGGCGCTGATGGAGACCGATCTGCCGGCGGAAACCGTCGCGCGCAGGGCGATGGCCATCGCCGCCGATATCTGCGTCTACACCAACGGCAACCTGACGGTCGAAACCATCGAATCCTAGGCCATCAGCCCCCCGGCGGCGAGACCAGCAGGATATCGAGGTCGCGGCCGGGCGTGTAGTCCGTCTTTTCGACGACGAATGTCGTGGGGCCGGTCTTGCGCAAGCCCTCGGCGCAGAGCGAGATCAGGTTCGACGTGACTCCCTTGTCCAGCGTCAGGCGGAATGTGCCGATCGGCCCGGCCCAGCTGTTGGCCGTGCGCAGGACATAGGTGATGAACCAGGCGGTGCCCCAGGTGTAAACCTCGCCGGTTGCCGGATCGCGGGTTTCGAGGGCGCGCGCCATCGCGGCCGAAGTGCCGTCGTCGATGCAATACCGTGACACATATTCCTGCAGATAGGCATCTTCCGCGGCCAGCGGATGGACCCAGCTGAAGACGCCGCCGGGCGGACGGTTTTCATATTCATGATGCACCCGGACGGTGGCGCCGGCCGGAAAAGTCTGGGTCCAGTGATAGCGCAGCACGATGGACCAGCCCGGTACCGCCTGTTCGGGGATCTGGTTGCCGGGATCGGCCTCGTAATATTCCGCCAGCCCTGCCTCCTGCACCGCCTGGCGGTCCGCGGGCGACAGTTCCAGCAGGGCGGCCATGGCGGCATCGGAATCGAGCGTCAGCGGCAGGCCGTATCGCGCCAGATCGGCGGTCACGTCGCGGCCGGGGGTGTCGTAACTCTCGCCCGGCGGCCGGCCGTCCTGCCACGGCGGCTCGACCACGGCGATGCGGTCGATCCGGACTTCGACCGGCCGGCCATCGACCGCGGCCGTGAAACCGACCAGATTTTCCGGCATCGGCGGCTCGGGCAGGTTCATCATGCCGTCCCACAGGCTCCACAGGCTGATCGGCGGCAGCGGAAAGATCACCTCGCCCGTCACATCCCGTGCCGTGGTGTTGCGGAAGACGTAATCGACCGTGATCCGTTCGGGATCGATCCTCAGATCCTCGCTTTCCATTGCGACGGCCTCGGTCTGGCCGAATTCCAGGCCGGTGGCGGTCAGGCCGCCGAAACCGTCGTTCGCGCCGGCCGGCAGGGGCAGGCAAGCGGCCGACAGCAGCAAGGCGCGCAGGGCAAGGGGTGGCATCGGGCCCTCCGGGGCGAATGTGCGTTCATCAAAGACATTTTCCGGGGATTCGACAAGGTTGCCGTGCGGGCGCGGGGCGCAGCCTTGTCACGGCCGGCCCGCCCTGCCATGGTCCGGCGCGCGAAAGGGAGACGGAACCATGCGCCTCGGGATTGGCTGCCTCATGCTGAGCTATGTGCTCAGCCAGTTCTACCGCGCGTTTCTGGCGGTGCTGACGCCGGTGCTGGAGGCCGATCTGGGCGCCACGAAGCCCGAGCTTGCCTCGGCCTCGGGCTGGTGGTTCCTGGCTTTTGCCGCGATGCAGATTCCGGTCGGCGTGGCGCTGGACCGGATCGGGCCGCGGCGGACGGCTTCGGCCCTGCTGGCGGTGGGCGCCCTGGGGGCCGCCGTCTTTGCCACGGCGCAAAGCCCGTTTGCGATCAAGATCGCCATGGCGCTGATCGGCGTCGGCTGTTCGCCGGTGCTGATGGCCAGCTACTATATCTTCGCCCGCCAGTTCAGCCCCGCCGTTTTCGGCACGCTGGCCGCGACGACGATCGGCGTCGGCAGCCTGGGCAATATCGCCGCCTCGCTGCCGCTGACGGCGGCGGCGGAGGTCTTCGGCTGGCGCGCGACGGTCTGGGCGCTGGCGGCGATCACGCTGATCATCGCCGCAACCGTCGCGGCCGTGGTCCGCGACCCGGCGCCGGCACCGGCCGGGCCGAAAGGAAGCGTGCTGACGCTGCTGCGGATGCCGGCGCTGTGGCCGATCCTGGCCATGATGCTGGTCTGCTACGCGCCGCCCGGCGGGCTGCGCGGCCTGTGGCTTGGCCCCTATTTCACCGATGTCTGGAGCTACAGCCGGTCAGAGGTCGGGCTGGCCGGCCTCTGGATGGGCCTTGCCATGGTGGCCGGCAGTTTCGCCATCGGGCCGCTGGACCGCTGGTTCGGCACCCGCAAATGGGTGGTTTTCGGCGGCAATGCGGCAATGCTGGCATTCCTGACGGCGCTGTGGGCCGGGCCGCAGCAATCGGCCCTGTTCGCCACGCTGATGTTCGTGGGCGTCGGGCTCTTCGGTTCTACCTTTCCTATCGTCATTGGCCATGCCCGCGCATTGTTTCCGCCGCATCTGGTGGGCCGTGGCGTGACGCTGGTCAACCTGTTCGGCATCGCCTCGGTCGGGATCGCGCAGGAGGTGACGGGCCGGCTTTTCGCCGCCGAAGAGGCCGCGGCCGCCCCGCCGGCCGCAGGCTATGCCGCCGTTTTCGGGTTTTTCGCGATCACGGTCGCCATCGGGCTTGTGGCCTATCTGTTCTCGCGCGACCGCACCGATTGACCCGACCGAAAATCGCGCTTCCAACGGTGGGGGCTTTGCGCTAACAGGCGCCGTTCCTGACGATCAGGGACGGTACAGGAGAACCCCGATGGGCTATAAGGTCGTCGTCGCGGGTGCCACGGGCAACGTGGGCCGCGAAATGCTGAACATCCTCGCCGAGCGCGAGTTCCCGGTCGATGAGATTGCCGTGCTGGCATCGCGCAAATCTCTCGGCACCGAAGTCAGCTTTGGCGACAAGACCCTCAAGACCCGGGATCTGGACACGTTCGATTTCACCGGCTGGGACTTCGCGCTGTTCGCCGTGGGGTCCGAGGCGACCAGGCTTTACGCGCCGAAGGCGGCAGCGGCGGGCTGCGTGGTGATCGACAATTCCTCGCTCTACCGCTACGACGCCGACGTGCCGCTGATCGTGCCCGAGGTGAACCCCGATGCGATCATGGGCTATGCGAAGAAAAACATCATCGCCAACCCGAATTGCTCGACCGCGCAGATGGTGGTGGCGCTGAAGCCGATCCACGACCGCGCCGGCATCAAGCGCGTCGTCGTGGCGACCTACCAGTCGGTTTCCGGCGCCGGCAAGGAAGGCATGGACGAGTTGTGGGAGCAGACCAAGGCGGTCTACAATCCGGTCGTCGAGGTGCCGCCGAAGAAGTTCACCAAGCAGATCGCCTTCAACGTGATCCCGCATATCGACGTGTTCCTGGACTCGGGCGAGACCAAGGAAGAATGGAAGATGGTGGCCGAGACGAAGAAGATCCTCGATCCCAAGATCAAGGTCACGGCAACCTGCGTGCGGGTGCCGGTCTTCGTCGGCCATTCCGAGGCGATCAACATCGAGACCGAGGAATTCCTCGACTGGCAGGAGGCACAGGATATCCTGCGCGAGGCGCCGGGCATCATGCTTGTCGACAAGCGTGAACCGGGCGGCTACGTCACGCCGATTGAATCGGTGGGCGAATA
Source organism: Rhodobacter sp. (assembly GCA_039808125.1). Taxonomy (GTDB): domain Bacteria; phylum Pseudomonadota; class Alphaproteobacteria; order Rhodobacterales; family Rhodobacteraceae; genus Pseudogemmobacter. The sequence continues at coordinate 8,968 of JBDHSO010000011.1, read as the reverse complement.
TGCGACCTACATCAGCCGCGTGCGCCAGGATTCGACGGTGGAGAACGGGCTGAACCTCTGGTGCGTGTCGGACAACCTGCGCAAGGGCGCGGCGCTGAACGCGGTCCAGATTGCCGAACTTCTGGGCAACCGGGTTCTTAAAAAGGGCTGAGGGCAATTCAGCCCCTGGCCCGGTGGGACAACCGGGCCAGGGGCCTTCCCCGCGCCGGCAGGAGGGGATCCGCCGGCTTGGGTCGCGGAAATGATCCGCACTCCGATCTCAATAGTTTCAGTGGGTTGATGTCTGGTTCCAATAGGGGGATCATGCGTCTTCGCACCGTTCCCGTCCAATGACAAAGCCCGTCATCCGGGCATGAAAAAACCCCGGGCGCCTTGCGGCCGGGGTTTTCGGTTTGCGCACAGGGTGAGGCCCTGCCCGCCGCCTCAGCGGCGAAGCGGGCCGTCTTCCTCGTCTTCCTCGTCGTTGTCGCCACCCGGCAGGTTGAAGAAGCTGTCGGCATCCGAGAAATCGGCGGCCTTGCCGGCCTTCTCGTCCTCGTCGTCGCCGAAAAGCTCAAGCCCGGTCAGCGCGTCGGACATCTTCGGCGTCTCGGGTGCCATGCCCAGCGACTGTTCGGTGGACACGAGCTTGCGGCGTTCGTCGTCGCTCATCACGCCACCTTCGGCGGCGCGCTTGCGTACGGCCGCCTGAACGGCCGTGTCGAGTTCCGACTGCTTGCACAGACCCAGCGCCACCGGATCGACCGGCGTGATGTTCTGGATGTTCCAGTGCGTGCGGTCGCGGATCGACTGGATCGTGGGCTTCGTCGTGCCGACCAGCTTGCCGATCGCGCCATCCGACAGTTCGGGATGGAACTTGACCAGCCACAGGATCGCCGCGGGCCGGTCCTGACGCTTGGACAGCGGCGTATAGCGCGGGCCGCGGCGCTTTTCCTCGCCCTGGGCGGCGGGGTTGAATTTCAGCTTCAGCTTGTAGAGCGGGTCTTTCTGGCCGCGCTCGATCTCGATGGGGTCAAGCTGGTTGTTGGCGATGGGGTCGAAGCCCTTTACCCCGCCGGCCACATCGCCATCGGCGATGCCCTGCACCTCAAGCTCGTGCATGCCGCAGAACTCGGCGATCTGCCTGAAGGTCAGCGTCGTGTTCTCGACCAGCCAGACGGCGGTTGCGCGGGCCATGATCGGCTTGTTCATGAAGCGTCCTTTCCGCATCTGCCGCGCCCCGGAGGGGCGGGCTTTACAAATCTCTCCCGGGCCGGGAAAACGGCTGCGGGGCAGGCCCGCGGTTCTCCAATGTCGGGGAATGCCGGTCCGTATAGTGCGATTCCGGTGGAAGGGAAAGTGAAATTGCTGAGATTGCTGGCCATCCTTGGGCTGACACTGCTGCCGGCCCTTGCCCGGGCAGAGGGAGAGCGGGCCGGCGACTTCGACTATTATGTGATGTCGCTGTCCTGGTCCTCGGCCTGGTGCGCGCTGGAAGGTGATGCGCGCGACGATCCGCAATGCGACGCGGGCCGCAGGCTGACCTTCGTGCTGCACGGTCTCTGGCCGCAGTGGGAGGCGGGCTGGCCGTCCTATTGCCGCACCGCCGAACGCGATCCAACCCGGGGCGAGACGGCGGCGATGGCTGATATCATGGGCTGGGCGGGACTCGCCTTCTACCAGTGGAAAAAGCACGGCCGCTGCGCGGGCCTGTCGGCGCCCGGCTATTATGCCGTGGCGCGGCAGGCGTTTGAAAGTGTGACGATCCCGCCGGTCTTTTCGAAGATGACCCGGACGCTGGAAGTCCCGGCCGAGGTGATCGAGGGCGCGTTTCTCGAATCGAATCCGGGTCTTCAGCGCGACGGAATCACCGTCACCTGCAAGGACGGCCTGATCCAGGAGGTGCGGATCTGTCTGACGAAGACGCTGGAACCGCGCCGCTGCGGGGCCGACACGCGCAAGGACTGCCGCCTGCCGGATGCTGTTCTGGAAAAGATTCGCTGAAATCCGCCCCTTCGGGCGATGGCGCCGTCTAGGCCTTGTCGCGCAGCATCAGTTGCGTACCGTCCTGCCGCACCTCGAACCGTGACAGTTTGCGGATCAGATCCGACAGTTTGGCGCTGCCATAGGTGCGGGTGTCGAAATCGGGGTTGGCCTGGGTGATGAACTGGCCGACCTGGCCCATGGAATACCACTCTCCCTCGGGGTCTATGGCGCGCATCGCGGTCACGATCAACGGGATGGCCTTGTTCGGCGGCTCTTTTCCGCCCGCGCGCGGACCGGCGGGCTGGGTAGGCGCATCGGCTGTCGCCGAGGAGGTTTCCTCGGTTTCGGCGCCAAGGTTCTCGACGTAGATGAAGCGCTTGCAGGCCATGCGGAACGCTTCCGGCGTCTTCTTCTCGCCGATGCCGTAGACATCCAGCCCCTGCTCCCGGATGCGTGCCGCAAGCCGGGTGAAATCGCTGTCCGACGAAACCAGCACGAAGCCGTCGAACAGGCCGGAATGCAGGAAATCCATCGCCGCGATGACCAGCCCGATGTCGCTGGCGTTCTTGCCCTTGGTATTGGCGAATTGCTGGTCCGCCACCAGCCCCAGCGCCGCGACCTTGCGGGCCCAGGCGTTCAGCCGCACGGCCGACCAGTCGCCATAGATGCGGCGTACCGAAGCCTCGCCCAGAGCCGCGATCTCCTCGAAGATCGACTCGGCATAGGCGGCGGGCACGTTGTCGGCGTCGATCAGGACGCACAGGCGGGGAGAGCGGTCTTGGGTCATGCCGCAGATTGCGACAATTCGGAACAAAGGGAAAGGTGCCACCGCGCGAAAGGCGGGGCTGCCGGCACGGCGGCATTGCACCGGCCAACCCCTTGTGCTTGAAGATGTCGGCGGTTTCCCGTCCGGCCGCAGCGGCGCTTCCGTGACGGGCCGAGGCTAGGGTGTTCAATCGACCGCAACTGGCGATCTTTGCATTTGCCGTGTCCGCCGTGATCGGCGCAACGGCGACCGTGGCCGTTCACCGGACCGAGACGGCGCGCAGTCAGGCGGCCTTCACCCGCGATTTCATGGAAATGTCGAGCTTTGTCGAACGGCGGATTGCCCAGGACATCGCCTTTCTGACCGCGACACGCGCCTTCCTGCAGACCCGCGCCGAAACCGTGAGCCGGGCCGAGTTCGAAACCTTCGTCAACGGCCTGGGGCTGAACCGCCCGTCGATCGGATTGCAGGGCGTGGGCTTCGCGCTGATCCTTCCGGCCGGGGCAGAGGCGCATGTCGCGGCGCAGATCGACGCGGAATACGGGACAGACCGCGGGATCTGGCCGAAGACCGATCAGGCGCTGCGGACCGCGGTCGTGCTTCAGGAGCCCAACGAGCCGCGCAACCGCGCCGCCGTGGGTTTCGACATGTATACCGAGCCGACGCGCCGGGCCGCGATGAACGCGGCCATGGCGGACCCGGATGCAGTCGCAACCGGCCCCCTCATCCTGATGCAGGACATCGAACCCACGCCGCAGACCGGGATTCTGATCTATCTCTACCTGCCGCCGCAGGGCCGGGTGGGCGAGGGCGGCTTCGTCTATTCGCCGATCCGGCTGGGCGACCTGTTTCAGGCCGCGCTCGACAGGTCGAAAGAGCGGTTCGACCTGTCCGCCATCGACAGGGCCGCGCCGGATTTCACGCTGTTCCACAGCCCGGGCTTCGATGGCGATGGCGGGCGGACGCGGCTGGCCGCCACGACCACCTTGCGGATCGGCGGGCGGGAATGGGTCCTGTCGGGGCAGGCGCAGACGCCGTTCGGCCTGTTCCACGGCCATCCCTTCACCGCCGTGACCGGCATTGCGGCATTTCTCTTTGCGCTGGCGACCGGGCTTGCCGTTCAGGGCCTGATGGCCGCCATTCGCCGCGCCCGCGCCCTGAATGCCGCGCAGGAAGTGCTGATGCGGGAAAAGGACCTGCATCTGCGCGAGATGTCGCACCGGCTGAAGAATGCGCTGGCCCGGGTGGTGGCCATGGCGCGGCAGGCGGCGCGGGGCGCGGAGTCCAAGGAGGAATATGTCGCGGCCATGACCAGCCGGCTGCAGGCGATGGCCGATGCCCAGGACATGCTGACACGCGCCGGCGGCACGGCGGATCTGCGCGCGCTGATCGCGGCCGAACTGGCGCAGATCTACGGCACCGATGCCTCGCAGGTCGTGGTTTCCGGCCCCGAGGTCCGGCTCAACCCGCAGGAAACGCAGGCATTGGGGCTGAGCCTGCATGAACTCGCGACCAATTCGCTGAAATACGGCGCGGGCGCCACGCCGGGCGGGCGGCTGAAGATCGTCTGGACGGTCGAGCGCAAGGGCGCAAATCGCGAGCTTCGTCTCGTCTGGGACGAGACGACCGGCCAGCCCGCCAAACCGCCGGAGCGCAAGGGATTCGGCACCCAGCTTCTGGAAAGCTGCATCCGCCTCGATCTGCGTGGCACGTTCGAGCAGAGTTATCACGACGCGGGCATATCGGTCCGGATCCGTGTGCCGTTGGGCAGCGGCCAGCGCGGGACGTAAGGTCCGGCCGGCCGCGGTGGCAGCCCCGGGGCAGACCTCCCGGGGCCGCCGGTTTCAATAGACGACCACGGCGCGGATCGACTTGCCCTCGTGCATCAGATCGAAACCCTTGTTGATCTCGTCCAGCGTCAGCGTATGGGTGATCATCGGGTCGATCTCGATCTTGCCGTCCATGTACCAGTCGACGATCGTCGGCACGTCGGTGCGGCCGCGCGCGCCCCCGAAGGCCGTGCCTTTCCAGACGCGCCCCGTCACCAGCTGGAAGGGCCGGGTCTGGATCTCGGCGCCCGCCGGCGCCACGCCGATCACGACCGAGACGCCCCAGCCGCGATGGGTGCATTCCAGCGCGTCGCGCATCACCTTCACATTGCCGGTGCAGTCGAAGCTGTAGTCGGCGCCGCCGATCTGGTCGAAGGGTGTCTTCGTCATGTCGACGATCTTCTGGACGACGCTGCCCTCGATTTCCTTCGGGTTTACGAAATGTGTCATCCCGAAGCGCTCGCCCCAGGCCTTCTTGTCGTTGTTCAGATCAACGCCGATGATCATGTCGGCGCCCGCCATCTTCAGGCCCTGGATCACGTTCAGCCCGATGCCGCCCAGACCGAAGACCACGGCCTTGGCGCCGATCTCCACCTTGGCGGTGTTGATCACGGCGCCGATGCCTGTCGTCACGCCGCAGCCGACGTAGCAGATCTTGTCGAAGGGCGCCTCCGGGTCGATCTTGGCCAGTGCGATTTCCGGCAGGACGGTGTGGTTCGCAAAGGTCGAACAGCCCATGTAGTGATAGATCGGCGTGCCGTCGAGCATCGAGAAGCGGGTGGTGCCGTCGGGCATCAGCCCCTTGCCCTGGGTGGCACGAATCGCGGTGCAGAGATTGGTCTTGCGGCTGAGGCAGGAGGGGCATTCCCGGCATTCCGGGGTATAGAGCGGGATCACATGGTCGCCGGGCTTCAGCGTGGTGACACCCTCGCCCACCTCGATCACGACGCCCGCACCCTCATGCCCCAGGATCGAGGGGAAGATGCCTTCCGGGTCGGCGCCCGACAGGGTGAATTCGTCGGTGTGGCAAATGCCCGTGGCCTTGATCTCGACCAGAACTTCGCCCTTCTTCGGGCCGTCGAGGTTGACCTCCATGATTTCAAGCGGCTTGCCTGCGGCAAGTGCGACGGCGGCACGGGTGCGCATGTCGGATTTCCTCCCTGTTTCTTCGCCCAAGGCTGTGACACTCTGCGCCGGAAATCAACGGTGGAAGCGACCGCAGTCCCCCGCTTTTTACCGCCTGCCGAAAGGAGATTCGCGATGCTCCGGTTCCGCCTGATCCTTCTCGCCCTGCCCATTGTCCTTCAGGCCTGCGTCGAACCCGCGCCCCCGGTCGCTCCGTCCGATCCCGACCCCGATGCCTGCGGCGCCGCCGCCCTGCAAGGGCTGGTCGGGCAGGACCGTTCGGTGCTTGCGACAATGACCTTCGACCGCCCCGTGCGTGTGGTCGAACACGGCATGGCGGTCACGATGGATTTCAGCGCCGGGCGGCTGAATTTCTGGCTGACGAAGGCGGGAAAGATCGAGACCGTGACCTGCGGCTGACGGTGCCGCAGGCCCCGGGGTCAAGCGGGGATCACGCCGCGATCATTCGCGATAGGTCTGGTGGCAGGCCTTGCAGGCGCCGGCCAGGCCGCCCACTCCGGCCTTGACGGTATCGAGCGACGCCGTGTCGACGGCTTCCGCGGCGCTTTTCAGATCGCCGGCCTTGACGAGGAAGGCGTCCCAGTCCGTCCAGACCTCGGGCTTCGCCTCCGACGCCGGATCGTCGGCACCCTGAACCGCGAAGGCTTCGGAAATCTTGTCAGCATCGGCCATCAGCGCATCGCGGGCTGCGGCTGCGGCGGCAGGGTCGAAGGCGACCTTGCCCTCGGCCATCCCGCCGAGCACGCCCATGTTGCTACGCACGTCGTCCATCAGCTTGGCGCGCGCCATCGCCTCGGGGACGGTCCGCTCGCCCTTGGCATGGACGACGGCAACACTGCCGGCAACGGCAAGGGTCACAAGCACAATCTTGGCAAACTTCATAATCTGGCTCCGCTGCTGGACAATTCGCGCCGCCAGTTAAACATGCCAAAGATGCGACTCAAATCTACATTTTGCATGCGGGTTTCACAGGGGCGTGAAAGCGCCGGCTTTCCGCCCCTGCGCCGCTGTGCTACGGCTGTGCCATGACATCCCTTCCTTCGAAAGACCAGATCCGCCAGTGGATCGCCGAGAACCCGGGCCTCAGTTCGAAACGCGATCTTGCCAAGGCGTTCGGGCTTAAGGGCGATCTGCGGGCCGAGCTGAAACGCCTGCTGCGCGAGATGGAGGACGAGGGCACGCTGGAAAAGAAGGCCCGGCGCTTCCGTCCTGCGGGCGATCTGCCGCCGGTGGCCGTGCTGAAGGTGCTGGCTCCCGATGCGGCGGGCGATCTTTTCGCCGAGCCGATGGAGGAGGGCGTCGATCGCGACGCCGGCCGCATCCTGATCGTGCCGGTGAAGGGCGATCCGGCACTTGCTTCCGGCGACCGGATCCTCGCCCGATTGTCGAAGGTCGATCTCGACGATCATGCATGGGAGGCGCGGCTGATCCGGCGGATCGGCACCAACCCGCTCAAGGTGCTGGGTATTTTCCGCAAGAGCGGCGATGCCGGGCGCATTCTGCCCGTCGACAAGGGCCAGGATAAGGAATGGCATGTCGCCAGCGGCGACGACCTGGGTGCCAAGGATGGCGAGTTGGTCGAGGGCGAGGCGGTCGGAAACCGCCGTTTCGGCCTGCCGCAGGCGCGGGTGCTGTCGCGCCTGGGCGATCCGTCGGGGCCGAGGGCCGTCAGCCTGATCGCCATCCACCAGCATGGTATTCCCGACCAGTTCCCGGACAAGGCCATGGCCGAGGCGGACAATCCCCCGCCGGTCGCGATGGAGCATCGCGAGGATCTGCGCGACCTGATGCTTGTCACCATCGACCCGACCGATGCCCGCGACCGCGACGATGCCGTGCTGGCGATGCCCGATACCGATCCGTCGAACCCCGGCGGACATGTGATCTGGGTCGCCATCGCCGATGTCGCGGCCTATGTCCTGCCGGGATCGGCGCTGGACCGCGAGGCGCGGCGGCGGGGCAACTCCACCTATTTCCCTGACCGGGTGGTGCCGATGCTGCCCGATGTGCTGTCGGGCAATCTGTGTTCGCTGCACGAACATGTCGACCGGCCCTGCCTTGCCGTCCGGATGCGCATAGATGCTTCGGGGGCGAAGATCGGCCATCGCTTCCTGCGCGGGATGATGCGGTCGAAGGGCAGCCTCGAATATATGCAGGTGCAGGGCGCGGTCGACGGCAGTCCCGATGACCGGGCCGCGCCCCTGGTCGAGCCGGTGCTGAAACCGCTGTTCGCCGCCTATGAGGCGCTGAAACGCGCCCGAAGCCTGCGCCAGCCGCTGGATCTCGACCTGCCCGAACGCCAGATCGTCCTGTCGGACGAGGGCAAGGTGCTGTCGGTCGCCTTCAAGGAGCGGGTCGAGGCGCATCGGCTGATCGAGGAATTCATGGTGCTGGCCAATGTCGCCGCGGCCGAGGACCTTCAGCGCGTGAAGCAGCCCCTACTGTTTCGCGTGCATGAGGAACCCAGCCCCGAGAAGCTGGACGCGTTGCGCGAGGTGGCCGAAGCCGCCGGGTTCACCCTGGCCAAGGGGCAGGTGCTGAAGACCTCGCATCTGAACAACCTTCTGAAACAGTCCGAAGGGACCGAATTCGACGAGTTGATGAACCTGTCGACCCTGCGGTCGATGACCCAGGCCTATTACAACCCGCAGAACTTCGGCCATTTCGGGCTGGCACTGCGGAACTATGCGCATTTCACCTCACCCATCCGGCGCTATTCCGACCTGATCGTGCATCGCGCGCTGATCCGCGGCCATGGCTGGGGGGCGGACGGGCTGTCGGACTGGGATATCGAGCATCTCGACGAGACGGCCAAGCTCATCTCGGATGCCGAACGGCGCAGCATGGCGGCAGAGCGCGATACTGTCGACCGTTACCTCGCCGCCTATCTGTCCGAGCGGGTGGGGGCAACCTTCACCGGCCGCGTCTCGGGCGTGCAAAGGTTCGGCCTGTTCGTCAGGCTGGACGAGACCGGCGCCGACGGGCTGGTGCCGATCCGCGACGTGGGACGTGAGTACTTCCATTACGACGCCGACAGCCAGACGCTGATGGGCGCCGATACCGGGTTGACCATCGGGCTGGGGCAAAAGGTGAAGGTGCGCCTCTCCGAGGCGGTGCCGGTGACGGGCGGGCTGATCCTGGAACTGCTGGAGATCGAGGACCGGCCGCTGCCGCAGGGGCGGACGGAAAAGCGCGGTCGCGCGCCGCGGCGGGCGGCGGGCAAGGCCGATGCGGCGCGGGCGGCCCGCCGGCGCGTGGTGCG
>JBDHSO010000010.1:0-44181 GCA_039808125.1 Rhodobacter sp. | reverse complement strand
CGACGGATCGCGCGCTGTGGCTGCGCCGCAAGCCCCGGCGCCCGCGCCCGGGGGCGCGCGGGCGCCATGCCTCCGGCGGGGATATTTCGGCAGAAGAGAAGGGTCAGACCTTCGCGCCGCGGCGGCCCTCGACCAGCCATGCGGCCAGCGAGAAGGCCACGGCCAGCGCAAGCCAGGCCCAGCCCGGCAGGACCGGCCGTTCCTCGACCGCGGTGGTGACATAGGCGCTGCGCGGGGTGAGGCCGATCCAGCCGCGGCCCGCGGCCGGGCGGCCCTCGGCCACGGGGCGCAGGTCGGGCATGCCGTCCTCGAGCCGGAGGATGCCGCCGCGGGTGGGTTCGACGACGGGCAGAAGCTCTGCCCCGCTGGCGACGGTGGCGACGAATTCCCGCGGCGCGGCCGGGCCGACGGCGACGACGCGCGTCAGGTCGTCCTGCTGCAGCCGGAACAGGCCGAGCATCGGCGCCTCCCATGTCACCTCGTACCGGCCGGGGCGGGTCTGCGTCATCTGGAGCACGGTTTCCACGCCATCGGGGTCGGTCAGCGTCAGGGGCCCGGGCGGCGTTTCCGCGACGGTGCGGCGCACGATGGTCAGCCTGTCGCCCTCGGCCGTGGCGGTCAGCGCCTCCTCCTCGAGCTCGGGCTCCTTCAGCATCCAGTGCGCGAGGCGGCGCAACAGTTCGAGCTGCGGCCCGCCGCCTTCGTAGCCGCGGCCCCAGAGCCAGGCCTGATCGGAGGCAAGGACCGCGATCCGCCCGAGGCCCACCCGGTCGAGAACGAGAAGCGGCTGGCCGTCCGCCCCCTCCATCACGGTCTGGCCCGACAGCTTCTCGACCTCGATCTGCCGGAACCAGCGGCCCCAGCCGCCGGGCGGGGCGTAATCTTCCAGCCCCTCGGTGACGGGATGGCGCTGACCCAGCGCGGTAATCTTCGGGGTGAAGCCTCCCTCGATCACCTGCGCCGTGGGGGCCACGGGCAGGATTTCCGCCAGGGGCGAGCGATAGAGCGAATCCACCGCGCCATATTCCGGTCCGGAAGCGACGAGGACGGTGCCGCCGTCCTTCACATAGGACACCACATTGTCGAGATAGGACATCGGCAGGATGCCCCGCATCCGGTAGCGGTCGAAGATGATCAGGTCGAATTCGCCGATCTTCTCGACGAAAAGCTCGCGGGTCGGAAAGGCGATCAGCGACAGTTCGTCGACCGGCACCCCGTCCTGTTTTTCCGGCGGGCGCAGGATGGTGAAATGGACGAGATCGACCGAGGCGTCGGATTTCAGCAGGTTGCGCCAGACCCTTTCGCCGGTATGCGGCTCACCAGACACCAGCAGCACGCGCAGACGGTCGCGCACGCCGTTGATCTGCACGATGGCGGCGTTGTTGCGGTCGGTCAGTTCGCCGGCGGTGGGCGCGATCGAGAATTGCAGCACGTTCATCCCGCCATGCGGCAGCGTGACCGGCAGCTCCAGTTCCTCGCCCACCGGGACGGTATAGGTCTGCGGCGGATCGGCATCGACGGCGATCGTCAGGTCGGCCGAGGTGCCGGCGGCGGCCGGGGTGGCGCCCTGATCCTCGATCATCAGGTTCAGGACGAAGGTTTCGCCGATGATGGCAAAGGCGGGCGCGTTGCGGATGACGAGGCGGCGGTCCCAGTCGGCCCTGCGGCCGGTTTCCAGCAGGTGGAAGGGCGCGGGGAAGGCCGGGGCCATGGTCAGGTCGTGAACCCGGCCGTCCGAGATCAGGATCACGCCGGAGATGCGGGCGCGGGGTTCCTCGGCCAGGGCCTCGGCCGCGGCGGTCATCGCCAGGGTTCCGGCATCCTCGGGGCCATCGGAAAACCGGCGGATGCGCAGTTCCGTGCCCGGCATCGCGTCGATTTCCGCCTGGATCGCGGCGACGGCGGCCTCGGTCTGCGCCCTGCGGTCCGACAGGCCCTGCGAGGCGGTTTCGTCGACGAGAAGGATCGCGATATCCGTCAGCGGCTGGCGGTCCTCGCGCTGGAAGGACGGGCCGGCAAGGGCGGCAAGGAGCGCGGCAAGCGCCAGCGCACGCAGCGCCCAGCCCGCCAGCCCGCGCCAGAGCGCAAGCGCGAGAAGGACGAGCGTCGCCCCCGCCAGGGCTGCGAGGACGGGCCATGGAAAGGCTGGGTCGAAGACCGGATGGCCGAAGGCGGCGATCATTGCCCGAGCCTTTCGAGAAGTGCCGGCACATGGACCTGATCGGATTTGTAGTTGCCGGTCAGCACATGCATGACAAGGTTGATCCCGAAGCGATAGGCCATCTCGCGCTGGCCCTCGCCGGCGGCGCCGCGACCGACCGGCAGGAGCGGCGCGCCGTAATCGTCGGTGGCCCAGGCCGCGGCCCAGTCGCCGCCGCCGATCACCACCGGGGTCACGCCGTCGTTCAGGTTACGAAACGGCGTGCCTTCGGCCTGCGCGGCGCCGGCCGGCGCAGCCTCGACCCAGGGCAGGCCGCCGGACTGGCGGCCGGGAAAGTCCTGGATCAGGTAGAAGGTGCGGGTCAGCACATGATCCTTGGGCAGGGGTTCGAGCGGCGGAATATCGAGGCCGGCGGCGATCCGCTGCAGCGCCTGGCCTTCAGCCGAGGTGCCGCCCAGGCTGGTGACATCGGCGTCGCGGGTGTCGAAAAGGATCATCCCGCCGGTGCGCAGGAACTGGTTCAGCCGGTCATAGGCGGCGGCCGAGGGCTTGGGCGCATCGGCGGTGATCGGCCAGTAGAGGAAGGGGAAGAAGGCCAGTTCGTCGCGCTCGATATCGACGCCCATCGGTTGCAGCGGCTCGACCGCGGTCCGCTCCCACAGCCGGTCGCCCAGGCCGCGCAGCCCGGCCTGGGCGATCTCGTCCACCTCGGCATCGCCGGTCAGCACATGGGCGAGGACAACGCCCGCTGTCGCCTCGATGGCGAATTCGTCGCCGGGCCGGGGGCCTTCGGGCAGCGCCTCCTGGGCGCGCGAGAGGCCGGGGGCGGCGGCGATCGCCGCGGCGGCAAGGGTGGCGGCGGCCAGAACGGCCATGCTGCGGCGCAGGCCGGACAGCCGGCCCGCCACCCAGAGCGCGGCCAGGATGTCGAGCAGCAGAAGACCCAGCGCCGCCAGCAGGAACGGGCCTTCGAGGCTGTGCTGCGGCTGGACGGCCAGGCCCTCGACCGGCACGCCGGCGGGCCAGCGGGCGGGGAGGAGTTCGGTCTCCGTACCGATCACGTTCAGGGCGACGCGGCGGTCCTGCCCGGCGTAAAGCCCCGGCGGCTCGGCCGGGCCGGGGCCGGTGGCGATGGCGTGGGCCAGCGTCTCGCCCGGCACGCCCGCCACCTCGCCCGCGTCGCGTTCCTCGCCCCAGGGGTCGAGCAGCACCTGCGGCACCCAGGTCTGCCCCGCCAGATCGGCCGCGACCGGCAGCGCCGTGCGGGCCGAGATCGCCAGCCGCTCCAGCATCTGCACGAACAGCCCCGAAAGCGGCAGGTTCGACCATTCGGCATTGGCGGTGACATGGACGAAGACCACCTGCCCCTCGCCCAGCGCCTTGCGGGTGACAAGGGGGGTGCCGTCTTCCAGCGCCGCGATGGTGCGCTCGGCCAGATCGGGATCGGGCTGGGCCAGCACCTGTTCCTTCACCTGAAGATCGGGCGGGATGGCCAGGCCGAAGAACGGGCTGCCTTCGGGAAAGGGCGCCAGCGTGCGCGGCTCGCCCCAGCTCATGCCGCCGCCGACCGCACGGCCGCCCTCACGCAGGCGGACCGGCATCAGGGGGTCGTCATCGGTCAGCGCCAGATCCGCCGCGGCGGTGCGCGGGCCGGCAAAGCGCAGCAGAAGCCCGCCCTTTTCCACCCAGTCGGTCAGGGCGGTCCGCTCGGTCTCGGTCAGGTTCGGAACATCGGCAAGGATCACGGCATCGGGGCTGGCCGGCAGGACATCGCCGACCGCCCCCTCGATCAGATCGGCGACCGGATCCAGCGCCTGCCGCAGGTAATGCAGCGGCGAAAGAAGCTGCAACCCCTCCTGCGCCGTGCCGGGGGCGACCAGCGCCACCTTGCGCCGCTTCAGGCTGTCATCCGTCAGGCTGACCGCGCCGGCCGAGCGCATGCCCGCGATCTCGAACCGCGTGATGCGGTTGCGCAGTTCCGGCGGCAGATCCAGCGCCGAGGTGGCGCGGGTCTCGCCGGGGGCGAAGGCCAGCGTCGCGCGGGCGAGCTCGCGGTCTATACCCGCAGGATCCGGGCCGCGGCCGATCACCTCGACCTGTGCCGCGCCTTCGGCCGGCAACCGGCTGACCGCGACCTGCACCCGGCCCTCCTCGAAGACCGGCGGGTGCAGCCCCAGCACCGGGCGCGGGCTTTCGATCACGCGAAGCGCGCCCTTGTCCACAAAGACTGCCGCCAGCGCCTCGCGCCCGTCATGCATCAGCCCGTCCGACAGCCAGACGGTATCGAAGCCGTCCGGCGGCAGCGCCTCGGCCCAGTCCTCCAGCGCCGAGGGGGCCCAGGGCGCCGGCTGCATCGCGGCCAGCCGCCCGGCCCAGGCATCCGCGCCCTGAAACATCGCCTCCTGCGGCGGATCGGTCAGACGGACCACCGCGACGGGGCGGCCGTCCTGCCCCGCCTCGGCCAGGATCTGCCCGGCGCGGTCGATCCGGCGCTGCCAGTCGCGCGCATCGGCCCAGCCGCCGTCCAGCACCACCAGAAGCGGCCCCTGCCCCGGCTGCTGTGGTTCGGGGTTCAGCACCGGCCCGGAAAAACCCACGATGGCCGCCGCCACCGCCAGCATGCGCAGCAGCAAGAGCCACCAGGGCGTGCGGTCGGTCTCGGCATCCTCGTCGGCCAGGCCCAGAAGCAGCGCCACCCCCGGAAAGCGGCGGCGGATCGGTGCCGGCGGCACGGCGCGCAGCAGGAACCACAGGACCGGCAGCACCGCCAGCCCCCAGAGCAGCCAGGGCGTCAGGAATCCGACAGGACCGATCATGAACATTCAGCGCCCGCCCTCCAGCGCGCGGTAAAGCCACAGCAGCGCCGCCTGCGCCGGCTGGCCGGTGTGATGCGCCGAATAATGCCAGCCCAGCCCGCGCGCCAGCGTGGCAAGGCGGTCCTTGCGCTCGGCCAGCCGGGCAAGGTAGCGGTCGCGCAGGTCGCGCGCCTGCCGGGTTTCGTGCCGCAGGCTGCCGCCCATGGATTCAAAGACCGTGCGACCATCGAAGGGAAATTCCTCCTCGGCCGGGTCAAGGATCTGGCAAAGCACACCCCTCGCCCCGCGGTCGGCGGCCTGCGCCAGCGCGGTCTCCACGCCGTCGAGCGGGCCGAGGAAATCGGAAAAGAAAGCGGCACGGCCATGAGCGGCCATACCGGCCGCCTCGGGCGCGCCGTAATCGGCGGCTTCGGGCACCTCGGTCAGACGGGCCGCCAGCCGCATGATCTGCGCCCGGCCGCTGCGCGCCGGCGCAAGGCCGGCCAGCCCCACCCGCTCCCCCCCCCGCAGCAGAAGGACCGCCAGCGCCATGGCCAGCAGCCGCGCCCGGTCGCCCTTGGAGGCGCGGCCCTTCGCGCCGGCGAAGGCCATCGACTTCGACGGATCGACCCAGAGCGTCACCGACTGCGCCGCCTGCCATTCCCGCTCGCGCACGAAATGCAGATCCGACCGGGCAGAGCGACGCCAGTCGATCATCCGCGCCGGATCGCCGGCATGGGCGGCACGGTATTGCCAGAACTCGTCGCCGAGGCCGGCACGGCGGCGGCCGTGTTCGCCCAGCATCACGGTCGCGGCCAGCATCTCGGCCTCGGCCAGCAGGGGCGGCAGGGTCTGGCCCAGCGCCTCGGCGCGGGTACGCAGGTCGGTGCCACGCGGATTGGGGACGGCCTGCGTCACGCCAGCCTCCCGGCGGGCCGCGCCCGGGTGGCGTGGTGGCGGCCACGACCGGCCCGCGATCCCGCCCGATGCAGGGCCGCCGGCGCGACGCCACCCGTGCCGCCCTGCCGCACCGCGCCGGGATCGCCGCACGCCGGACGCAGGGATGGCGAGGCGAAGGCCCCTCTCACGCCGCGGCCTCCAGGCCGAGGACGCGGGTGCTGACGCGGGCGATGATGCCGGCCAGCGTCTCGCCCCGCGCCCGCGCGGCAAAGGACAGGGCCATCCGATGCGTCAGGGTCGCCTGCGCCAGCGCCGCCACATCCGAAACCGACGGCACGAGCCGGCCCATCAGCAGCGCCCGCGCCCGCACGGTCAGCATCAGCGCCTGCGCGGCGCGCGGCCCCGGCCCCCAGGCCAGGCTGTCGGAGAGGTCGCGCCCCTCGGCCTCGCCCGGGCGGCAGGCGCGCACCAGATCGAGGATCGCCTCGACCACGCTGTCGCCCACCGGCATGCGGCGGATCACCTGCTGTGCCGCGATCAGCCCGGCGGCATCGAAGACCTGCCGGCTTTCGGCCTCTTCGACGCCGGTCGTCGCGATCAGGATCTCGCGTTCCACATCGCGCCCGGGATAGTCGACATCGACCTGCACCAGGAAACGGTCGAGCTGGGCCTCGGGCAGCGGATAGGTCCCCTCCTGCTCGATCGGGTTCTGGGTGGCCAGCACATGGAACGGCCGGCCGAGCGGCCGGTGCTGGCCGGCGATGGTGACTTCCTTCTCCTGCATCGCCTGAAGCAGCGCCGATTGCGTGCGGGGGCTGGCGCGGTTGATCTCGTCCGCCAGCAGAAGCTGACAGAAGACCGGGCCTTCGATGAAGCGGAAGGCACGGGCGCCGTCGGTCGCTGTTTCCAGCACCTCGGAGCCGAGGATATCGGCCGGCATCAGGTCGGGGGTGAACTGGATGCGGTTCGATTTCAGCCCCATCACCGTGCCCAGCGTATCGACCAGCCGCGTCTTGCCCAGGCCCGGCAGCCCGACCAGAAGCGCATGCCCGCCGCAGAGCAGCGCCGACAGCACCAGATCGACCACCTGGTCCTGGCCGATGAAGCGCCGCGCGATCGAGGCGCGCGCCTCGGCCAGACGGGCGCCCAGTGCCTCGATCTCGGTCACGAGCGCGGTGTCTGCGGTAGCGGTCATGCGGGTCTCCCTTTTCGCCGGCCCCGACATTAGAGCGAAAAGCCCCGCCGACCACAAATGCCAAAAGACGCGCTGGCGCAAATGATCGTGAGAGGCGCGCGAAGGGCGCGGGCCATTCCCCCGCCGCCACATGCCGGGCGGGAGGGGGGCGACGACCGCCCTTCCGCCACCCCTCGGGAAAGGGGGCGAAAAGCCGAAGGTGGCAATATCAGGCAATTCATCCTACATCTGGCTCACACCCACCCCGGCGAACTGTCCGTCGCGGGGGCCATCTGTCTGGCCGACCCAGCGCCGCCGCCAAACCGCCCAGTCCGGAGAGCCGATGACCGAGACACCCGCCCGACCCAGCGCCGAAACCCTTGCCACCGCGGCAAAGGCCGCCGGAAAGGGCAAGGGCCTGCCCCCCGTCCATCTGTGGAACCCGCCGTTCTGCGGCGATCTGGACATGCGCATCGCCCGGGACGGGACCTGGTGGTATCTGGGCACGCCCATCGGGCGGCCGCCGCTGGTCAAGCTGTTCTCCTCGATCCTGAAGCGCGAGGGCGACCGCTATTTCCTTGTCACCCCGGTCGAAAAGGTGGGAATCACCGTCGACGACGCGCCGCTTTTCGCCGACGACTTCACGCCCGGGGGCAGCGGGCGCGACCAGATCCTGACCTTCACCACCAAGACAGAAGACAGCGCCAGCGCCGGCCCCGACCATCCGCTGCGGTTCGAGCGCGATCCCGCGACGGGCGAGCCCTCGCCCTATGTGCTGATCCGCGCCGACCTCTGGGCGCTGATCGACCGCAAGTCCTTTTTCCGGCTGGTGGACCTTGGTTGTCATGAAACCCGCGACGGCATGGGCTGGTTCGGCCTCTGGTCCGGCGGCGTGTTCTTTCCGATGATCCCCTCGTCCGAACTGCCCTGACCTTCCGCATCATCCCTTCGCGAGCCCCATGCCCCGCTTTGCCGCCAACCTGACCTATCTTTTCACCGAGGTCCCGATGCTCGACCGGCCGGACTGGTCGCGCAAGGCCGGGTTCGATGGCGTGGAAGTGCTGTTTCCCTATGACCATCCCGCCGCCGACTGGGAACGCGCGCTGGCGGGCATGCCGCTTGCGCTTATCAACACCCCGCCGGGCGACTGGATTTCGGGCGACCGCGGCTTTGCGGCCCGGCCGGGCGATGGCGGCCCGTTTCGCGACGGCTTCCTGCGGGCGGCGGATTATGCCTGCCGGCTGGGCGCCGCGCGGGTGCATGTGATGGCGGGCGTGGCCAAGGGGCCGGTCGCCGAGGCGGCCTATGTAGAGAATCTGGCCTGGGCCGCGGCGCAGGCGCCGGATCTGCATCTGACCATCGAGCCCTTGAACCCCGACGACATGCCCGGCTATTTCCTGAACGATTACGATCAGGCCGCGCGGATACTCGACGACCTGAACCATCCCCGGATCGGCTTGCAGTTCGACCTCTGGCATGCGGCACGGCTGCATGGCGATGCCGCGACCGTCTGGGACGACCAGCACGACCGGGTGGCGCATGTGCAGATCGCGGGATTTCCCGGCCGGAACGAGCCGGGCGGCGGCGGCTTCTCGCTGCCCGCGCTTTGCGATGCCGTCGATGCCGCCGGGCTGGACTGGATTTCGGCCGAATACCGCCCGGCCAAGGGCACGCTGCAGGGCCTGTTCTGGCTGAACGCGCTGAAATCGCGCGGAACGCCGATCGGCGGCTGATCGTCACGCCGCGCCTCTGGGGCCTTGCCTCGCGGCGCTGCGGCCGTAGAATGCCGCCGGAACCACCTTCAAGGACCGACTGCCATGACCTTTCCCAAGCCCGACATCAAGATCGTCACCCACTGGAAGGTGGCCTGCGATGGCGGCGAGGGCGCGCTCGGCCATCCCCGAGTCTGGCTGCTGATCCCCGAGGAGACCGGCTTCGTCGAATGCGGCTATTGCGACCGCCGGTTCGAGATCGACCGCGCCCGCGCCCACGCCGACCACTGAGGCGGCAGGGTCGCACGTCCGGGGGGATCGCCCAGATGCCACGGGCCGAGCTGATCCTGACCGGGGCCCGCATCCTGACGCTCGATCCCGCCCGTCCGGTGGCCGAGGCGCTGGCCGTCGCCGGCGGACGGGTGCTGGCGGTGGGAACCGGCGCCGAGATCCGCGCGCTGGCCGCCCCGGGGGCCGAGGTGATCGCGGCGGGCGGCCGCCTTGTCCTGCCGGGTTTCCAGGACAGCCACATCCACTTGCAGGACAGCGGACAGGACTATTCCCGGAATGCCGATCTCGGCACGGCCGACACGCCGGCCGCGCTGGTCGCGCAGCTTGCCGCCTTCGCCGCCGGCCATGCCCGGCCCTGGGTGCTGGGCACCGGCTGGGATTCGGCGCTGTTCGGACCGCAGAACCTCGACCGCCACCTTCTCGACCGCGCGGTCCCCGACCGGCCCTGCCTGATCGTCGCCTCGGACGGGCACAGCGGCTGTCTCAACTCCGCCGGGCTGGCGGCAGTGGGCTTCGATGCCGGCACCGCAGATCCGCACAACGGCGCCCTCCTGCGGGCCGCCGACGGCAGCCCGACCGGGCTGCTTCTGGAAACCGCCGTGCCCTTCGCCGAAAGCCGCATGCCGGCGACGCCGGAGGCGGATTTTGCCGAGGGCGTGCTCTGGGCGCAGGCGCTGGCGCATCGCCACGGGCTGACCGGGGTGCTGGACGCCAAGGTCGAGGCGCGCTACGTCCGCGTCTATCGCGCGCTGGCCGAGGCCGGCCTGCTGACCCTGCGCATCGGCGCGGCAGCCCTGGTTTCGCCCGAAGACCGCGCCGCAGAGGCGGTGGAGCGTCTTTCGGATTTCCGCGCCGCCGGCACCGGGCGCTTCCGTGTCCACAGCGCCAAGTTCTTCCTCGACGGCGTGATCGAGAACCGCACCGCCGCCATGATCGCGCCCTACAGCGACGCGATCGGAGGCAATGCGCCGCTGATGTTTCCGCCCGACCGGATCGCGCGACTGTTCACCGCGCTCGATGCGGCGCGGTTCCAGATCCATGTCCATGCCATCGGCGACCTCGCCACCCGCGCCGCGCTGGACGGGATCGCCGCGGCGCGGGCGGCCAATGGCGCCTGGCCCGCCCGGCCGCAGATCGCCCATCTGCAGGTGGTGGATCCGGCCGATATCCCGCGCTTTCGCCCGCTCGGCGTCATGGCGAACATCCAGCCGCTCTGGGCACGGCACGAACCGCCGGTGGACGAGATCGCCCTGCCCCTCCTCGGCCCGCAGCGCGCGCGCTGGATCTATCCGTTCCGGTCGCTGGCACAGGCCGGCGCGGAACTGGCGCTGTCCTCGGACTGGGGGGTCTCGACGCTGAACCCCTTCGCGATCATCGAGACCGCCGTCACGCGCCAACCGCCCGGCGGCCAGGTGCCGACCTTCCTGCCGCAGGAGCGGCTGGACCGCTGGCAGGCGGTGCTCGGCTATACACGGGGCGCGGCCCGGGCACTCTGGTGCGAGGCCGAAGCCAGCAGCCTCGCCCCCGGCCGCGCCGCCGACCTGATCGTCCTCGACCGCGACATCTTCGCCTGCCCCGCAACCGAGATCGGCCGCACCCGCGTGCTGCTGACCCTCGCCGCCGGTCGCGTGGTGCATCGCGAGGGGATCTAGCCCTTAGGCACGCGCCCAATCCGCGGGATAGGCGCTGCGGAGCCGCCGAGTTTTCACCGAACGGATCGGGCGCGGGTGAAACGGCCCCGGCTGGCGCGCCTGCGGGTGCGCGGCCCGGCCGATCGGAAGGCGAACCCCCGGCCGTTCGACCTTCCCTGTCTTGCCCCCGCGGGTCTCGGCGACTGGCCGGTCGCGACCCGCCCGCGCCACCCCGTGGCGGCCTGCCGGAGGGCCGGCCCGCCGAACCCGGTCGTCGCCCGCCGCCGTCTCCGCCGCGCCCGGCCCCTGGCCGGTAGGCAGACCGAGGCCCGCCTTCGCTTGCCCAGCACCGCCATCCCGTGTATCGCGCGGGGCCAGGGACCGGAACAAAGGGGCGGCACATGGGCGTTTCCGTTGGCATCATCATGGGGTCGCAGTCGGACTGGGCCACGATGAAAGAGGCGGCCCTCGTCCTCGACGAACTGGGCATCGCCTATGAGACCCGCATCGTCTCGGCCCATCGCACCCCCGACCGGCTGTGGGACTATGGCCGAACCGCCGTCGACCGCGGGCTGAAGGTGATCATCGCCGGCGCCGGCGGGGCCGCGCATCTGCCCGGCATGATGGCGTCGAAGACCCGCCTCCCCGTCGTCGGCGTGCCGGTCCAGACCCGGGCCCTGAACGGGGTCGACAGCCTCTATTCCATCGTGCAGATGCCAAAGGGATTTCCGGTCGCCACCATGGCCATCGGCACGGCGGGCGCCGCCAATGCCGGGCTGATGGCCGCCGGCATTCTCGCCCTGTCCGATCCCGCGCTGGCGCTTCGGCTCGACGCCTGGCGCGCCGCCCTCTCTGCCTCCATCCCCGAGGAACCCCGCGATGACTGACCCCCTGCCCCCCGGCGCCGCCATCGGCATTCTCGGCGGCGGCCAACTCGGCCGGATGCTCTCGGTCGCGGCCAGCCGGCTCGGCTACCGCTGCCACATCTACGACCCCGCCGCCGGCGCCCCCGCGGGCCAGGTGGCGGAGCGGCTGATCACGGCCCCCTACGAGGACGAGACCGCCCTCGCCGCCTTCGCCGCCGGCGTCGATGTCATCACCTATGAATTCGAGAACATCCCCACCGCGGCGCTGGACCTTCTGGAGGCCCGCCGCCCGATCCGCCCCAACCGCCGCGCGCTGGCCGTCAGCCAGGACCGGGTCGCGGAAAAGACCTTCCTCAACGGCCTCGGCCTTGCCACCGCCCCCTGGGCCGCGGTGAATTCCGAGACCGATCTGCGCGAGGCGACGAGCCGGATCGGCCTGCCGGCGATCCTGAAGACCACCCGCCTCGGCTATGATGGCAAGGGCCAGGTCCGCCTCGCCGAGACCGCCGACATTCCCGCCGCCTGGGCCGCGATGGCCGGCACGCCGGCGGTGCTCGAACGTTTCGTGGTATTCGAGCGCGAGATCTCGGTCGTCGCCGCCCGCGGTGCCGACGGCGCCATCTCGGCCTTCGACCCGGGCGAAAACCTCCACCGCGACGGCATCCTGCGCACCACCACGGTGCCCGCCCGGCTGACAGGCGCCCAGCAGACCGATGCGGTGCTCCTCGCCGCCCGCATCCTGAACGCGCTCGATTATGTCGGTGTCATGGGGGTCGAGCTTTTCGTCACCCCCTCCGGCCTTCTGGTGAACGAGATCGCACCGCGGGTGCATAATTCCGGACACTGGACGCAGCAGGGCTGCTGCATCGACCAGTTCGAACAGCACATCCGCGCCGTGGCGGGCCTGCCGCTCGGCGACGGCAGCCGCCATGCCGATGTGACGATGGAAAACCTGATCGGCGACGACCTCGCCCGCCTGCCCGTACTGCTGCGCGAAAGCGGCACCGCCCTCCATCTCTACGGCAAGGACGCCCCGCGCCCCGGCCGCAAGATGGGCCATGTGAACCGCATCACAACCCGCGCCGCACCGCGCTGACCCTCTTTCCGCCGGCCCGCGCAAGCCCCGCGGCCAAGGTCAACGGCCGCGCGCCGCCCGACCCGCCGCCACTCCCTTCCTCTTGACCGAAATACCCCCGGGAGTCGTCCCTGCTGCTGGTCAGGATCCAGCGAGATTGGCGTGTGGATCCGGTTGCACCGGAATTGGGGCGGGGTCTGCCGGGTGTCGGGGTTTGGCTTTTCGGCCTTGATCGCAGTGTTGATGCCGCTTGAGGTGATCTCGTGTCGGGCTCTGGTGATGGACCACCTGCGCATGATCGACCGCGCTGATCAGCCCGTCGAAGAACCCGTCCCAGACCAGGCTGACAATGCGGCGCATCACGCCCTCGTCGGCGCGCGGCTTGTCCACCAAGTTATTGAATCCGCCCTCGTCATAGGCCGCCGTCCAGGCGTAAAGCGTCGAGCGCGTCAGCGCCTTCCGCCGGTCGTCCGGCGCGGTCGCGGCCTGACCGGCCATGACCTCCAGCGCCGCACGGCGCGCGGCCGATCCCTTCGGATGATGTCAGATGCATCACTAAAGGTTACTGTTTCCCGACAAAAATTGGCATCGGCAAGCGCACCGTGAAGAGCTGTTTGCAGCTTGGAAGGTCGCCAGGGTCGGAATTTTCAGCGGCAATTTTCATACAGATGGGAGTGTCTGCTTCGTGGGTTCTGACGGGCGATGACGCGCCCTGCAACAATGTCCGCACAATCGTGGGAGACCCGCGAAGCGAATCGCAAGACTTCATTCCCATCTTGAGATTCGCGGTCGAAGCCTCCGCCGGGCCGGGGTCATTACCCGACAATGAGGAAACATCCGGTTTCCATGTCTTCAACAAAATGTGGCTGGCCCGCCGTCGCCTCGCCCCGGCCGGCGTCACCGCCGTCGCCGTCGGGGGCGACAGCACGGAGCCGACGCTGTCCAACGGCGACCTGCGCCTGGGCGATGACCTTCTGGTCAAGCACATCCTGCGCCTCGGCCCCGCAACCGTTGCGCCCGTCAGCGCCAACACCGCCCATGCCCCGCGCGAGGTCCGCATCGACGAGTTCGCGAACGACGACCCCACCTTCGCCCTCATCGGCCGCGTCGTTGCGTCGATGCACGAATGGTGATTATTTCCCGGAATGGAAAAGAACGGAACAGAACGGAAGCATTTCCAGCCGGCCTGGGTCCGCCCGAACGCCTCGCCCGGCACAAAACCCCCGGTTTCAGCCCTGCCTGACCCACCCAGCCCACCACACCGGGTTCCCAAACATTCCAATTCAATTCCAACACCCCCGGCAAAGCCCCCGGTCGTCCCCGCAAGCCCAAGGAGCACAGCATGACCCCTGCCGAACAATCCGCCCGCGCCGAAGCGATCTGCCGGCTGGCGCCCGTCGTCCCGGTCCTCGTCGTCGAGGACCTGTCCCATGCCCGGCCGCTGGCGGAGGCGCTGGTCGCGGGTGGCTTGCCCGCGCTCGAAATCACCCTGCGCACGCCCTGCGCGCTGGACGCGATCCGCGCCATGGCCGAGGTCGCGGGCGGACAGGTGGGCGCGGGCACGCTGCCGACGCCCGCCGATGTGAAGGCGGCAAAGGCGGCGGGGGCCACTTTCGGTGTCTCGCCCGGCGCGACGCCGCGGCTGATCGAGGCCTGCGCCGAGGCGGATCTGCCGCTCCTCCCGGGCGCGGCCACGGCCTCCGAGATGATGGCGCTGCTGGAACTGGGCTATACGGCGCAGAAGTTCTTTCCGGCCGAACAGGCCGGCGGCGCGGCCTATCTGCGCTCGATCGGCTCGCCCCTGCCGCAGGTGCGGTTCTGCCCGACCGGCGGCATAGGCGCGAAGAACGCGCGCGACTATCTCGGGCTGAAGAACATCCTCTGCGTCGGCGGCAGCTGGGTGGCGCCGAAGGAGGCGATGGCGCGGGGCGACTGGGCGGCGATCACCGCCCTTGCGGCCGAAGCCGCCAGCCTGCCACGCGGCTGAACGGCCGCCGGAACCGCCGGAGCCTCATCTGCGGCAGGGGCAGCCGGCAGCCCTGCCGCGCGCATGCCACCGCCCGGCCCGCCGGCCTCAATCCGCGGCGGGCTGCCGGCCCAGGCGCCCGCCCCGGCGGCGGGCTTCGGGCGGCGCGCCAAGGCCCGCCTGCAGAACGCCGCTCATCGGATGGTCGGGCGCGTCAAGCGCATAGGCCGCGATCAGCGCGCGCAGCGCATCGGCCGATCCGGTGCCCGTCTTCAGGCTGAGCGACCAGTCGAGAAAGATCGACCGGCATTCGCCGATGGTAATTCCGTCGATCCGGTAACTCTCCCGGACCAGACCCTTCGGATCCGCCTCTTCCAGCCGCACTGCGCGTCTCCCCATCAGCCCGCTCCAAACTGCCGCGCGATCACGCCTGCCGCAAGCGCCACCGCCGAGGCCAGCCGGGCCGACAGCGCGGCCTCGGTCGCCTCGCCCGTCTCACGTAGCAGAAAGGCGCGGCCGCCCTCGCCCAAAGCCGCCGGATCAAGGGGCTTTTCCGTCAGAAGCCGCGCCGAACAATGCAGGCGCCACAGCAGATGATAGGTGGTGCGCAGAATCTCGCGATCTTCCGCGGCCAGGGCAGCACCGGCGCCCGCAAGCTGGCGCTCGACGCCGCGGGCGGGGTTTGCCGTCGTCAGGGCCGCCATCTCGGCCAGGATCTCGATATCCATGATCCGGCCGGGGCCGTTCTTCGCCTCCCACTCGCCCTTCGCGGGCTTGGCCTCCTGCAACCGCCGGCGCATGTCGGCCACATCGGCGCGGACACCGGGGCGCAGGCCGGCCTCGGCGATCATCTCGCGGCGAAAGGCCTCGACCTCGCCCGCCAGCACCGCCTCGCCCGCGACCACCCGCGCACGGGTCAGCGCCAGATGTTCCCAGGTCCAGGCCTCGGTCTGCTGATAGCTTTTCCAGCCTTCGAGCGAGGTCGCGACCGGCCCCTGCCGCCCCGAGGGTCGCAGCCGCACGTCAACCTCGTAAAGCCGGCCCTCGGCCGTGTGGGCGGACAGCGCCGTGACCATGGCCTGTGTCAGCCGTGCATAATACTGCCGGACGGGCAGCGGGCGGTGGCCCTCGGACTGTTCGGCCGTCCCGGCATCGTAGATCAGGATCAGGTCGAGGTCCGAGGCCGCGTTCAGCCGCCCCGCCCCGAGCGACCCCATCCCCAGCAGCACCGCGCCCCGCCCCGGCGCCACCCCGTGGCGGGCCGCGAAATCGCCCAGCACCACCGGCCAGAGGCCGGCCACCACCGCCTCGGCCAGATCGGCATAAAGCTTGCCCGCCTCGTCGGCGTCGATCAGCCCGCGCAAGTGGTGGACGCCGACGCGAAAATGCCATTCCTTGGCCCAGGCCCGCGCCGCATCGAGCCGGCGCTCGTAATCCTCGGCCTCGCCCAGCCGCCGCGCCAGATCGGCCGACAGGCCCCGCACGCCGGGCCAAGGCGCAAAGAAGCTGCCGCCGATCACCGCATCGAGGACGCGCGCATTGCGCGACAGGTATTGCGCCAGTTCCGGCGCCGTGCCGGCAATGTCGACGATCAGGTCGACAAGCGAGGGATTTGCCTCGAAGAGCGAAAAGATCTGCACCCCCGCCGGCAGTCCGGCCAGAAAACCGTCCAGCGCCACCAGCGCCTCGTCGGGATTGGTCGCCCGGTCGAGGCGGCGCAGAAGCTGCGGCGCGAGGCGGCGGAAGATTCCGCGCGCGCGGTCGGATTTCAGGCAGGGGTAATGCTGCCAGCCCGCGACAATCTGCCGGGCGCGATCCGAAAGCTCGGGGCCCTGCTCGGCCTCCTGCGGGGCGAAGAAGCCCTCGGTCAGCCGGTCGGTGCAGGCGATCCGGTCCAGCAGCCCGGCCCGGAACTCGGCCTCGCTCTCGCCGCTGAAGGCGGCGATGCGGGCCACGCCCTCGGCGGTGGGCGGCAGCGAATGGGTCTGGGCGTCGTTCACCATCTGCAACCGGTGTTCCACCTCGCGATGCGCGCGGTAGAGGTCGGACAGTTCCGCCGCGACGGCGCCCGGAATCCAGCCCTTTTCGGCCAGCGCATAAAGGCCGCCCAGCGTGGTGCGTTCGCGCAGGTCGGGGTCGCGCCCGCCGGCGATCAGCTGCCGGGTCTGGGTAAAGAACTCGATCTCGCGGATCCCGCCCTGCCCCAGTTTCATGTTGTGGTTTTCCACCGTGACCGGGCCATGCAACCCGCGGTGGTCGCGGATGCGCAGCCGCATGTCATGCGCATCCTGGATCGCGGCAAAGTCGAGGTGCTTGCGCCAGACGAAGGGCGTCAGCGAGGTGAGGAAGCGCTGCCCGGCGTCGAGATCGCCGGCGCAGGGCCGCGCCTTGATATAGGCGGCGCGTTCCCAGGTGCGACCCTCGGCCTCGTAATAGGCATAGGCGGCGGCGGTCGACAGGCAGACCGGCGTCACGCTGGCATCCGGCCGCAGCCGCAGATCCGAGCGGAAGACATAGCCCTCGGCCGTCACGTCCGACAGCAGCGCCGTCATCTTGCGGGTGACGCGGATGAAGGCCGCGCGGGCCTCGCCGCTGTCCTCGCCGTAGCGGGTTTCGTCGAACAGGCAGATCAGGTCGATGTCCGAGGAATAGTTGAGTTCTCCGGCCCCCATCTTGCCCATGGCCAGCGCGAACATGCCGCCGGCGGTCTCGGCATCCTCGGCCTGCGCGCCCGGCAGCTTGCCGCGGCGTATCTCCTCGGCCACCAGCCATTTCATCGACAGGTCGACCGCGATATCGGCCAGGGCGGTCAGCGCGCCGGTGACATCTTCCAGCGGCCAGACCCCGCCCAGGTCGCACAGCGCGGCCAGCAGCGCGGTGCGGCGCTTGGCCTGCCGCAGCGCCGATCCCAGCGTATCGAGCCCGGCCTCGCTGGGTTCGGCCAGGATGGCGCCCATCGCATCCTCGGGCGAGATCGACAGCGCGGCGCGCAGCCAGTCGCCCTCGATCTCCATCAGCGATTTCAGATAGGGCGAACAGCCGGCCGTGGCCGCCAGCAGGCCGCGCACCTCGGGCGGCTGGTCGGCGAAACCGGCCGCGGCATCCGCTGCGGCGGCAGGGTCGAAGGCCAGGGGCTGGCGCGTCAGGCGGGCGGCAAAACTGCGGTCGGTCATGGCGCGCACCATGGGGTGCGGCGCGGGCGCGGTCAACGGTGACGGCGGGGCCGCCCCGGGGGAAGGCCGGGGGCAAGCCGCCGGACTGCGCGCGACGGCTTGACGCCGGCGGCACGGAGGGGTCGACTGGCCCGCGACAGGAGACCGCGATGTCGAAAAGCCTTGCCCGCGTGAATGCCGCCCTTGCCGCAGCCGGACTTCCCGGCCGCCCCGTCGAGATGCCCGCCGAGACCCGGACCGCCGAACAGGCCGCCGCCGCTGCGGGCTGCGCGCTGGACCAGATCGTGAAATCCATCCTGTTCCAGGGCGAAAGCGGCCGGCTCTACCTGTTCCTGACCGCGGGCGGCAACCGGGTGGATCCGGTGCAGGCCTCGACCCTTGCGGGAGAGCCGCTCGGCCGGGCCGATGGCGACACCGTGCGGCGTGTGACGGGCTTTGCCATCGGCGGCGTGGCGCCCCTGGGCCATCTGGAGCCGTTGCCGGTCTGGATCGACCCGCGGCTGCTCGACTTCGCCGAGGTCTGGGCCGCCGCCGGCACGCCGCGTCACATCTTCGCCGCCGATCCGCGCGCGCTGGCCCGCGCCGCCGGCGCCACCGAGGCCGCCTTCTGCACCGGCTGACGCCGCCCGCCCCCGGGGACGACCGCCCCGACCCGCCCCCGCGGGCGGCTCCGCGCAAGCGGGGGCGCAGATGAGGCGCGGGCCGGATGCGCGACTCGCGCAGGCCCGGGCCGCCTGCCGCTCCGGCACGCACTGGGGGGCGAAAACGGCGGTTGGGCGCCAATGTGAATATTCATCACATTACCCCTTGATTGCGCCCACCGAAGGGCGCATCTTTCCAATGTGAAGGCAATTCACATGACCCGAAACCGGAGAACCGACCGATGAACACGACCGCCACTTACTCTGCCGCACCGGGCCCCGTCCGGCTTTTGCGTCGCGGAGAGGCCTGGCTCGACCAGCGGGGCAAATGGGCCTGGATCGCCGCCATGGTGGCGGGGTTCATCCTGTTCTGGCCCGTGGGCCTGGCGCTTCTCTTCTACATGATCTGGAGAAAACAGATGTTCGGATCCGCTTGCCGCAGCCGCGGCCATCACCGGCACCACGGGCGCGACTGGGCCGCCGCGGCCTATCGCAACACCGGCAATGCCGCCTTCGACGCCTACAAGGCCGAGACGCTGAAGCGTCTGGAGGACGAGCAGGAGGCCTTCGAATCCTTCCTGCAACGGCTGCGCGAGGCCCGTGACAAGTCGGAGTTCGACAGTTTCATGGACGAGCGCGCCCGTACCGGCCGCGCCGCCGCCGAAACTGGGGGTGACGACCGCCGCCCCGAGACCGCCGGCGACACCGCCGACAGCCGCCGCGGCGAATACTGAGCGCATACCAGGCGCAGGGCCGCCGGTGCCCCCGGACGGCGGCCGGCACCGCCGCCAGAGCGCCCCGTCCGGGACCCCCCGGGCGGGGCTATCATTTTGGCGGGTTTTCTGCCCGATCCGGGCTTGGCGGACGCCCTGCGCCTTGCTAGGCTCCGTCGCGTGGCCGCAAGGCCGATGCCGCTTTTCCACCCCTCCCAGACACCGCCGATGCGCCACACCCTTCCCATCGCGCCCCAATTCTATGTGACCGCCCCGCAGCCCTGCCCCTATCTCGACGGGCGGATGGAGCGGAAGCTGTTCACCGCATTGCAGGGCGAACATGCGCAGCGGCTGAACGACGCGCTGTCGAAACAGGGCTTCCGCCGCAGCCAGAACGTGCTTTATCGCCCGTCCTGCACCGAATGCTCGGCCTGCCTGTCGGCCCGGATCCGGGTGGCGGATTTCCAGCCCAGCCGTACCCAGCGCCGGGTGCTTCGCCGCAACGCCGACCTGCGGCGCAATGCCACCAGCCCCTGGGCCACGGACGACCAGTTCCGGCTGTTCCGCCGCTACCTCGATCATCGCCATGCCGATGGCGGCATGGCCGACATGGACATCTTCGAATTTGCCGCGATGATCGAGGAAACCCCGATTCGCAGCCGTGTGATCGAATATTCCCGGCCCGCCGGCCCGGGCGAAACCGGCCGCCCGCTGGCCGCCGTCTGCCTGACGGATGTGTTCGACGACGGGCTGAGCATGGTCTATTCCTTCTACGATCCGGACCGGACGGATGCCTCGCTTGGCACCTATGTCATTCTCGACCATGTAGAGATCGCGCGCGAGGCCGGCCTGCCCTATGTCTATCTCGGCTACTGGGTCCCGGGCAGCCGCAAGATGGGCTACAAGGCCGCTTTCGATGCGCTGGAGATCTACAAGGGCAGCCAATGGGTGCCGCTGGGCGATCCCGCCGACCACCGGGCGGAACTGCACCCGCTGTCGGTGGATCCGATCGCCGAACAGGTCGCCCGCATCCTGTTGCCCGAAGCGCAGTCGACACGGCGCTGACCGGGCCGGCCGGCGCCGCCTCTTTGACCGGAACGGCGCGAAAACAGGCAGATCGGCAAGAGCGATTTGCCGAAATCCGGCAGACCGTTGACGGGCGGAACCGGGTCCTCCATAGCTGACATAAAGAAAACGACCGGACCTCCTGCCCCGAAACCGGGCCGGAAAGGGACCGGACCAGGGGAGGGCCTGCCAATGAACGGACTTTTGTCCCTGTCGCGGGGCATAGACCGGCTGAATGAACTTATCGGCCGCGTCGCGGGATATGCCATTCTGGCCGCGGTGTTCATCAGCGCCGGAAACGCCATCGTCCGCAAGCTGGCGCCGCAATATTCCTCGAACGCCTGGCTCGAGGCGCAGTGGTACCTGTTCGGCGCGGCCTTCATGCTGGCCGCCGCGGTGACGCTGAAGCAGAACGAGCATATCCGCATCGACCTGATCTACAGCAACCTGACGCGCCGGACCCAGAACTGGATCGACCTCCTGGGCCATCTGCTGTTTCTGATGCCCTTCTCGCTGCTGATGGTCTGGTATCTGTGGCCCTATACCGTGAAATCCTTCCATTCGGGCGAGGTGTCGACCAATGCTGGCGGGCTGATCATCTGGCCGGCCAAGGCGATCCTGCTGGCTGGTTTCGTGATGCTGTCGTTGCAGGGCGTTTCGGAAATCATCAAGAAGATCGCGGTGATGCGGGGGCTGATCCCCGATCCCGCGCCCTTCGTCTCGTCCCATGACGCCGTTGCCAACGAAGCCGAGGGCCTGATGGGGGAAATCAAGAAATGATGGAACTCATCGCGCAGAACATGGCGCCGATCATGTTCCTTACGCTGATCTTCTTCCTGCTTCTCGGCTATCCCGTCGCCTTCACGCTGGCCGCCCACGGGCTTTTGTTCTTCGTCATCGGTGTCGAACTGGCGCCGCTGTCGAACGGCACGATCAACCTGTCGTGGCCGCTGCTGGCGGCGATGCCGGAACGGTTCTGGGGCGTCCTCTCCAACGAGACGCTGCTGGCCATCCCCTTCTTCACCTTCATGGGGGTGATCCTTGAACGCTCCGGCATGGCCGAGGATCTGCTCGATACCATCGGCCAGCTTTTCGGCCCGGTGCGCGGCGGCCTTGCCTATGCGGCGATCATCGTCGGCGCGCTGCTTGCCGCCACGACCGGCGTCGTTGCCGCCTCGGTCATCGCCATGGGCTTGATCTCGCTGCCGATCATGCTGCGCTACGGCTATGACCGCTCCACCGCGGCGGGGGTGATCGCGGCCTCGGGAACGCTGGCGCAGATCATCCCGCCCAGCCTTGTCCTGATCGTGCTGGCCGACCAGCTTGGCCGGTCGGTCGGTGACATGTATGCCGGCGCGCTGATCCCGGGGCTGGTGCTGACCGGCCTCTATCTCCTCTATGTCTTCATCCTTACGCTGATAAAGCCGCAGAACGTGCCGTCGCTGCCGCCCGAGGCGCGGACCTTGGGTTCGGGCGTCCTGTCGCTGCTGGCCGCGCTGGTGGTCTGCGCCGGCGTGACCTGGGCCGCCTATCACTGGCTGGAGCCAACCCAGGGCAAGAATGCCGACATGCTGGCCTTCGCCGTCGGCGTGATCGCGATCTATCTGGGCGCCCTGGCGGACAAGGCGCTGAAGCTGAACCTGATGAGCCGCCTGGCCCAGCAGGTCATCATCGTGCTCATCCCGCCGCTGGCGCTGATCTTCCTGGTGCTGGGCACGATCTTTCTCGGCATCGCCACCCCGACCGAGGGCGGCGCGATGGGGGCTGTCGGTTCGCTGGTGCTGGCCGCCGCCAAGGGCCGGCTGAGCCTGACCGTCATCGACCAGGCCGTCGCATCGACCACGCGGCTGGCCTCGTTCGTGATGTTCATCCTGATCGGCGCACGGATGTTCTCCCTGACCTTCTATGGCGTGAACGGCCATCTCTGGGTCGAGCATCTGCTGATCTCGCTGCCCGGCGGCCAGCTCGGCTTTCTGATCGTGGTCTCGCTTCTGGTGTTCTTCCTGGCCTTCTTCCTCGATTATTTCGAGCTGGCCTTCATCATCGTGCCGCTTCTGGTGGCACCGGCGCTGGCGCTCGACATCGACCTGATCTGGTTCGGGGTGATCCTGGCGGTGAACATGCAGACCTCGTTCATGCACCCGCCCTTCGGATTCGCCCTGCATTACCTGCGTTCGGTCGCGCCGCGGGTGCCCTATGAGGACAAGGTGACGGGCAAGACCATGGCGCCGGTACGGACCAGCCAGATCTATCTGGGCGCGATCCCCTTCCTGGTGATCCAGCTTGCCATGATCGCAGTGGTGATCGCCTTCCCGCAGATGGTGATGCATTACAAGGGTCCGCAGGTCGACATGACCAATGTCGAGATCAAGCTGCCGCAGGGCACGGGTCTCGGCGACCTTGGCGGCGGTCTTGGCGGGGGATTGGGCGGTGGCCTCGGGGGCGGGCTGGGCGGAGGCGGCCTGGGTGGCACCCCTGCCCCGGCTCCGGCCCCCGAAGGCGCGGCACCGGCAGCACCGGGGGCCGGCGGGCTGGGCGGCGGGCTGCCTCCGGGCCTTGCCGCACCGCCGGCAGAACCCGCGCCCTGACCCGCGGCGCGGCGGGTTCCTCACACGGCGGAAAGGGCGGCGCGGCGGTGCCGCCCTTTCTCGTTGCGCAAGAAGATCCGCATGCCGCCCGAGCGCGCCCTGCGCAACGGAAAACCCCGGCGCCTTGCGGCGCCGGGGTCCCGTTCCTGCGATCTGCGGCCTGCCGGGTCAGAGCTTGCCGGCGTTCTGCTGGATCATCATGTAGGTGTCGTAGTTGTATTCGGCGACCTGCGCCCAGGTATAGTATTCGCTGCGGAAGGCCTTGATCGACTCCCACATCTTCTTGAAGGGCGCGTTCACCGCCTCCATCTCGGCATAGGTGGCATTCGCGGCATCGAAGCAGGCGTCGAGGATTTCCTTGCTCAGC
Organism: Rhodobacter sp.; assembly: GCA_039808125.1. Taxonomy (GTDB): domain Bacteria; phylum Pseudomonadota; class Alphaproteobacteria; order Rhodobacterales; family Rhodobacteraceae; genus Pseudogemmobacter. The sequence goes on along the minus strand of JBDHSO010000010.1, from coordinate 21,063 downwards.
GGCCGCAACTGCGCGCCCTGCGCCACCAGCGACTTGATCGCCGCGGGGTTCTTGTAGTCGTACATCTGAAGCATGTTCGCATCGGCGGCCTGCGCCGCAGTATGCAGCAGCGAGGCATAGACCGGCGGCAGGCCTTCATAGGCGGCCTTGTTGAACATGAAATGGACGGTCGGGCCGCCTTCCCACCAGCCGGGATAATAGTAGTAGGGCGCGACCTTGAAGAAGCCGAGCTTTTCGTCGTCATAGGGGCCGACCCATTCGGCCGCATCGATCGTGCCCTTTTCCAGCGCCGGATAGATGTCGCCGCCGGCGATCTGCTGCGGCACGACGCCCAGACGCTCAAGCACCTTGCCGGCAAAGCCGCCGACGCGGAACTTCAGGCCCTTCAGATCCTCGACCGTGTTGATTTCCTTGCGGAACCAGCCGCCCATCTGCACGCCGGTATTGCCGCCGGGCAATGCGAAGAGATTGTAGCTGCTCAGGAATTCATTGTAGAGGTCGATGCCGCCGCCGTGGTAGTGCCAGGCGTTGATGCCGCGCGCCGACAGCGAGAAGGGCACCGCCGCCGCGACGGCAAAGGCCGGATCCTTGCCGAAATAATAGTAGCCGACCGTATGGCAGGCCTCGACCGTACCCTCGCTGACGGCATCGGCCGCCTGCAGGCCGGGGACGATCTCGCCCGCGGCAAAGGGCTGGATCTGGAAATTGCCGTCGGTGGCCTCCGACACCATCTTCGACAGCACTTCCGCGCCGCCATAGATCGTGTCCAGCGATGTGGGGAAGGACGAGGTCAGACGCCAGGTCACTTTCGGCATGCTCTGCGCGAGAGCCGGTGCAGCCAGCGCGGCGGCTCCGGCGGCGCCGATGCCACCAATGGTGCCCCTGGTCAGGAAAGAACGACGATCCATCTGGTCTCCTCCGAGTGGAGGCCCGCGCTTCACCGCGGGCCGATTGTGTCGGATGAAAGCCTAGCCGCCTGCCGGGCCGATGCAATCCGTTTTTATCCCCCGGCCCGCGGCACGGGCAAGTTATCGCGGCGCCGCGCAGGTGACGTGGGTGAACGCCGCGCGGCGCGCGCGCGGCTGCCCGTTTTTGCGGCACGACCGGGCGCGACGGCCGGGCGTGCAGCCCGTCACGCCGCCGTCCGCGCCCGCGCGCGCTGGACCGAGGGACGCTCGCCCACACGGGCCTGATGGGCGAGGATCGCCGGAAAGGCCGACAGGTCGTGCCCCACCTTGGGCGACCAGCCGGTCACGGTATAGAGATAGCCGTCCTGCGGGCCGAACTCCTCCCCCGTCAGATAGGGCCGCCCGTCGGACAGCCAGCCCTCGACCACCGCAAGCCGCGCATCGAGCAGCGCAAGCTGCGCCGCGCGCAGATCCGGGGCCAGCGGGCGGAACAGCGGCGAATAGGACTTGTGCACTTCCGCGCTGACATAGCTCAGCGCCTCCAGCACCCGCGCGCGGGCCAGCGTGCCGCCGGCCGGCAGATAGCCCGGGGCCAGGCTGTCGGCGACATATTGCATGATCGCGGTGTTTTCGGTCAGCACCTCGCCATTGTCCATCAGCAGCGCCGGCACGGCGCCGCGCGGATTGATCCGGCGATAATCCTCGCCGGTTTCGGTAAGCTTCTGCGCCAGATCCACCCGTTCCGTCTGATAGACGGCCGAAATCTCCTCCAGCACGATCAGCGTCGCCAGCGAGCAACTGCCCGGCGCGAAATAGACCTTCATGACGCCTCCAATGCGCAAGGGCGCCCCTGCGGCGGGCGCCGGCCGCCATCAGACGCCGGGCCGGCCCCGCTGGCAAGAGCCGATCGCGACTCGGGCAGGCGGGACTCCGCCGCCGCCCCCATCTTTGCGGAAGTTGCCAACCGAGGCCGATCACAGCAAGAATAGTTCAATTTTAGCCACGCCTGCGACATTTTTCATGTGTTTTTGCCATTGACGGCCGTTTTATGGCACCCTAAGGTCCGGCCCGACGATGAAACGGGGGGCGACAATGCGCCTTATTCTTGTAAGCGGCGGGATTTGGCGCATGGGCCGGTGACGGCAGACCATGATGGTTTCCATGCGCCCCCGGATTGCCCCCGGGGGTTTTTCATTGTCGAACGCGGGACGCGAGTGGAGAAAGAGCGATGACACGTCAGATGACCGGCGCACGGATGGTGGTTCAGGCCCTGAAGGATCAGGGGGTCGAGGTGGTTTTCGGCTACCCCGGCGGCGCCGTCCTTCCGATCTATGACGAAATCTTCCAGCAAAACGACATCCGCCACGTCCTCGTCCGCCACGAACAGGGCGCCGTCCACATGGCCGAAGGCTATGCGCGCTCCACCGGCAAGGTGGGCGTGGCGCTGGTGACATCGGGTCCGGGGGCGACCAATGCGGTGACCGGGCTGACCGATGCGCTGATGGATTCGATCCCGATCCTCGTGCTGACCGGCCAGGTGCCGACCTTCATGATCGGCACCGACGGCTTTCAGGAGGCCGATACCGTGGGCATCACCCGGCCCTGCACCAAGATGAACTGGCTGGTGAAGGATACGGCGAAACTGTCCGAAACCATCCATCAGGCCTTCCATGTCGCCAGGGCCGGCCGGCCCGGCCCGGTGCTGGTCGACATTCCCAAGGATGTGCAATTCGCGACGGCCGAATATGTCCGGCCCGAAAAGACCCGGACCGATCACTACATGCCGCGGGTGAAGGGCGACATCGACCGCATCACCCGCCTGGTCGAACTGATCGAAACCGCCGAGCGGCCGATCTTCTACACCGGCGGCGGCGTCATCAATTCGGGGCGCGCGGCCAGCCAGCTCTTGCGCGAACTGGTCGATGCGACCGGCTTTCCCGTCACCTCGACGCTGATGGGCCTCGGCGCCTATCCGGCCTCGGGCAAGAGCTGGCTCGGCATGCTGGGCATGCACGGCCTCTATGAGGCCAACCTCGCCATGCACGGCTGCGATCTGATGATCAACGTCGGCGCCCGTTTCGACGACCGGATCACCGGCCGGGTGAAGGATTTCAGCCCGCGCTCGGTGAAGGCGCATATCGACATCGACCCCTCCTCGATCAACAAGGTGATCCATGTCGATGTACCGATCCTTGGCGATGTCGGCCATGTGCTGGAGGACGCGCTGAAAATCTGGAAGGCGCGCGGCCGCAAGGTGAACCGCGAGGCGCTGCCGAAATGGTGGGCGCAGATCAACGAATGGCGCCGCATGAACTCGCTGGCCTATGCGCCGTCGAAGGCGACGATCAAGCCGCAATATGCGCTTGAGCGGCTGGAAGCGCTGACCCGCGGCCGCGACCGCTACATCACCACCGAGGTCGGCCAGCACCAGATGTGGGCCGCGCAGTTCCTGCATTTCGACGAGCCGAACCGCTGGATGACCAGCGGAGGGTTGGGGACCATGGGCTACGGCCTGCCGGCCAGCATCGGCGTGCAGGTGGCGCATCCCGACGCCCTGGTGATCAATGTCGCGGGCGAGGCCTCCTGGCTGATGAACATGCAGGAGATGGGCACGGCGATGCAGTTCCGCGCGCCGGTCAAGCAGTTCATCCTGAACAACGAACGTCTCGGCATGGTGCGCCAGTGGCAGGAATTGCTGCATGGCGAGCGCTATTCCTCCTCCTGGTCGGAATCCCTGCCCGATTTCGTGAAACTGGCCGAGGCTTTCGGCTGCAAGGGCATCCAGTGCACCGATCCGAAGACCCTCGACGACGCGATCCTCGAGATGCTGGCCTATGACGGCCCGGTGATCTTCGACTGCCGGGTGGAAAAGCACGAAAACTGCTTCCCGATGATCCCGAGCGGCAGGCCGCACAACGAGATGCTGCTGTCGGCCGATGCCGAGGCGTTCAAGTCGGGCGCCGTCCTGGTGTGAGCCGGCGGCCGGGGGCACCCTCCCGGCAGGATATTCATGGACAGATGAAAGCAGGAAAATGTCGGCACTCAACATCAAGAAGGGCTCCACCAGCCATTCGGCCTATGACCTGCGCGACAGCCACAGCGAGGTCGAGGAAAGCCACACCCTGGCGGTGATCGTGGAAAACGAACCGGGCGTCCTTGCCCGGGTCATCGGCCTCTTTTCGGGGCGCGGCTACAATATCGACAGCCTGACCGTGGCCGAGGTGGACCATACCGGCCACCGCTCGCGCATCACCGTCGTCACCCGCGGCACGCCGGCGGTGATCGACCAGATCGAGGCGCAGCTTTCGCGCATGGTGCCGGTCTACGAGGTCCACGACCTGACCGCCGAAGGCCCCAGCGTCCAGCGGGAACTGGCGCTGATCAAGGTTTCGGGCCGGGGCGAACCCCGGATCGAGGCGCTGCGGCTGGCCGAGATCTTCCGCGCCAGCGTGGTCGATTCGACGCTCGACAGCTTCGTCTTCGAAATGACCGGGACACCGGCCAAGATCGACGCCTTCGCCGAGCTGATGCGCCCGCTGGGCCTGAAGGAAATCGCCCGGACGGGCGTTGCCGCGATGTCGCGCGGGGCCTGACCGCCCCCCCGCCCCCCGGGCCGCCCCAAAATCAGCGGCTGCGGACGAGCCGCTCCTCCACCCGGCCCTTGACCAGCCAGGCCAGCGCGAAGGCCCAGACGGCGACCGCCTCGAACCACAGCACCAGCAGGCCGCCGTTCACCGCCGCCTGCGGGGCCGCGGGTCCCATGATCTTGAACCAGCTCGCGACGATCACCGCCAGCGTCATCGCGACGATGGTCCAGCCGCAGGTCCGATAGATGCGGCGGCGCAGCGGGCGCGCCGTGCGGGCGAACTTGCGCAGGCACATTGCCGCCAGCGCCGACAGAAAGACGATGGCCGACAGGTAATGCGCCCCGGCCGCCAGCTTGTAGCCCAGCATCTGCTGGGTGATCGAGCCGAGCAGATTGGCATTCGTCCGGACCTCGTTCGGAAAATAGGCGACGCCAAAGGCCGCCACCCCGGCCAGCGTGGTGATCACGTCATCCGACAGATGCTCGCCCGGCTGGCGGGAATGGCCGGGATAGGTGATCAGAAAAAGCCCGATCGCCGTCAGCACACCCACGAAGGCATCGCGCATCAGCGTGTGGTAATAATCCGAGATCGAAGGCTCCACCGCCCCCTTCGACAGCCATCCGCCCAGGATCAGCATCAGCGGCAGCGCCAGCCCCAGCCAGCCCAGCATCCGCCGGATGCGGTAATAGGCGCGGACGACATCGTCGCGGTCGGGCTCCATCGCAGCCTCCTTCGCTGTCGCGCCATCCCGCCAGAGGGCGAAAAAAAGCGCAAGCCCCCTTCCTCTTGATCCAAATACCCCCCGGCCGGAGGCCTCCGCCCCCCCGGGGGCGGACCGATACGAAACCCATCAGCCGCCGGTGAAGCGCGGGCTGCGCTTTTCCAGAAACGCCGTCACGCCCTCGCGGAAATCGGCCGACCGGCCGCATTCGCCCTGCAGCCGGGCCTCCAGCGCCAGCGCCCCGGCGAGATCGGTGTCGAAACTGCCGCGCAGCGCCCGTTTCAGCGCGCCATAGGCGCGGGTCGGGCCATTCGCCAGATGCCGGGCGCGCGCCGCGACCACGGCGGCGAATTCGGCATCGGACACGGCCTCCCAGATCATGCCCCAGTCGGCGGCCTGCCGGGCCGGGATCCGGTCGGCGAACAGCGCCGCCCCCATGGCGCGGGCAAGGCCGATCTGGCGCGGCAGCCAGTGGGTGCCGCCGGCATCGGGAATGAGGCCGATCCGGGTGAAGGCCTGAATGAAGGCCGCGCTCTCGGTCGCGATCACCACGTCGCAGGCCAGCGCCAGATTGGCGCCCGCCCCGGCGGCGGCGCCGTTCACCGCGGCGATGACCGGCACCCGCGCCCCGGTGATCCGGGTCAGAAGCGGCACATATTCCTCGTTCAGGATGCGCTCGAAATCCACCGCGTCGATGGATTGCGCATCCTGCAGATCCTGGCCCGAACAGAAGGCGCGGCCCGTAGCGGTCAGGACGATGACGCGGGCATCCCCGGCGGCATCGAAGGCCGCGATCAGCTCGCGCCGCATCTGCGAGGACAGCGCATTCATCACCTCGGGGCGGTTCATGGCAATCGTGGTCACGCCGTCTTCGGCAGTGACGAGAATGGTGGTATCGGTCATCGGGGCCTCCCTTTCGGGCAACCTAGCAAAGCCATGCGCGTCGCGCCCGCGAAACGTCACGTCCGAAATCTCAGGTCGGCGCCCGGCCGACGGCAGGCCGCCCCCTCCCCCTCGCCCGGCACGCGCGGCGGATCAGTCCTGCATCAGCTCGGCCAGCCGCGCCTGTTCCTCGGGCGTCAGCCCCGGTTCCGGTGCGGGTTTGCGCCGCAGCGCAAGCACCGCCACGCCACCGGCCGCGACCAGCATCGCCGGGCCGGCCAGCCAGAGGATCCAGTTCGCGCCCGTCGCCCGCGGATTGAACAGGATGAATTCGCCGTAGCGGTCGACAAGATAGTCGATCACCTCGTCGTTCGTGTCGCCCGCCACCAGCCGCTCGCGCAGGATGATGCGCAGGTCGCGGCTGATCGGCGCATTGCTGTCGTCGATCGATTCGCCCTGGCAGACGGGGCAGCGGATCTCGCGGCCGATCTCGCGCGCCCGCGCCTCGAGCGCGGGGTCCGCCAGCATCTCGTCGGGCTGGACCGCCGGCGCCGCGCCGGCGGCGAGGATCAGCGCCAGCGCCATAGCCAGCCGTTTCGCTCCGCGCCGGCTCATTCCGCGGGCACTCCGCGCGGAACGGCCCGGCGCGCGCCGGCGGCCACGCGATAGCGCCGGTCCGTCAGGCTGAGAACCCCGCCCAGCGCCATCAGCGCAGCACCGGCCCAGAGCCAGTTCGCCATCGGCTCGACATAGCCGCGCACCGCCCAGCCGCCGCCGTCCTGCGGATCGCCGATCACCAGATAGACATCGGCAAAGGGGCCATAGCCGATGGCGGCCTCGGTCGTGGGCATGGCCTGGACCGGATAGACCCGCTTTTCGGGATAGAGCGTCGCGAATTCCGCCCCGCCCTTCGTGACCACCATCTCGGCCGTGGTCGAGATGTAGTTCGGCCCCGGGACCTGCTTCACCTCCTTCAGCAGCACGTCATAGGCGCCCAGGCGAAAGCTGTCGCCGATGTCTGCCACGGTCACGACCTCGATCTTCCAGGCATGCAGCGCGGCCACGGCCAGGATCGCGACGCCAAGGCCCGAATGGGCGGTCGCCTTGCCCCAGTCCGCCCGCGGCAGGCGGGCGAGCCGCGACAGGCGGTTGCCCGACCGGCCGGTCCGCGCCCAGAGGTCGGTCATGGCGCCGAAGATCACCCAGGTACCGAGAAACAGCCCGATCGGCCCCAGCGCCGACCGTCCGGTCTGCAAGGCAAAGGCCAGCGCGGCGAAGGCCGCGGCCAGGACCAGCGCCGGCACGAGCTGGCGCAGCGCGCGTGGCAGGTCGCCCCGCTTCCAGGCCAGCATGGCACCCGCGGGCAGGATGATCGCCAGCGCCACGAAGAAGGGCGTGAAGGCCGCGTTGAAGAACGGCTCGCCCACCGAGACCGTGCGACCGATCAGCAATTCGGCGGCAAGCGGCCAGATCGTGCCGATGAAGACGACCATCGCCGAGACCGCCAGCAGGATGTTGTTCGCCACCAGCGCGCTTTCGCGGCTGACCAGGGCAAAGACGCCCTTGCCCTCCATCGACCCGGCACGGACGGCAAACAAGGTCAGCGCCCCGCCGGTGAAGAAGGCAAGCAGGCCAAGGATGAAGACGCCGCGCGTCGGATCGCTGGCGAAGGAATGCACCGAGGTGATGACACCCGACCGCACCAGAAAGGTGCCCAGCAGTGAAAAGCCGAAGGCCAGGATGGCAAGAAGGATGGTCCAGCTTTTCAGGCTTTCGCGCTTTTCGACGACGATGGCGGAATGCAGCAGCGCCGCCGCAAAGAGCCAGGGCATGAACGAGGCATTCTCGACCGGATCCCAGAACCAGAAGCCGCCCCAGCCCAGTTCGTAATAGGCCCACCACGAGCCAAGGGCGATGCCGATGGTCAGGAAGACCCAGGCAGTCAGCGTCCAGGGCCGTACCCAGCGCGCCCAGGCGGCATCGACGCGGCCCTCGATCAGCGCGGCGACGGCGAAGGAAAACGCCATGCTGAGGCCGACATAGCCGAGATAGAGGAAGGGCGGATGGAAGGCGAGGCCCGGATCCTGCAACAGCGGGTTCATGTCCGCCCCGTCGAGCGGCGGCGTCGCCAGCCGCCAGAACGGGTTCGAGGTGAAGATGAGAAAGGCCAGAAACGCCGCCCCGATCGAGCCCTGCACCGCCAGCACCCGCGCCCGCAGCCGCGCCGGCAGCGAGGTGCCGAAGATCGCGGCCACCGCGCCGAACAGCGCCAGGATCAGCACCCAGAGCAGCAGCGAGCCCTCGTGATTGCCCCAGACGCCCGTGACCTTGTAGAGCATCGGCTTCAGCGTATGCGAATTGCTGGTCACGACGGCCAGCGAGAAATCCGACACGACGAAGGCCCAGGTCAGCACCCCGAAGGCCAGGGCGACCAGCGCGAATTGCGCCACCGCCGCCGGTGCCGCCACCGCCATCAGCGCCGGATTGTCGCGTTGCGCCCCCCAGAGCGGCAGCACCGTCTGCACCACCGCCACCGTCAGCGCCAGAATCAGCGCGAAATGTCCGAGTTCGACGATCATCCGGCTCTCCTTGCGGGTCTGGCGACAGAATAGCCGGCCCGGGCGCACGTTCCAATGCCCCTGTGCGGATGCGCCGCGCCGTGTGATGGCGCGGGCTTGGCCCCGGGGCGCGATCCGCGCTATCTCTGGCGGCGCAAACCGCTAGGAGAGAGCCATGGCCCGTACCATCCTGATCGGCGCGCCGGTCGATTCCGGCCAGCGCCGCCCCGGCTGCCTGATGGGCCCCGCCGCCTATCGCGTGGCGGGCATCGCGCGCGAAATCGCCTCGGAACTGCACGAGGTCGAGGATTGGGGCGATGTCGCCCCCGGGGCGCCGGCCGACATCGCCTGCGCCAATCCCGCCGTCGACCAGTTGCCCGAGACGGTCGCCTGGACCCTGGCGCTGATGGACCGCGTCGACGATGCGCTTTCGGCCGGCGGCCTGCCGGTGGTGATGGGCGGGGATCACTCGCTTGCGCTTGGCAGTGCGGCCGGGGCGGCGGCATTCGCCCGCCGCAGCGGCCGGCCGCTGTTTCTGCTGTGGCTTGACGCGCATTCCGATTTCCACACGCCGCTGACCACCTCGACCGGGAACCTGCACGGCACGCCGCTGGCCTATATCAACGGCCGCGACGGGTTCGACGCCTTTCCGCCCTTTCCCGCCCCCGTCCCCGCCGAGCGGATCTGCATGTTCGGCATCCGCTCGGTCGACCCGGCGGAACAGGCGGCGATGCAGGAGCGCGACATCCAGATCAACGACATGCGGGTGATCGACGAGCGCGGCATCGTGGCGCCCCTGCGCGAATTCCTGACCGCGGTGCGTGAAGCCGGCGGCATGCTGCATGTCTCGCTCGACGTCGACTTCCTCGACCCCTCGATCGCGCCGGCGGTGGGGACGACCGTTCCGGGCGGCACCACCTTCCGCGAGGCGCATCTGGTGATGGAACTGCTGCATGAATCGGGTCTTGTCACCTCGCTCGACCTCGTGGAGCTGAACCCGTTTCTCGACGACCGCGGCATGACGGCGCGGCTGATGGTCGATCTGGTCGGCAGCCTGATGGGCAAGAAGGTCTTCGACCGTCCGACCCGCGCGAAGTGACGCCGCCGCGGCCTGCCGGATCCGGCCGGGGCGCTGCCCCGGACCCCGGGATATTTCGGCAGAGAAGAAGGCGGGCGATCGGGGTTGGGGCGGCGATTTCGCTGCGGGTCAGAGGTCGCGGTAGCTGTGTCCGCGGCCCTGGGGATCGGTGACGATCCAGCTGCCGTCCGCCTGGCGTTCGAGATAGCCCGGTCCGACCGGCACCTTGCCATGGCCGCCGGGGATATCGAGCACATAGGTCGGCAGGGCGGTTCCCGACAGGCGGCCGCGCAAGGCCGCCACGATCCGCTGCCCCTCGGCCAGCGGCAGCCGGAAATGCCCGGTGCCGCGCGCGAGATCGGGATGGTGCAGGTAATAGGGTTTCACCCGGTTGCGGATCAGGGCGCGAAACAGCGCCTCGAGCGTGTCGGGATCGGCATTGACGCCGCGCAGGAGCACCGTCTGCGACAGGAGCGCGATACCCGCGCGCGACAGCCGCGCCAGCGCCGCCGCGGCCTCGGGCGTGATCTCGTCGGGATGATTGGCATGGACCACGACCCAGACCGCCGGCGCCACGTCGAGCGCGGCGAGAAGCTCGGGCGAGACCTTCTCCGGCGCGACCACCGGAATGCGGGTGTGGAAGCGGATCACCTGCACGGAGGGGATCGCCGCCAGCCGGCGCAGCATGGCGCCGATGCGGCGGGGCGACAGCACGAGGGGATCGCCGCCGGTCAGGATCACCTCCCAGATCTGCGGGTGCTCGGCCAGATAGGCCAGGACGCGGGCGAATTCCGCCTCGGCCAGGGCGCCGTCCTCGCCCACCGCCTCGCGGCGGAAGCAGAAGCGGCAATAGACCTCGCAGGTCTGCGTCGCATGCAGGATCGCCCGGTCCGGGTAGCGATGCGTCAGCCCCGGGACCGGGCGGTGAACATCGTCACCGATCGGATCGGCCAGTTCCTCGGGGCGGATGTCGAGTTCGCGCGGTTGGGGGACGAACTGGTGCCGCACGCCGTCGGTGGCAAGCGCGGCCATCGCCGGCGAGATGCGGATGCGGAAGTCGGCCTCGACCCGCTGCAGCGCGGCGCGTTCGGCGGGATCGGCCAGACCCTCGCGGATCAGGTCGTCGGTGCCGGTCAGGGCGCGCGCGCGGGCGGGCGGAGGAGCGGAGGTCATGCCCCGCGCCCTACCCCCGCCACGGCCGCGCGGCAAGACCTCAATTCAGGCGGAACTCCCGGGTGACATGGCGCCACTCCGCCGGCCCGACCGGCTTGCGATGGGTGAAGCGGACCGAATGCAGCGGCGCCTCGATATGGCCCTGCCAGAATTCGATGAACCGGAACAGCACCGGATAATCCGGCGCCAGATCGTAGTCCTGCCAGATGTAGCTGTTCAGCACATGCCGGTAATCCGGCATCCGGTAGAAGAGCTCGGCCGTGGTCAGACCGTAGCCCCGCAGCATGCGTTCGGTTTCCGTCATGGGATCTGCCTCCTGTCGCATTCTTCTGAAAGGAGAGCATGCCGAAGTTGAAAAAGCGTTCAACGCCCGTCACGCCGGGCGTGTTGGGCGCGCGCTTGCGGGCACCCTGGAGGGTCATGGCCGGCCGCCCGGCATTGCACCCAAGGGATAGGATGGTGTAGGGTCCGGGCCAACTAGATCTGGGCCCCGCGAGGGGAAAGAAGGCAGACCGTGGCGGATACCCCCGAAAGCACCGACAATACAGGCGAAACCCCCGAGCGTCCGGTCTGGTCCGGCCCGCAGGTGGATATCGCACATGAGATGCGCACCGCCTATCTCGACTATGCGATGAGCGTGATCGTCAGCCGCGCGATCCCCGATCTGCGCGACGGGCTGAAGCCGGTGCATCGGCGGATCCTCTATGCCATGAACGAGGTGGGCAATACCCACGACAAGCCCTATCGCAAATCCTCGCGGCCGGTGGCCGACACGATGGGCAAGTACCATCCGCATGGCGACAGCGCGATCTACGACGCCCTGGTGCGGATGACGCAGGATTTTTCCATGTCGCTGCCTCTGCTGGACGGCCAGGGCAATTTCGGCTCGATGGACGGCGATCCGCCCGCCGCCTTCCGCTATACCGAGGTGCGGCTGGAAAAGGCGGCGTTGTCGCTGCTGAGCGACATTGACAAGGACACGGTGGATTTCCAGGACAATTACGACGGCAAGGACCGCGAGCCCACCGTCCTGCCCGCGCGCTATCCCAACATGCTGGTCAACGGCTCGGAAGGCATCGCCGTCGGCATGGCGACCCGCATCCCGCCGCACAACCTGGGCGAGGTGATCGACGCCACCCTTGCGATGATCGCCGAACCCGACATTTCGCTGGAGCGGCTGATGGAGATCGTGCCGGCGCCCGATTTCCCGACCGGCGGGCTGATCCTCGGCCGCTCCGGCGCGCGCAAGGCCTATCTCGACGGCCGCGGCAGCGTGATCATCCGCGCCAAGACCCATGTCGAGGAAATCCGCAAGGACCGCTGGGCGATCATCGTCGACGAAATTCCCTATCAGGTGAACAAGGCCACGATGATCGAGAGGATCGCCGAGGCGGTGCGGGAAAAGCGGATCGAGGGCATCGCCTCGGTCGCCGACGAATCAGACCGCGTGGGCGTGCGCGTGGTGATCGAGCTGAAGCGCGACGCGACGCCGGATGTGGTGCTGAACCAGCTCTGGCGCTTCTCGCCGATGCAGACCTCTTTCGCCTGCAACATGCTGGCGCTGAACGGCGGGCGGCCCGAGACGCTCTCGCTGCGCGATTTCCTGTGGTATTTCCTGGTGTTCCGCGAAGAGGTCGTCGCGCGGCGCACGGCCTATGAACTGCGGCGCGCGCGCGAGCGCAGCCATATCCTCTGCGGGCTTGCCGTTGCGGTGTCGAATGTCGACGAGGTGGTCGCCACCATCCGCAGTTCCGCCGATCCGGCGGAGGCGCGCGACCGGCTGATGACGCGGCGCTGGCCCGCCCGGGACATCGAGGCCTATATCCGGCTGATCGACGATCCCGCGCACAAGATGAACGACGACGGCACCTACAACCTGTCGGAAACGCAGGCCCGGGCGATCCTTGACCTGCGGTTGCAGCGGCTGACCGCGATGGGCGTCAAGGAGATCACCGACGAGCTGGAGGAACTGGCCGCGAAGATCAAGGACTACCTCGACATCCTGTCCTCGCGCGACCGGATCATGGCGATCATCGCCCAGGAACTGACCGAGGTGAAGACGCAGTTCGCCGTTCCCCGCCGCACCCAGATCGCCGAATGGGAAGGCGACATGGAGGACGAGGATCTGATCGAGCGCGAGGATATGGTCGTGACCATCACCTCGGGCGGCTACATCAAGCGCACGCCGCTGGTCGAGTTCCGCAGCCAGAACCGCGGCGGCAAGGGCCTGGCCTCGATGGCGACCAAGGAGGACGACGTGGTGACGACGCTGTTCGTCGCCAATACCCATACCTCGCTGCTGTTCTTCTCGACCGACGGCATGGTCTACCAGATGAAATGCTGGCGCCTGCCGCTGGCCGGACGCACCGCCAAGGGCAAGGCGATGGTCAATATCCTGCCCATCGGCCCCGGCGTCTCCGTCGCCGCGCTGATGCCGGTCGACGTGCCTGAAAGCGAATGGGACGACCTTCAGGTCTTCTTCGCCACTTCCGAGGGCGATGTCCGCCGCAACGCCCTGTCCGATTTCACCAATATCAAGCGCAACGGCAAGATCGCGATGAACCTGCCCGAGGGCGTCAGCCTGGTGAACGTGCGGATCTGCGACGAAGGCGACGACGTGATGCTCGTCACCGCGGCCGGCCGGGCGATCCGCTTCCCAACCACCGAGGTGCGCGTCTTCCGTGGCCGAGATTCCACTGGCGTGCGCGGCATCCGGCTGGCGCCGGGTGATCGCGTGGTGTCGATGTCGATCATCCGGCATTACGAGGCCAACCCCGAGGAACGCGCGGCCTATCTGAAACAGCGCCGGCTGATGGCCGGCGTGGCCGAGGAGGAGACCGTCGACGAGGAGGAGGAGGCCGTGGCCGAGGGCCAGCTTTCCCCCGAACGCTATGCCGAGCTTTCGGCGGCCGAGGAACTGATCCTTACCGTCACCGCCGGCGGTTCGGGCAAGCTGTCGTCCAGCCACGACTATCCGGTCCGCGGCCGGGGCGGCCAGGGCGTCAAGGCCATCTCGCCAGGCCCCCGGGGCGGCCGGATCGTCGCCTCCTTCCCGGTCGAGATGACCGACCAGATCATGCTGGCCACTTCGACCGGCCAGTCGATCCGCGTGCCGGTCGACCAGATCAGCTTCCGCTCGCGCAGCGCCGGTGGCGTCCGGGTGTTCAACGTCGGTGCCGACGAGGATGTCGTCTCGGTCGCACGCATCGCGGAACAGGGCGAGGATGACGCTTGAGGCCCGCCTCGCCGCCCTTGCGGCGGCGGGCGAAACCGCCAGCTACGGCGCGCTGGCCCGCGACCTTGGCTTGCGGATGGCCGATCTGACCGCGGCGCTGGAGCGGCTGATGGAGGAGGATGCCGCCCGGGGCCAGCCGTTGCGGGCGGCGGTGGTGGCGGCGCGGCTGGGCAACGGCCTGCCCGCCCGCGGCTTTTTCGACAAGGCCGCGGCGCTGGGGTTCGACATTTCCGACCCCGCCGCCTTTGTCGCGACCCAGCGGCAGGCCCTGATCGGGCGATAGCCCGGCGCCGTCCGCCTCTGCGCTGGCGCAGGTTTTCTGCGCGCCGATCGGCGTATGATCGTGAAAGCCCATGTGACATATACGCGGCGGACCGCAGATCGCGGCATCGCGAAAAGGATGAATCATGTTGAAACTTCAAACCGTTGCACCCTTGGCGGGGCGTATCCTGCTGGGCGGCGTCTTCCTCTATTCGGGCGTCTCCAAGCTGGGCGACGTGTCCGGTTTTGCCGGCTATGTGGAAATGGGTGGCTTGCCCGGCTTTCTGGCCTGGCCCGCGATCCTCGCCGAGATCGCCATCGGCCTGCTGCTGATCCTGGGTTGGCAAACCCGCTGGGCCGCGCTGGCGGGCGCGCTTTTCTGCATCGCGACGGCGCTCCTCTATCACTTCAACCTTGCCGAGCCCGGGCAGATGGTTCACTTCAACAAGAACCTCGCGATTGCCGGCGGTTTCCTGGCATTTTTTGGCATGGGCCCCGGCGCCTATGCGATCGACCGCCGCTAAACCCGGCAGGGGCCGCTTCGGCGGCCTTTTCACGCCGCGCGGTTTGCCCTACACGCTCCGGCCATGGAAACGCTTCACATCATCGGCGGCGGCATGGCCGGCAGCGAAGCCGCCTGGCAGGCCGCCGCCATGGGCGTGTCCGTGGTCATCCACGAGATGCGCCCCCGCACCGGCACCTTTGCCCATCGCACCGGCCTTCTGGCCGAGATGGTCTGCTCGAACTCGTTCCGGTCGGACGACCATGAGCGCAACGCCGTCGGCCTGCTGCATTGGGAGATGGAGGCGGCCGGCGGCCTGATCATGCGGATGGCCCGCGCGCATCGGCTGCCGGCGGGCGGCGCGCTGGCGGTCGACCGCGACCCCTTCGCCCAGAGCGTCAGCGCGGAAATCCGGCAGCATCCGCTGATTTCCGTTGTGGATGAAGAAATTACAGAGCTTCCTTCATCCGGTCGCTGGATCGTCGCCACCGGCCCCCTGACCAGCGGCGCCCTGGCCGGGAGCATCCGCGCTGCCACCGGCGCCGATGCGCTGGCCTTCTTCGACGCCATCGCCCCGATCGTGCATGCCGACACCATCGACATGTCGGTCGCCTGGAAGCAAAGCCGCTACGACAAGGGCGAGACCGAGGCGGAGCAGAAGGCCTATATCAACTGCCCGATGACGCGCGAGCAGTACGAGGCCTTCATCGACGCGATGCTGGCCGCCGACAAGGCCGAGTTCCGCGAGGGCGAGACCGCCGGCTATTTCGACGGCTGCCTGCCGGTCGAGGTGATGGCCGAACGCGGGCGCGAGACGCTGAGATTCGGCCCGATGAAGCCGATCGGCCTGACCAATCCGCACCGGCCGGACAAGCCCTATGCCGTGGTGCAATTGCGCCAGGACAATGCGCTCGGCACGCTCTACAATATCGTGGGCTTTCAGACCAAGATGAAGTACGGCGCGCAAACCACTGTATTCCGGATGATTCCCGGCCTTCAGGAAGCAAGCTTCGCCCGGCTGGGCGGCATCCACCGCAACACCTTCATCAACTCGCCCACGCTGCTTGACGACCGGATGCGCCTGCGCACCCGCCCGAACCTGCGGTTCGCCGGCCAGATCACCGGGGTCGAGGGCTATGTGGAAAGCGCGGCCATGGGGCTGCTGGCCGGCCGGATGGCGGCGGCGGAGATCCTCGGCCGCGATCTGGCCCCGCCGCCGCAGCACACGGCCATGGGCGCGCTGGTCCACCACATCACCGGCGGCGCCGAGGCAAAGACCTTCCAGCCGATGAACGTGAACTTCGGCCTCTTTCCGCCCATCGGCGCCCGGGGCGGGCGCCGCGGCCGCAAGGACCGCTACAAGGCCTATACCGACCGCGCCAAACAGGCCTTTGCCGCGTGGCTCGGGTAACGCGCTTCGCCCCCTCTCCCACCGGGCCGCTGCATCTGGGCCATGCCTATGCCGCGCTGGTGGCCGCGGCGCGGGGCGACCGTTTCCTGCTGCGGGTCGAGGACATCGACCCCGCCCGGACAAGGCCCGACTGGGAGACGGCGATCTACGACGATCTGGCCTGGCTTGGCCTGACCTGGGAGCGGCCGGTGATGCGGCAATCCGACCGCCTGCCGGCCTATGCCGCGGCGCTGGACCGATTGCGGGCCATGGGCCTGACCTACCACTGCACCTGCACAAGGGGCGACATCCGCGCGGCCCTGTCGGCCCCGCAGGAGGGCGCGGCCGTCATCGGGCCGGATGGTCCGGTCTATCCCGGAACCTGTCGCGGCCGCGACCATGCGACCGGCGCGCTGCGACTGGACATGACCCGGGCGATGGACAGGCTGGGCGAGGTCGCCTTCCACGACACCGGCACCCGCCCCGGCCCCTGCCGCCAGGATGCGGCGGCCATCGTCGCCGGAATCGGCGATATCGTGCTGGCCCGGCGCGACATCGGCACCTCCTATCACCTTGCCGTCGTGGTCGATGACGCGGCCCAGGGCATCACCGAAGTCACCCGCGGCGCGGATCTGTTCGAGGCGACGGCGATCCATGTCGTGTTGCAGCGCCTGCTCGGCCTGCCGACCCCCGCCTATCACCACCACCGGCTGATCCGCGACGAGGCCGGCCGACGGCTTGCCAAGCGCGACGATGCCCGCGCCCTGGCGAAATACCGGGCCGATGGCGCCACGCCCGAGGATATCCGCCGCATGGTGGGGTTCACGTCAGCGGCGCGCTGATCACCTTTTCGGCGCCGTCGCGCAGGGCGGTGTAGAAGCAGGAACGGCGGCCGGTATGGCAGGCCGGCCCCGTCTGCTCGACCAGCGCCAGCAGCGCGTCGCGGTCGCAGTCGATCCGCAGTTCCACCAGCCGCTGATGATGGCCCGAGGTCTCACCCTTGATCCAGAACGCCTGGCGCGAGCGCGACCAGTAGGTCACGCGGCCGCTCTGCAATGTCTTTTCCACGGCAGCGGCATTCATCCAGGCCAGCATCAGAACCTCGCCGGTGGCGTGGTCCTGCGCGATGCAGGGGATCAGCCCCCGGGCGTCGTAACGCAGGCTTGCAGGGTCGAACATCGGCTTCTCCTTGGCGGTGCGCGACCCGGGGATTACATAGGTCGTGCAAAGGAGCAAGCGCATGGCCGACAGCGATCTTACCAGCCTCTATTCCGGGCGCATCCTTGCCCTGGCGGCTGCGATCCCGCGAACCGGGCGGCTGGCCGACCCGCAGGGGACCGCGCGCCGGCGCTCGCCGCTTTGCGGCTCGACCATCACCGCTGATGTGGTGCTGCAAGGCGGGCGCATTTCCGAATTCGCGCAGGATGTCCGGGCCTGCGCGCTGGGGCAGGCCTCCGCCGCGATCTTGGGCGAGGTGGTGCTCGGCCTCGACCGCGCCGACCTGGAGGCCGCGCGGGCGGGCGTCGAGGCGATGCTGCAGGGGGGCCCCGCACCCGCCGCGCCGTTCGACGGCTATGCCGCGCTGCTTCCGGCGCGCGACTACCGCAACCGCCATGCCTCGATCCTGCTGGCGCTGGATGCGGCGGCAGCGGCGGTGGCGGCAGCCGAAGACAGCGCCCCGACGCGCTGATCCGGGGCCAGCCGACCGGAACGCCGGAAGGCGCCCGGAAAGAAAAGGCCGCCGCAGTCTGGCGACGGCGGCGGCAAGTGGCGTGTCTGGGGCGCGCGATGGGGCGGAACGATTCCGCCGGGGCCTTCGGATCGGGACAGAGGAAGGCCGGCGCGCCGGGGGCAGACCGCAGGCAGAAACTCGAAACAGACAGGTCAGATGGCGGCAGGCACGGCCAGCGCCACGAAGAGAAGGGCGAACAGTGCCGCAACGCCGACCACATCCTCGACCAATGCGGCATCGAGACTGTGAACAGCAGCTTTCAGACGGGCGATCATGCTGGCTCTCCTCTTCCTTGTTGCTTTATTGTTCTCATATCGGCTGCGATTCGTAAAGAACTAATTAAGAACATCTGCGATCTTTTCATGAACAAACGGTTTCGCGGCCGGCACGCGGCACGGAAATACAACGCGGCCGGCGCAGGTCGGTTCCCGCAGCCAGTCGGCGGCGGCGAGGCATGGTCGGGAGAAGATGCGGTCAGCCTACCGAGATCAGCCGGATCGCCCGGTCCTGATCGAGAAGCCACAGCAGATTGCGCGCGGCCCGGCCCCGCGGCCCCTCCAGCGCCGGATCCGCCGCCAGCAGCGCCCGCGCATCGCTTTGCGCCACCGCCATCAGCGCCGACTGCCGTTCCATATCGGCGACCCGGAACCGCGGCAGCCCCGACTGCGCGGTGCCGATCAGATCGCCCGCCCCCCGCATCGCCAGATCTTCCTCGGCGATGCGAAACCCGTCTTCGGTGTCGCGCAGGATCTTCAGCCGCCGCTCTCCGGCCTCCGCCAGCGGCGGCCGGTACATCAGCAGACAGGTTGAGGCCTGATCCCCCCGCCCGACGCGGCCGCGCAACTGGTGCAACTGCGCCAGACCGAAGGTTTCGGCCCGCTCGATCACCATGATCGTCGCGCCCGGCACGTTCACGCCGACCTCGATCACCGTCGTCGCCACCAGAACCGCCGTCTCGCCGGCGACGAAACGCGCCATCGCCGCATCTTTCTCGGCCGGCGGCATCTGGCCATGGACCAGCCCCACCCGCCCCTCGCCCAGAGCCGCCCGGAGCGCCGCGAAACGTTCCTCGGCCGAGGTCAGGTCGACCAGTTCGGACTCCTCGACCAGCGGGCAGACCCAATAGGCCTGCCGCCCCTCGGCGATCTGCGCCGCAAGCCGCGCCACCACCTCGTCCATCCGGGCCGACGAGACCAGAACCGTGACGATCGGCTTTCGCCCCGGCGGCTTTTCGTCCAGCACCGAAACATCCATGTCGCCATAACTCGCCAGCGCCAGACTGCGCGGGATCGGCGTCGCCGTCATCACCAGCACATCCGCGGCCTGCCCCTTGGCGCCAAGCTCCATCCGCTGCGCCACGCCGAAGCGATGCTGCTCGTCCACCACCGCCAGCCGCAGATCGGCGAAGACGACATCCTTCTGGAAAACCGCATGGGTGCCGACCAGCACCGCGATCTCGCCCGAGGCCAGGGCGGCCAGCTTGCGCGCCCGCTCCTGCCCCTTGTCGCGCCCCGTCAGCAGGTCCAGCCGCACGCCCGCCGCCGCGGCCAGCGGCGCCAGCCCGTCGTAATGCTGGCGCGCCAGGATTTCGGTCGGCGCCATCATCACGCCCTGGCCGCCGGCCTCGACCGCGACCAGAAGCGCCAGAAAGGCCACCAGCGTCTTTCCCGCGCCCACATCGCCCTGCAACAGGCGGTTCATCCGCAGGGGCTGCGCCATATCGCCGGCGATTTCCGCCACGGCGCGGATCTGGGCCGCGGTCGGGCGATAGGGCAGACCCGCCAGCACCCGCGCCTGCAGGGTGCCGGTGCCATGGCTGGCAATCCCCCTGCCCCGGCGCAGATTGGCCCGCGCCAGTGCCAGCGTCAGCTGATGCGCGAAAAATTCGTCATAGGCCAGCCGCTGCCGCGCGGGATCGGCGGGCGCAAGCCCGGCCGGGCCTTCGGGCGCATGGGCCGCCAGCAGCGCCGCGCGCCAGCCGGGCCAGCCCTCGCGCGCCTTCAGCCCGGGATCGATCCATTCCGCGAGATCGGGCGTGCGCGCCAGCGCCGATGCCACGGCCTTGTGCAACCCCTTCTGCGTTACCCCTGCCACCAGCGGATAGACCGGCTCATAGGCCGGCAGGCTGTCCGCCTCCTCGACCCGCAACACATGGTCGGGATGCACCATCTGCGCCAGCCCGTCGAAGAATTCCGCCCGTCCCGAAACCACCCGCCGCTGCCCCGGTGGCAACAGCCGTTGCAGATAATCGCCGCGGGCATGGAAATAGACCAGCGTCCAGTCCAGCACCGGATCGCTGACCGCGATGCGATAGGGCCCGCCCTTGCTGCGCGGCGGGCTGTGGCGGCCGACCGTCACCTCGACCGTCGCCGTCGCCGGCAATGCGATGTCGCGCAGGCTGTCGCGGCGACTGCGGTCGATGCCGGCCTGCGGCAGCAGGAACAGCAGATCCTTCGGCCGGGAGATGCCCAGCGGCTCCATCGCCTTGGCCGTCTTCGTGCCCACGCCATCGAGCGTTTCAAGCCCGGCGAACAGCGGAAACAGCGCCTCGGGCCGCTCGGCCATCTCAGCCGCACGCGATGAGGGCGAGCCAGCCGTCCTCGTCGATCACCCGGATGCCAAGGCGTTCGGCATCCCTCGCCTTCGATCCCGCACCGGGGCCCGCGACCACGAGGTCGGTCCGGGCGCTGACGCTGCCGGCGACCTTGGCGCCCAGCGCCTCGGCCCGGGCCTTGGCCTCGGCGCGGGTCATCTTCTCCAGCGTGCCGGTGAAGACCACGGTCAGCCCGGCGACCGGGCTTGCGGCGGCGGGGGCGGCCGGCGGCACGATCTCGGTCAGTTGCGCCACCAGCGCCGCGACGGCGGCGCGTTCGGGTCCCGGCGCCAGGGCGGTGACAAGCGACAGTGCCAGCGTCGCGCCGATGCCTTCGACGGACAGAAGATCGTCCCAGGCGGCCCGCGCCTCGGCCGGGATGCCGTCCCAGGCGCGGGCCCGCGCCTTCGACACCTCCGCCCGCCGGCCGCCGGCGGCGGCGG